>JAFGED010000332.1 GCA_016931785.1 Anaerolineae bacterium
GCCACCAGCATCAGCAGCGTCGAGCGCGGCAGGTGAAAGTTGGTGATCAGCACGTCCACCGCGCGAAACTCGTAGCCGGGGGTGATGAACAAGTCGGTTGGCCCGTCGAACGGCTGGACGATTGGGGATGCGTGATTCATAGTTCGCTGGCTCGCCGATTCGAGCACCCGCACGCTCGTCGTCCCTACCGCGATCACCCGCCCTCCCTCGCCCCGCGCTAGGTTGATCTGTGCGGCTGTCTCCGGTGCCAGCCAGCAGTGCTCGGTGTGCATGTGGTGTTCTTCGACGTTTTCCTCGCTCACCGGGCGGAATGTGTCCATCCCGATGTGCAGGTTGACAAAGGCGGACTTGACGCCCATGCCCCACAATCGCTCCAGCAGCTCTGGGGTAAAGTGCAGCCCGGCCGTGGGCGCTGCCGCTGATCCCGGCACACGCGCGTAAACCGTTTGGTAGCGCGCGGACAGCCCTCCTTCCACGTTCTCCGGTGGCGTGTGGATGTAGGGCGGCAGGGGCGTGGTGCCCACGTTTCCCGCCAGTGGCAGGACGGGCCGGTCAAAGGTCAGCACGCGCATGCCGCGCTCACCCGCCTCGATGACCTCGGCCGTCGCGTCGGTTGGCGCTCCGTTGGGGCCTGCGAGCAGCGTCAAGCGCGTCCCGGGCCGGACGCGCTTGCCCCCCACCAGCGTCTCCCACGTATCGTCGGCGCGTTGCCGTAGCAGCAGTATCTCGACCTGCCCGCCGGTCGGCTTGCGGGCAAAGAGCCGGGCCGGGATGACGCGGCTCTCGTTATGTACCAGTAGGTCGCCCTGTCGCAGGAAATCCGGCAGGGTGTGAAAGTGGTGGTGAGTGATTTTGCCGCTGCTCCGATCCACTACCATCAATCGGGAGGCATCTCGCGGCTCGATGGGGGTTTGAGCAATCAACTCTGCGGGGAGGACATAGTCAAAGTCGGCTGTTTTCACTTTCGTCTGTCTGTATCGAGCAATTTGAGTTGATCGGGTTTTATTTGCTCCAAGATCGCGCGGGCCTTTTCGACGACCAGCTTGGATAGCGCGTCGCTGTTCAAGCCGTAGTATCTCACCCTGGCAATCGAGCCGTCATTGGCCCTGACTTCCTCGCGCACTGCACCACACTCTGGACACAAAAAGTATTGGCTTGGGCCGCTGACGGGAATTGGACGCATGGACTGTTGAGCCCAGGCAGTGCGGTCTCTGATCCTCGCCAGTACCTCGAGGTTCTCCTGTACGCCTCTAACGTATGGGTGACCAGAGGGAAAGATCCCTTCAAAGATGTGCAGGGCCTGCTCGAACGCCGCTTGTGCTCCTACCAGGTCGTTGAGCTTTTGCAGTACGATTCCCAGTCTGTTGTGCTGCGTCGCCACGTCTGGATGGTCCGGGCCCAGGACGTGCTCCAGGATGGCTAACGCGCATACGTAGGCTGACCAGGCCCCTCTCGGATCGCCTATGGTCAGCAGTGCGTTTCCCAGATTGTTCATGTCTTTGGCCACGTCAGGATGGTCGGGGCCATAGATCTTTTCATCGATTGCCAGCGCGCGCTCGAAGGCGGCCAGCGCGCCGCTCAAGTCGCCCAGGGCCTGTAACGCCCCTCCCAGGTTGCTGTGAGCTGTCGCAACCTGCGGGTTCAGCGGGCCGTGGGCGACTTGCCAGATTGCCAGCGCGCGCCCAAAGGCGGCCTGCGCTGCGGCGTGGTTTCGCACCCGATCCATGTAGTAGCCCAGGCTGTTCCAGAGCGTTCCGATTGCCTCCAAATCCTCCTCTTCCTCTCCTCCCTCGGTCACTGCGTAAACGTGAGGCAGGAGTGGTACGAAATGGGAGGCGTTGCCGCTTCTATCCATCAGTTTGTTGGCCGTTTGGGCCAGACGCGCCAGCGCTGGGAGCGGGCTCTTTGCTTTCGGCATCGCACGTGCGTACTGGGAAAGCAGGGGATGTATGATAGGGCCGGCGTCCTCTACGTGGACGAGGCCCAAGTCCGCCAGGACGTCCAGGTGCTCGCCGCACTCGTCGAGTCCTAGCCCGGCGGCTTCCTCGAGTATTTGTAGGGGAATAGGTTGGTTTGGGGCACAGCGGCCCGCGATCAAGAACAAGTCGCGGGCTGTGTCGTCGTTTATTCCCTGCCAAGATATGGCAAAGACAGAAGCCAGGTTCAGGTCGTGGCCGATGGGGGTACCCAGCCGCGCTCTCCAGGATGCCAATTGGGGGGCGCGCCGGGCAGCGTCAATCTGGTGCAGGTAGGCCTCCAGGGCGGATTGAGGATTTTTGGCCAGGTATCGTCCGGCCAAATCAAGTGCAAATGGAAGGTGGCCTAGCCGCTCTGCCAGCCGTTCGAGTTCGGCATCGGCGGTGAGTTGGGAGGGGATGTGATGGCGCAGGAAAGCCAGGCTCTCTTTTGGCGTGAATACGTCCAGCGGCAGCATGGTCAGGCCCAGGTCGGCGGGCCAATCAGAGTCGCGGGCAGTGAGCAGCAGGCGGACGGGGCTTCCTTTGAGCCTGTCCATCCAGGCGCGGACGGCGCTCATGTTCTCCACGTTATCCAGGATCACCAGGCGCACCTCGCCCTCTCGCCATTCCTCCAACGTGCGGGCCACCTGGTCGGATTGCTCCTTGGGCCAGTAGGGTAGGTCCATTTCTTCGCCGCACGCGGCTATCTCGGCATTTGGCGTTTGGGGCGGGGCGCAGTTGAGCCAGTGGATGCCTCGGAAGAAGCGCCCGTATCGATAGGCAAACTCGACGGCCAGCTGGGTCTTGCCCACGCCTCCGGTTCCCTGGACCGTCTGAGTGATCAAAACGGGCGATTGAGGGTTTGGCGATTGCGGGAGCAGGGCGCGGGCCAGGACGCTGAGGGACTCGCTGCGGCCGGTGAAGAGCGCGTCGCGGCGGAAAGGCATCCGAGAACCGGGCGGAAGAGGGCCGGGCTCGGGAATGATGTCCAGTTCAGGGGAGGGAAAGGGGACGTAGAGATGCTCCCTGTGGACGCCGGGTATCGTGGTCGGAATTGTGGCATCTGGGTTTCCTTCGCACCACTGCCACCACAGATCGCGATGCCTGCGCAGTTCCTGGGGGGCGTATTTGTTGCCGGGAACGTTTTGGGAGCTGGCGTACACGGCTTCGGCGTTGCAGCGCAGACATAGGACGATGGCGTTTTCCAGCGAGTCGGGAGCGTCCTTGATGTCGGGATCGACGTGAAAGACGTTGATATCCTGGCCGGCGAACTGGTGGCACACGCAGCATCGATGCCGTGACTTTATCAGGACCTTTTCTTTTAGCAACGCTTCAGCGACCAGGTTCGGGGACGTCTCTGTGATGCCCTGCAGTTGCTTCTCGTAGGCCGCTATGAGCTGATTCGCCAGCGTCTGCCCGACCTGATCGGTCGTCGCTATGGCTTCCAGAGCCTCCATCGCACGCACGAGTGCGCGCCCGTATGCGATACTCTGTTGGTTTTTATCCTTCGCTGTGTCCATTTGCAACACGCCCTGCAGGTTTGCGAGTAGTTTTAAAACGGCCTGCTTGCTTCATAGCAACCTGATCAGCAAGGCAGCCACAGCCCATAGGATCAGGAAGAAGCCCGCTAACGCGCCGGCAATGGCCGCCAGCAGTGTCCACCCCTTGCCGCCCTGTACAGGGCTTTCTTTCAGGGGCGGCCAGATAGCCTCCAATGGAATCGACACGGGAGGCGGCGTAGGCACTTTTTGGGCAAGTGTCTGTCTCGATGCTGATTTGAGTGTCATAGGCGTGGGGTGTTTGGCCGGCGCTTTTGTCCCCTCCGTGGCTTCTTTGAACGCAGCGACCAGTTTATCCACCGTCTGGTAGCGCAGGTCAGGTTCCTTGGCCAGCGCTTTGACGATCACCTTGTCCACGGTGGGGGGAAGGCTGGGATTGAATTTGCGAGGCGGCACCAAGGCTTCGCTCACGTGCTTGAAGGCGACGGCCATGCCCGTTCCACCCTCAAAGGGCACGCGCCCGGTGGTCATCTGGTAAAGAGTCGCGCCGAGAGAGTATATGTCGGCCCGATGGTCGACGCGGTCCCCTGCCACTTGCTCGGGGGCCATGTAGGCTGGCGTGCCCAGCGACATCCCCGAAGGCGTCAGGTCGGCGGGGGTCTCGAGGATTTTGACCAGGCCAAAGTCGGTCAGCAGCACCCAGTTGTCGGGTCCTAGAAGGATGTTGCCCGGTTTCACGTCCCGGTGGACGATGCCTCGATTGTGGGCGTAGGAAAGCGCGCTCCCTACTTGGCCCAGGATGTTGAGCGTAAAGTCGAGGGGCAGGGGTTGTCCCGTCAGGTCGTCCAGCGACCCAGAGTTCACGTACTGCATCACGAGGTAGACCAGGTCATCCTGCCGGTCGAAGGCGTAGACGGGCAGAATGTTGGGATGATCCAGTTGCGCGACGGCCTGCGCCTCGCGGATGAAGCGGGCAAGGAACGCCTGCTCTTTGACAAACGTGGGCGAGAGCACCTTGACTGCCACGTACCGGTTGAGCTTGGCCTGGTGGGCTTTATATACGTCAGCCGCCACGCCGTGTCCTATGTGCTCGACGATCTCGTATTCGCCTATTTTTGTACCGATTAGCTCGTTCATAGTTCGTAAACTATCGCTGCTCTGCCCACTCGGCTATGGCGTCTCGTTTTCTCTTGCTCACCTTTATTTTCCCTTCGTGGGCCGAACTTTATAGCAGCTTTGGCTGCTCTGCTCGTTGGTAAGGGATATCCAGGTGCTCGTAGGCTCGCGCGGTCGCCACGCGCCCGCGCGGCGTGCGATCTATAAAACCCAGTTGTAGCAGGTACGGTTCGACCACGTCCATGATAGTATCCGGTTCCTCGCTCACCGAGGCGGCGACGGTATCGAGCCCTACCGGCCCGCCGTCAAATTTCTCAATGATGGTGTGCAACACGCGCCGGTCGAGGTCCTCGAGCCCGCGCGCGTCCACTTCCAGTATCTCTAGCGCTTCTTCGGCTACTTCGGCGGTGATGTGCCCGTTGGCGCGCACCTGGGCGTAGTCGCGCACGCGCCGCAGCAGTCGCAGCGCTACGCGGGGAGTGCCGCGGCCTCGCCGGGCGATCTCTGCCGTTCCCGCGTCGTCTATTTCCACCTGCAGCATGCCGGCGGCGCGGCGCACGATTGCCTCCAATGCCTCGTGGTCGTAAAAGTCCACGCGAAAGATGGCGCCAAAGCGCGTTCTCAGCGGGGCAGTCAGCAGTGCCAGGCGGGTGGTGGCTCCCACGACGGTGAAACGCGGCAGCTTCAGCCGGATGGAGCGGGCGCTGGGTCCCTTGCCGATGACAAAGTCGAGGGCAAAATCCTCCATCGCCGGGTAGAGGATCTCTTCGACGGCTCGCCCCAGGCGGTGCACTTCGTCGATAAAGAGCACCTCTTTCTCGCGCAGGTTGCTCAGAATGGCGGCCAGGTCGCCTGCGCGTTCGATAGCCGGGCCGGAGGTGATGCGGATGGGCGCGTCCATCTCGTTGGCGATGATGTGGGCCAGGCAGGTCTTGCCCAGGCCGGGCGGGCCGTGGAGCAGTACGTGGTCGAGCGCTTCGCCGCGCTGCTTGGTCGCCTCGATCAGGATGCCCAGGTTCTCCCGCACGCGATCTTGGCCGGTGAAATCGACCAGGCGCTGTGGACGTAACGCCCGGTCGAGTACGACCTCTTCTTCCTGGAGTTGAGGAGATGTGATGCGGTCGTTCATCCTGAGACGATTATACATCAAAAGTGCTCAACGGGAAATGTCGCGTTTTGACAAGCCGAGGGCTCAGAGGTACAATTCACACCGTCAGAAGCCCTGTCCTTTAGGAGGTGAGCTATGCCGTCGCGGGTTCATATTTTGTCCCATCCGTTGGTGCAGCACAAGATGATGCTCCTGCGCGACCAGCGTACAGAGCCGAAAAAGTTCCGCGAGTTGATGCGCGAGATTGCCGTTCTGGTTACCTGTGAGGCGCTGACCGACCTGGCGACGGAGGAGGCGACCGTGGTCACGCCGTTGGGGCAGGCCAGCGGCTACCAATTGAAAGAGCGGGTTGGCTTCGTGCCCATTCTGCGCGCTGGACTGGGCATGGTGGATGGCGCCTTGAGCATCATGCCCAACGCCGAGGTGTGGCACATCGGCCTTTTCCGCGACGAACAGACGCTAAAGCCGGTAGAGTACTACAGCCGCCTTCCTGTCAGCCCGACGGTGGACGTGTGCCTGGTGCTCGATCCGATGCTGGCCACTGGCGGCTCGGCGGTGGTGGCGGTTGACATTCTCAAGCGCTGGGGGGCCAGCCGCATCAAGTTTGCAGGCATTATTGCATCTACCGAGGGCGTGCAGCGCCTGTCGATGGCTCACCCCGACGTGCCGATCTACCTGGCCGCCGTGGATGACCGTCTGAACGAGGCGGGTTTCATCGTGCCGGGTTTAGGGGACGCAGGAGATCGACAGTTTGGCACTGGATGAGTCAACGGATCGGCGGATAAACGGATAGATAAGTGATGCGAGGGGGGGGGGTAATATGGGATTGGTTGAGGATGCGCCGCATAGGGATGTGACGTACAAGGTTATTGGATTGGCGATGGCGGTGCACAATGATCTGGGACCGGGGCATCGCGAAGTGGTGTATCATCGTGCATTGGAGTCCAAGTGTCGTGATGATGCTGTCTTTTTTGCAAGTGAGCCGTGTGTTTCTGTCGAGATGGATGATGGTGCCGTGCAAAAGGTGGGGCAAGAAACTCGCTTGACCCCTTATCCGTTTATCCGTTGACAAATCCGTTGGTGAATCCGTTGACATACTTGTTACAGTATTTGCTAGTTTTTGGCATTTCTGCTGGCTTGGCTCTCCTAATCACCCCCCTTGCCGGGCTCTTGGGCTGCCGCCTGGGCATCGTCGACCGGCCTGGGGGACGGCGGGCGCACAAGGGAGAGGTGCCGCGCCTGGGGGGCATCCCGCTGTTCGTCGCCTTCGTCGTGGCGGTGGGCGTGGGACAGTTGCTGGGCATCCCAACAGCCGACGCGAAAGAGCCTGTGCGTCTGCTTGGACTGCTGTTGGGCAGCGCACTGCTGTTCGTCGTCGGGTTGATAGACGATCGCTGGGAGCTGCGCCCGCTGCCGCAGTTCGCCGCCCACTTCGCCGCTGCGGTCGTGGCCGTCTGCACCCACATTATCCTCGAGCGGTTCAATAATCCGTTGACCGACACGGAGGTCGTCCTGCCCCTGGTTTTGTACGCGCCGCTGACGGTGTTCTGGGTCATGGGGATGATCACCACCGTCAACTGGCTCGATGGGCTCGATGGTCTTTCTGCGGGCGTGGGGGCGATCCTGTGCGCGGTGCTGGCGATTCACATGCACAGCGTGGGACAGCCCAGCGTGGCGCTTTTGCCGCTGGCGCTGCTGGGGGCGTTGCTGGGTTTTTTGCCCTACAACTTTGCTCCGGCGCGGGTCTTTTTGGGGAGCGCTGGCGCGTTCTTTCTCGGTTATGCCTTGAGCGCTTTGGGCCTCATCGCCGGCGGACGGGTGGCTGCTGTGCTGTTGGTGATCGGACTGCCCATCGTGGACGTGGTGTGGCAGATATTCGACCGGCTGCGCCATCGCAGATCCCCGGCCCAGGGCGATCGAGGCCACCTCCATTTTCGCCTGCTTGACCTAGGGATTTCTCAGCGGGCGATCGTGCTTTTCTACTGGGGGTTCTGCGCGCTGTTCGGCGTGCTGACGTTGACGATCTCCTCTCGCCTGTACAAGCTGCTGGCGTTGGTGGGCGTCGGTGTGGTGGTGGTCGTCGTGCTGGCCTACCTCTCCCGCAGACGTTAGTTCTGATACTCCACCCGGTATCCTTTGATCCGCTCCAGCAGTTTTTCCGCTAGCACAATCGCCAGCGCGAACGGTAGGTCAAAGATCAGTATCAGGGTACACATCGTCGCCAGCCAGTGCAAGGCCACCGCCAGGGGCTCGGCCAGCTTCGATACGACCACCGGCCCGAACCCGGCTACCCACACGAGCACAAAGGCCACCAGGAGGAAAAGGATCACCGGCAGCCACGCCTGCCGGTCGGCGCGGCTGGGCAGCATCGTGTTGCCCACGGTGAAGACAAAGTAGGCCCAAACCCAAATATCCGGAACCGCCAGCATCCCTGCCAGGCCGTCGAGGACGCCGCTCCAATCCCCGGCCACGAGCGCCGATCCCAACATGTGGATGTCAAAGACGGCGTATCCGATCAGCAGGATGACGCCGCTGCCGACGAGGAGGGGGGCCAGCCCGACCAGGCTGGCCCGCAGGGCGTCTGTCTTTTCGACGGGGACGAACCCGAGTTGGACGCGCTGGCCGATGAGCTTGGGGCGGATCGAGATGCGCCCGACACGGGCGCCCAGCAAGAGGGCCGCGACGGCGTGGCTCAGTTCGTGGAGGATGATGCCCGGCAGCAGCGGCAGGGCGTACAGCACCAGGGCTATCTCGGGATTGCCGGTGAGCAGCAGCATGACGCCTTGCAAGTGGCGGTGGATCCAGCGTTCGACCAGGAGCAAAAGCCCGAGCGCCGCCGATAACCAGAGGAAAGGCGTCCAGTTCATGATACTCCACAGAACCCCTGCGGTCTATCTTCCCGGAAGCTATGTGCCGAATGGCTGAACGAGAGGTCGCTTTGGTTGTTGCCAGCCGGCTGACCAAACAATTCCAGCTTCCGGGAAGATCGTCGCTCTATTTTCTGCGACTATTTCGCCGCCAGGCCATCCCTGACGATCGCGGCGAAGTCTGCAGCTTTGAGGCTCGCGCCGCCTACGAGCGCGCCGTCGATCTCGGGCTGCGACATAAACTCGACGATGTTGGCGGGCTTGACGCTGCCGCCATATTGGATGCGCATAGCTTGAGCGACGTCGTCGCCAAAAAGCTCGGCCAGTACATCTCGCACTGCCGCCTCGATGATTTCGTTGGCCCCCTCGCCGGTAGCGGGGACGCCCGTGCCGATAGCCCAGATCGGCTCGTAGGCCACGGTGATGGTGCGGGCCTGCTCGGCGGTGATGCCGGCGAAAGCGGCTCGCACCTGGCCGCCGACGAACGCGACCGTCTCCCCGGCCTGGTTTTGCTGGAGGTTCTCGCCCACGCATAGGATGGGCTTGAGGCCGTGGGCCAGCGCGGCGTGCAGCTTCTGATTGACCCATTCGTCGGTCTCGCCAAAGACGTTGCGGCGCTCCGAGTGGCCGATGATGACATAGTCGCACAATCCTGCAAGCATCACCGGGCTCACCTCGCCGGTGAACGCGCCCTCTTCCTCCCAGTACACGTTTTGCGCGCCCAGGCCGATGGTCGATCCGGCCAATGCCTGGTGCGCGGCGGCCAGCGCGACGAAAGGCGGGCAGACGGCTACGTCGCAGCCGGCGACGCCATCGAGCTCGGCGCGCAGTGCCTGGATCAGCGCCACGGCCTCGTCGATCGTCTTGTACATCTTCCAGTTCCCCGCGATGAAGGGTTTTCTCATTTTGTCTCCTTGTTCAAAGTTTGCCCACTTTAGTAAGCCGGGTGTTTCGATTCTTATCAGGATGGTATCTACTCAGGCTGTTCGCCCGAGCGGTGGCCCTCGCTCAAAAAAAGGGAGAGCTGGGGGGTTCGCGGGCGGCGAAGCCGCCTTCGAACCCCCCAGCCTTCCTCCTCTTTTTGTCGCGAAAGGCAACTGCGAAGCAGGGCTGAGTAGTTACTCGGGATGTTGTAAAGATTACTGCGCTCGGCGGAGGATATCGTTCAGGCCAAGGGTCAGCATCCGGGCTTTTTCAGGGCCCAGTGCTGCTTTATTCTCCTCTACCCAGGGAATGAGTCCTTCGACTATGTTGATGCTGCGTTCTTTATCTCCTTCTTTCCACGCCTGGCGCGCCTCGCTGAGCGTGATCTTGAGATGTTGGCGGAGGCCTTCATCTTCGACGTCTTGTACGATGTTGATCAGGACGTCGAATTCGTTGAGGGCGGCCTCGTCACCCGGGTCCGGTGGTGGCGCCTCCAGCCTGACCAGCAGTTCCTCGGCCCGTTTTCTGAGTAGCGGCGGCGTCCCTTCGCGCTCAAGCACGAAAGTCAATTCCTCACGCGCAGGGTCCGGACTGCCTTCCTGGGCAAGGCAGACGCCCATACCGTAGTGGGCCCAGACCTGCTCCGGTTCGGCCCGCAGGGCTTTTTCCAGCACTGGGCGCGCCTCTTCGCACGGGCGGCCCTGATTCAAAAGGAGTATGCCGGTCAAAGCCTGTGTGAGAGGATGGTCGGGCATCTCTTGCTGCATCCACCCGACTTCTCGCTGGGCGGGCTCCATCTTTTTCAGCAGCAGCGCGGTCCCTGCCGCTGCCATGTGTATATCCGGGTCGTCAGGGTTGGCTTCGACGCCTCGCATCAGCGTGTCGAGTGACTTGTCCTCTCTTTCCATTTCCTGCAAGAGCACACTGGCCTCCAGGTAGGCGGGGACCATCTGCGGATCGGCTTGTATAGCCGCTTCGTACAACCCCAGTGCGCGCTCAAGGTCGCCATTCTCGCGGGCGGTTTGTGCTTCTTCGAAGAGCGCCTGGGCATCTTTTCCTTCCCCTCTCAGCCTTTCTGCTCTCTTTTGCAGGAACCTTGCACCAAGGCAGAGCGAGATTCCCAGACAAGTGACGGCGGCGATGGTCGCCGCGATCCACAGCCAGCGCCGTTTCTGCGACTCGGGTTTCACCTCACTCGTTTTTTTCACGGCCTCGCTGGGAGGAGCTTCAGCCTGGCGGACTGTGGTAGATGGCGGCGGCACCACGACCGTTTCCTTTGTCTTGGACTCGGCGGGAGGCTTTAGGGCGCCCTCCAGAGCTGCGATCAGCTCCGCGACTGATTGGAAGCGGTCGTCGGGTTCCTTGGCGAGTGCCTTGAGTAACACCCTTTCCAGGGATTCAGGCAGGTCGGGTTTCAGCTCCCGGGGCATCGGCAGCGGCGTAAAGATGTGATCGTGGACGATGGCGTAGGGGGTATCTGCCGTGAAGGGGACGCGACCTACCAGCAGTTCGTAGAGCACGACGCCCAACGAGTAAACGTCGGTGCGGGCGTCGAGTTTCCGTATGCCCTTGGCCTGTTCGGGAGAGATGTACTGCGGCGTGCCCACCATCATGTCGCGGGAGAGGGTGGATTCCCCGGCTTCAGCCATGCGCGCCAGCCCAAAGTCGGTCAGATAGACGCCGCCCTCGGGGGTGAGGAGGATGTTGGAGGGTTTGATGTCGCGGTGCAGGACGCCCTGCCCGTGGGCGTACGTCAGTGCCTCTCCGACGGCCTGTGCGATGCGCTTAATTTTCTCGGGCTCCAGGGGATCGCGCTCGATGCGAGCCTTGAGCGTTTCCCCCTCGATGAAGCGAATCACCAGGTAGGGATTGCCATTATGCTCTGCAAAGTCATAGATGGGGATGATGTGCGGGTGATCGAGCTTGGCGACGATGCGGGCCTCTCGCTGAAAACGCGCCAGAAAGTTGGGGTCCTCCATAAAGGCTGGGTGCATCACCTTGATGGCGACGTAGCGGTCCAGCGCCGGGTGGTAGGCTTTGTAGACCGTGGCCATACCACCCTGGCCCAATTTTTCCACGATGCGGTACGCGCCTACGTTTTCACCATTGGCGAAGGCCATGATCGTCTCCCTTCAACTTGCTCTTTTACCTGACAGCATTATAGCGACTTCTGGTTAACAAGTCAAAAGCGGCAAAATCGGGTAAAAAAAAGAAGGCCCCGGAGAATTTCCAGGGCCCTCGATACACGCTTACTTGTCGGCCAGGGCCGCTACTCCGGGTAGGGTCTTGCCCTCAAGAAACTCCAGACTTGCCCCGCCGCCGGTCGAGACGTGGCTCATTTTTTCTGCCAGGCCGGCTTGCTTGACCGCCGCCGCTGAATCGCCGCCGCCGATGACGGTGATGGCATCCAGCTTGGCCAGCGTCTCCGCCACGGCGAAGGTGCCCTTGGCAAAGTTGGGCATCTCGAACACGCCCATCGGCCCATTCCAGATGACCGTCTTGGCCCCGCCTAGCGCCGATTCAAAGGTCTGCACCGTCTTGGGGCCGATGTCGAGGATGCGCCAGCCGGGAGTGACCTCGTTGGGCGCTACGACCTTGGCGTTAGCCTCGTTGTCGAAGGCATCGGCCACGACCGCGTCCACGGGCAGCACCAACTGGCTGCCTGCCTTTTCCAGGAGCGTCTTGGCCGTCGCTACTGCATCATCCTCGACCAGGCTGTCGCCGACCTCAAAGCCCATTGCCTTGAAGAAGGTGTTGGCCATCCCGCCGCCGATCAACAGCCGATCGCACTTGGACAGCAGGCTCTCGATGACGCCGATCTTGTCCGAGATCTTGGCCCCGCCCAAGATGGCGACGTAGGGATGCTCCGGGTCGCTGGTAGCTTTGCCGAGGAACTCGAGTTCCTTCTCCATCAGGAATCCGGCCACCGCGGGCAGATAGTCTGCCACGCCAACGGTAGTGGCGTGCGCGCGGTGTGCTGCGCCAAAGGCGTCGTTGACGAAGATATCGGCCAGCCCTGCTACCTGCTTGGCGAATCCCGGATCGTTGGCTGTTTCCTCGGCGTGGAAACGCGTGTTCTCCAGTAGGATGACCTCCCCGGGCTGCAGCGCCGCGGCGGCATCTTCTACCACGGGGCCGATGCAATCGTCCATTTTTTTCACGGGACGCCCCAATAGTTCCGACAGGCGCGTGGCCACTGGGTCCATCTTTAATTCCGGTACGACTTTGCCCTTGGCCCGGCCCAAGTGCGAGCACAGGATCAGCGCCGCGCCTTTCTCCAGCAGGTAGTTGATCGTGGGTAGGGCGGCTCGAATGCGGATGTCGTCGGTGATCGCGCCGTCTTTCAGCGGTACGTTAAAGTCCACGCGCACCAGCACGCGCTTGCCGCGCACGTTAACGTCGCGGATGGTTTTCTTGTTCATCTGAGGTTATCTCCTTGCAGGTGAGCAGGTGACAAGTATGCAAGTGACTGGGCAAATAGCTAACCCCATGCGACCCTGCATACTTGCCGACTTGCTATAGACCCTTGTCCGCCATCAGCTTGATCAGATCGGTAACGCGCACCGAGTAAGCCCACTCGTTGTCGTACCAGGTCAGGACCTTGAGCATATTGCCGCCTATCACCATAGTGTTAGGCCCGTCGACGATGCTGGAGCGGTCGTCGCCCTTAAAGTCCATCGAGACCAGCGGTTCCTCGGAGTAGCCCAGGATGCCCTTCATCGATCCCTCGGCGGCGGCCTTGAAGGCGGCGTTGACTTCCTCGGCGGTGGCTTCCTTCTCCATCTCGCACACAAAGTCGACGATGGAGACGGTGGGGGTGGGGACGCGCATTGACATGCCGTCGAACTTGCCCTTTAGCTCGGGGATGACCAGGGCTAAAGCCTTGGCCGCGCCGGTGGTGGTGGGGATCATGTTCAAAGCAGCGGCGCGCGCCCGGCGCAGATCTTTGTGAGCTACGTCCAGGACCTTTTGATCGTTGGTGTAAGAGTGGATGGTGGTCATCACGCCCTTGACGATGCCCCAATTGTCAAACACGACCTTGGCCGCCGGGGCCAGGCAGTTGGTGGTGCATGAGGCGTTGGAGATGATGTGGTGGTTGGCAGGATCGTACTTGCCCTCGTTGACGCCCAGGACGATGGTGATGTCCTCACCCTTGGCGGGCGCGCTGATGATGACCTTCTTGGCCCCTGCTGCGAGATGCTTGGACGCTCCCTCCCGGTCGCGGAAGATGCCGGTGGACTCGACCACGACGTCTACTCCCAGGTCGCCCCAGGGCAGGCTGGCCGGGTCGCGCTCGGCAAAGATTTTGATGCGGTCGCCGTCCACGACGATATCTCCACCATCTACCTCGACGGTGCCGCCGTACTTGCCAAAGTTGGAGTCGTACTTGAACAGGTGGGCGTTGACTTCAGGGGCGAAGAGATCGTTGACGGCGACGACGTCGAACTCGTCCGCGTATTTCTCCTTGATCGCCTTGAGGACCTGTCGGCCGATGCGGCCAAAACCGTTGATACCTACTTTCACTGTCATTGTCTTTGCTCCTTATTATGTTTAATTGAAACTGATCTGGGTCTATCCGAAGGGTTATGCAACGTGGGGCATTGTGCCCGCCCGTGTGGATTGCGCCACATTTTCGGATAGATGTTTATTGCAACAGGCGTAACAGCGCTAGCGCCAGTTTATTGCTGTCGTGTCTCCAGGGTTGGGCTCGGTCGACCAGGTCGGCCCTGAGTATCTGGTAATTTGCATTTGGCGGAAAGTCCGCCTTTACCAACTCGACGCCGGGCGATTCCAAGTGCACGCGCAGGTTGTCATTGACCAGCACAATCGGGAACAGGCCTTTTCCGACGTGCGCTTCCAGGGCTGCGACGTGGTCGCCCGCTGTATACCCTTCTGTCTCACCGCGCTGGGTGGCGACGTTGCAGACGTAAGCTTTGAGCGCCTTGCTGGCATTGATCGCGCGTGCAATGTCGGACACGAGCAGGTTGGGAAGGACGCTGGTATAAAGGCTGCCAGGTCCGGCGACGATCAGATCCGCTTCCAGCAGCGCGTGCACCGCTTCGGGATAGGCGGAGACGTCGTCTGGCTCCAGGTAGACCCGTTCGATCGCCTCGCTTGCCTCGGTGATGCTCGATTCGCCGGCTACGCGGCTGACCCCGGCCGGCTCGGCCTGTAGGTCGGCCATCAGCGTCACGTCGCGCAGCGTACTGGGCATCACGCGCCCGCGAATTGCGAGCACCCGCCCCGATTCCAGGATCGCGCGTTCAAAGCTGCCGGTCACCTCCGCCATTGCCGAGATGAAGAGGTTGCCAAAGCTGTGACCGTTGAGCCCATTGCCGCCGGCGCTTGTCCTGAGCGCAGTCGAGGGGCCTGTCTCGGGCGCGGTTGCGGGAAAGCGATACTGGAACAGACAGGTTGTCAGCGCCTCGTCGTCAGCGAGCGCGGCGATGCAGTTGCGGAAATCGCCTGGTGGCAACACACCCAGCTCGCGCCGCAAGCGGCCTGAGCTGCCGCCGTCGTCGGCGACGGTGACGATGGCGGTGATGTTTGAGGTGTACTGTTTGAGGCCGCGCAGGAGCGTGGAGAGGCCGTGCCCACCGCCGAGGACGACGACCTTCGGCCCGCGTCCTCTCTGGCGATATTGATACACGGTGTTCACCACTCTCTCGGTGGTGGTGCCCCCGAACGGCTCCAGCAGTGTTTTGTTGAGGCCGAGCAACGCCAACACGACTGCGGCGATACCTGCGAATCCCAATATCCCGGCACGCAGCTCGCGTGAGATGAATTGTAAAGTTGCGTAGTAAAAGATATCCGGCAAAGGATACATCTGCCTGAGGATGGTGCTGACCCCCAGGCTCAAGAGCGTGATGCCACAGGCTAAGAGCAACAGCCAGCGCTTGACCCCTATGCCAGGGGTCAACAGCTTGAGAACGTACTTGATGTGCCTGCGAGTTTTCATCGCCTGCTTTGGCTGGCTACCCCTTCTTGCCATGTTCAGCGTTGATTCATCGACGTGCGGCACTATATTATAACCGAACGCGGCGTAAGCGTCAATGGAAGTGCGCGCTTGCGGATCTCGCTTTTGTGCAGCGAGTTTGGATGCCCCAAAGTACAAACACACCCGAAGCGCACTGCACTGGGAGGCTTCTTACTTCCAGCCTCGCAAACTGCTCATGATGCGGCGAGTGGTGGAGACGCCGGACGGTTCGTATCTTCGCACCATCAGCACAGAACAGGGAGCCCTGTTAGCCACCGCGTCGGGCACTGCGCCCGCGAGCAGGTTTTTGAGGGTCCATTCTTCGGAAGCGCCGATGACGAGCAGGTCATATTCACCTTCTCTTGCTTCTTGCAGGATTCCATCGACGACGCCTTCATGGACGCGGACGCATGCCATAGCATCAGAGGCGGTTTCCCCTAGTATGTCTGCGATGACGTGCCGCAGCCCGCGAATCTCCGTTTCTACGTCCAGGTCTCTGCGCGGGCGCAGAATCCGCAACACGGTTAGGGTTGCTTGGTCGCCGTGCGCGATCTGGGAGGCTAGGTGTAATCCCAGCCGCGCGTGCGGTCCGCCGCCGATGGGCGCCAACACGCGCTTGATCTGCTTCAGTCCCCGGGCGCGAAGCACGGCCACGTTGCAATGGGCGCCCTCAAGGATGCGTTTGACGATGCTGTCGGAAACCTGGCTGGCGGCCAGGACTTTATGCCAGCTCGTGAGCACCAATCCGGTCGCCGGGCGGCTCTCAACTACGGCAAGGATCCCCGAAGCCAGGTCGTGGGCGGCGCGGCGCAGGGTGCGTACCGGCACTCCTCTCATTGCTGCCTGGGCGGCCATCTGGGCCAGCATGTACTCCTGGGGCCCCTGCCGTTGCTCCAGCCAGCCTTGTGCCAGCTCCAAGGGGGTTTGCATGGGGACTGCCTTGATATCCAGCACGTTGATGACCGCTTGCTCATCGGCCAGGGCCAGTGCCGTGGCCAGTTCGAGGAGTGAGGCGGGCTCGGAATCTTCCAACAATGGGATCGTGATCTCGTTCTTGCCACCCAGGACGGCTGCTTCGGCCGCCTCGATCATGCCTTCCAGGGGGCGCTCTCGCTCCCACAGCGGCCCGATCTCTCCGGTTACGACAGCCTGTTTACGTACCCACACGACGTACCACAGCAAGCTAAGCACGACTAGGCCGACCCCTGCGATCTGCGAGAGCGTCTCCATTGTCAGGATGACGCTCAGGCAAACGAGTCCGGCCACGATTGGCAGTGCCGGGTAGAGCGGCGCACGGAACGCCGGGCGATACCAGCTGGGTTTGGCTCTGCGCATCACGATGACCGAGATACACAGCAGCGTGTAGGAAACCAGGAACATGGCGCTGGAGATCTCGGCCAGCGTCGCGGCCTGTCCTGTCATCGCCAGCAACGTTCCCAGGCCGCCAGCGACCAGGATGGCATGGGAGGGGGTGCTGAACTTTTGGTGGGTATAATTGAACCAGCCAGGAAGCGTCCGATCCCGCCCCATCCCGTAGCTGATGCGCGACGAAGCCATGGTGGCCGCGTTGGCCGAGGAGAGCGTTGCCAGCAGGGCGGCGGCCATCATGACCGTTTCCCCGACCGGCCCAGCAGCACGGCTGGCCGCCTCGACGAGCAGGCCTTTCTGGGGATCGGTCTCCGCTGATGACACCAGGCCGGTGGCTACGAGAAGTAAAAGGGCGTAAATGAAGGTGGCAATGGCTACCGAGCCGATAATGGCCCTGGGTAGATTGCGGTCGGGGTTCTTGATTTCTTCCGAGATGGTGGAAACCTTTTCAAAGCCGGTGAAGGAGACGATGATCAGTCCGATCACGCTCACCACCGCGCCCCAGCCGTGAGAGGCAAACGAATCCGCTGAAATCGGGGCGGTTTGGGGTATCCCCACGGCGACGAAGAGGGTCAGGATTGCGATCAGCAGGAGGACCACCACATATTGTACACTGCCAGAGATTTTAGCACCCCGGTAGTTGAGCCAGGTGAACAACAGGCCGGTGGCGGCAGCGCCCGCCCAGGGTGGGACGGGAAGGAACAGGGCCAGGTACTGGCCGGTGGCGACGAGATAAAAACCGTTGGCAAAGGTAAGTCCCAGCCAGTTGGCGGGACCGACGACCGAGCCAGCCAGAGGGCCCAGTGCCTGGGTAATAAAGGTGTAGCTTCCTCCCGCACGGGGCATGCCGGTTGCCAGCTCGGAGATGACCATGGCCACGGGCAGGCATATCATCCCGGTGAGCAGGTAAGATAGTGCGGCAGCCCGGCCGACTCGTTCGGCGGCGACAGTGGAGAGCACAAAGATGCCCGCGCCGATCATCGTGCCCAGGCCGATTGCCAGTCCTTCCTTTACCCCAAGTTCGCGGAGTAGCGCCCCTTTTTTCTCCTCTCCCATAGTAAAAGTCGCCACGAGTCTCCTTTTTCAAAGGACTGAGAAACGGCATTCCTTTTCTCGTCCCGTGCTCGATCTAGTCATATTGAACCTTCACCCTAAGAAGCTATGGCCATTCCGCGCAAAGCGCGGAATGGCTTGGCAGTTTGGAGCTCCGCTCCAAACTGCCGCCGATACCACGGCTTTTTCGCGA
>JAFGED010000333.1 GCA_016931785.1 Anaerolineae bacterium
CACCTGGGCTGCTGGCACCAGCCAGGAGTGTTCCGTGGTCGGGCGCTCGTCCCACAGGGCGCGGCACTCATCGAATTCTGCGTCGCGAAGCGGTTTGGTCTTGGTATAGTTCTTGCGTCCTTCGGGAAGGGGCAGCTCATAGTACCAGATCTCTTTCGTGGGGCCGTCCCGTTGGAAAAAGAGTAGGTTGGTGGGGATGGAGGTGTAAGGGGCAAAGACGCCGTTGGGCAGGCGGACGATGGTGTGCAGGTTGAAATGCTCGAGCAGATCCTCCTTGATGCGTGTGGCCACGCCCGTGGCAAAGAGCGGGCCGTTGGGCAATACCATCGCGCACCGTCCACCAGGGCGGTCGCCTTTGGGCCGCTTCAGGCTGCGCATGATGAATTGCAGAAAGAGCAGCGCCGTCTCCGACGTGCGGGTGCCCTCAGGGAAGTTAGCCTGAATGCCGGCCTCTTCCTCGCCGCCAAAGGGAGGGTTGGTAACGATGACGTCGTACCGCTGCCGGTCGGTGATCTCCCGCAGAGGGCGGACCAGGCTGTTATCGCGTACCAGGTTGGGGTACTCGATGCCGTGCAGCAGCAGGTTCATCATCCCCAAGAGGTAGGGCATGGGCTTTTTCTCGGTGCCGTACAGCGTGCGCGTCTGGAGTGTCTCCCAATCCTCCACGGTCTGCTGTTGCTTTTCCATATACTCGTAGGCCTCTACCAGGAAACCGCAGGTGCCGGCGGCGGGGTCGTAGACCGTCTCGCCGATCCGGGGGGCCATCTGCTCGACCATAAAGCGCACCACAGGACGTGGAGTGTAGAACTCGCCGTTGGTGCCGGCAGCGTCGCGCATCTCGCGCAACATGCTCTCGTATAGGTGGGATAGGGTATGAACGTCGTCGCTGAGGTTAAAGTCGATTCGATTGACGACGTTGAGTATGTCACGCAGCAAGTAGCCGCTGAGCATGCGATTGTAGGTCTCGCGGAAGATGGCAGCGATGACGTCGCGTTGGTCGCCTTCCCCGGCGCCCACCAGCCCGCGCAGATGGGGAAAAAGATCGCCGTTCACGAAATCCAGCAGGTCATCGCCGGTGCGGCCGCGGTCCTCGTCGGCGGCCCAGTCGCGCCAGCGGTAGGGGGACTCGATCACGTCCCGGTACTTGCCCTGCATCAGCATGCGGCGCTGCTCCAGGTCGTCAAAACATTTCAGAAATAGGATCCACGAGAGTTGCGGGATGCGGTCCACGTCGGTGCTGAGGCCGGCGTCCTTGCGCATAATGTCGCGAGCGCTTTTGATGGCAGATGATAGTTCCGATTTCTTCATTCCACGTCCTTTGGGAGGTTATGATTCGTTCGCCTGACCCAGTTCCAATTTATGCCAGAAGGCATTCAGATACGCGTAAGCCTCTTGCAGGGTCAAGGCCGGCAGCTCGAGCTCCCGGGCCAAATCTGCATACGGCACTGCCCAGGTTTGGGGAGGCTCCGGCAGGTCGGTCGGGAGTGGGTGGGTGTTTCTTGTCTCGAAGGTCGCTCGGAGCGCCTGCTTGACACGCTCCACCTCGGGCTGCTCAATGTGTATCAGCAGTACCAGGTCTGCCAAGTCCTTGACGCGCGTGTTCTGACGATCCTGCCGGGGAAGGGAATAGGCGTGTACCTTTTCGGCGAATTGCTGGGGTATCGGGTAAAGGGCTACCCGCGCAGCGGGGATCCCGGCAAAGGCAAGTAGGCCGCTGCCTTCCACCCAGTCGGATTGACCCAGTACTACGTCACCCAAGCCGATATCCAGGTGAAACTCGACAAACGTTCGCCCCGCCAAACGAGCATCGACATGACAGCGCCCTCCACCGCGGGGCGCTCCAGTTTGCATCTCCTCTAATTGGCCGATCAGGAATTCAAAACCGTCACCCAGGTCTTGCCCCGCGGCCTGCTGCACGAGTTCGTAAACCGTCTGGGCACAAGAAATGTCCTCGCCCACTTCGGTCAACAACTGAAGGCACATAGGGTCAGGTACTGATATGTCCAGGTCTCGTGTGGACCGGGCTCGACGTTCCAGGCGCAATTCCAATGCGCAGCCGCCTTTCAAGAGCCAAGGGGGATTGTCCTGTGCAAAGAGTCGCGCCAATAGCCTCTCAAAGGCCACGCGGCGCTGCAGCCGCTGCAGATCGGTACCACGGCTTTGGGAAATGTTTCTTAATCGGGCCTCCAGGGCAGTGCGGAAGGCGAGGGATGTGTTGTAGGGACCTATCAAACCACCGACTCCTATCGTTGTATTGTCGCCAGCGCCTGATTAAGGCGGCGGCGAGCCTTGGACGAGCAAGGCTCGGTCTCTAGTAGCCGACGGCGAACGAGGCCGCGTTCCAGTGCGTCGCGTACGGCCTTGTCGAGATGTTCTTGGCTCAGCGGGCTTTCGGCCACATCAAGCAGAGTGCGCAGGGGAGTGGTCACCCGGTAGCCGATTCTGGGCTCGATACTCTCAGGAGCCATGTTAGCCTTGTGGAGTACACAGCCACGGGGCACCTCCTTGCGAAATCTCTTTGGCACGGTCAGGTGCACCCGATCGGGCATCACATCGCTGAGGTTGTGCACGGTCAGGGCCGTGTCGTGCGAGACGACTGCTTGGGGCTCGCTTTTCTGGTTACGACTCCACAGCGACCAGCGAATGAGGTCCTCGCGCTCGCCGGGAGGAAAGTCACGCAGCCGGAACAGGCCGCGGTCAATCTTTAGCCAGTTGCCACGCGAAATATGAAAATGGTGTTGACTGTAAGCGTACCCGGCCTGCTTGGCCTGAGCCGACGTGAAATAGCCGCCCTGGGCAGCCGCGATCTGATACAGTTTCCGCGCATTTTCTTGTGGATCTCGCTGCATTTGCAAAAACCTTATACTAAGTATAAGTATTTTACACGGAATCAAGGGGGTGTCAAGTCGATAGGGGGAAATTCATCCCGTCTTGCCGAGTTTCTGCTCGTCCTATCACTATGCTGCGTAGATGAGATCTTGCAGCGTGTGAGTGGCCTCCCGCAGCTTGTCTGCACCGCCAAAGAGATTAGCTATTTCGATTGCTGAGCCCTTTACCGGCATATCGGGAAGTTCCAGAATGTGCAAGTCGGCCAGCTGCGCCACGCCATAGTCGGTGTATTTCCCTAGAAGATAGTCCAGTACTTGTTGGGCCTCGGGAGAGTATGAATCAAAGAAATCCTTGTGCTCGTGCAGCACTGTTTCGCTGCGCTCTCGCCGAGAGCGCAGCGGGGCGTTGAAGGCTACGTGAATTAGCAGATCGAATGGGTCAGCGTCAGCTCTTCCCGTTGCCTGAGCCAGTTGTTCAAATGAGATGCCTCGGCTCGCCAGTTCGGAGACTATAGTGTCGCGTCGTTCCGGATCACGCCACGCAGCACGAATCTTGCCTGCATCTCCATAGAGCGTGCGGACCTGTGAGCGGGTATAGTCCTCAAAGCGCTGAACTCGGAGTTCGTGGCCGTCAGGGTCTAACTCTTGCACCATCTCGCGGACAACGCGCACTTGGACGCCATCAACGTAATACTTTTGCAGCTCTCCCTCGCTGTCATCACTGATGATCGGTCCAACATCTTCGACCGCCCCTGCTGCATCTACCGCTTCGCCGGTTTCAGCGCTGCTGGTGATTTCTCCCTGTGCGTTAATGATCTCCTCGGCAGTCAGTTCTGGAATGCCATCGAAGTCGGGGTCGTAGAAAAGCTGAGTAGCTCCTACATAGTCAAGGATCGTGAACCAGAACTTGTCCTCGTCGATGAACAGACGAGTACCTCTCCCAATGATCTGTTTGAACTCGACTATGGAGTTGATAGGCTTGAATAGAACAATGTTGTGGCAAGTGGGCACATCCACACCCGTAGAGAGCAGCTTGGAAGTCGTGACGATGACGGGAAAAGTTCCCTCCGGATCCTGAAGGCTATCCAGGTGTCTTCTCCCGATTTGCCCTTCATCTGAAACAACGCGAACCACATAATCAGAGTGCGCGCGGGTGATGTCTGTGTTGCAGTTGATAAGAGCCTTGCGCATGTCCGCAGCATGCTCTTGATCTACGCAAAAGATGATGGTTTTGGCATAGCGGCCGGTCTCTCGCAAATAGTCAGTCAAATGCCGAGCTACAGCCTCGGTGCGTCCCAGCAGAGACACAATCCGCTCAAAGTCTTTGGTCTCGTAGAGGCCTTCCGGGATTTCGCGCCCAAAGCGGTCGAGTAATCCCGGATCTGGCTGCCAGCCGACGTCGTCTACATCTGTCACAACACGACGTACTCGATAGGGAGCCAGAAAGCCATCGTCAATGCCTTGCGCCAGGCTGTAAGTATAGATGGGATTCCCAAAGTAGCGATAAGTGTCTACATTGTCATTGCGTAGAGGCGTGGCGGTCATCCCGATTTGCGTAGCAGGATGGAAGTATTCAAGTATCTGCCGCCAGTTACTCTCATCGCGGGCGCTGCCTCGATGACACTCATCCACGATGATGAGGTCAAAGAAGTCGGGGGGATAGCGCCTATAGAGTCCGGGATACCCCTCACGATCTGCGATAGCTTGATAGATGGCAAAGTAGATCTCCCTGCTCTTGATGGGACGGCGTTGGATCTTGTGTACAGCATCACCGAAAGGAGTGAAGGTGCGGTCTTTGGCTTGATCTACCAGGATGTTGCGGTCAGCTAGATATAAAATGCGGCGTGCGCGGCGGGTTCTCCACAGTTTCCACACAATCTGCATAGCGGCAAATGTCTTACCTGTGCCGGTCGCCATCGTGATCAGAATGCGCTTTTCTCCTTGCGTGACCGCCTGCACTGTGCGCTCGATGGCGATTTCCTGGTAATACCGGGGGCGTTTGACCGTGCCATCGGGGTTGCGTAGTTCACGATTGAAGGGGAACAGCAAACTTTCAGCGTCAGCGTCCGTTGCTATCTTTTGGTCATCGCGCCACCGTTGCCATAGCTCTTCAGGCGAAGGGAAAGAGTCTCGCGATGTTTGTTTACCCTTGATAAAGTCGTATTCCTCGATGCCGTGCCCGTTGGTCGCGTAGGCAAATTTGAGTCCCAGAATTTCGGCGTACTCAATTGCTTGTTGAATACCATCGTCTGGTTTTTTGTAGGCTGCCTTGGCTTCTACTATGGCGATGGGAAAATCAGTCTGATAGCGGAGTAGATAGTCGGCTCGTTTCCCGGGCTTTCGAACGTGATCTTGCCCTAGCGGAACAACCCGGCCGCCTGTGAAGTACTTTTGCTCGCTGATCTGGTCGTCGGTCCAACCGGCATCATAGAGCTTGGGTAGTACATATTTCCGACACGTATCAGCTTCGGTGATCACAGCGTGTCCTCCCTACGCCGAAAAACCTGCTTGCTTTGACAAGTGTCGCACCGGAACGACATTATTTGGGTGTTCATCTTTCTCAGATTGCAGACTTTGACCAAGATGGTGAAGTTGGTCACCTTGTGCTCCAAGTATAGCACTTGCTCTCTTGAAAGGCAAAACCCCGGCCGCGTGTGTCCGTAGCAGAAGGTACGGCAAGCCGCTCTTTCGACCGCGAATCATTGAGGCTTGACATCGCCCGGTAACTCTGTTATACTATCTACGTAAACGTAGCAGGTCTATTTTTTTTTAAAGCAAGATACTACTTTAAAGTAGTATCTAAGTGAAATGAGGAGATGACGATGCCCCAGCTAATTGCAGAAGGATGGATCAACACCGAGCAAGCTAAAGCCCTCACGGGTTATGCCCCAGCCTACCTGCGCCGGTTGGCAAATCACGGGCGCGTAGAGGCGTGCAAGGTGGGACGTGACTGGCTGCTCAACCAGGAAAGTTTGCTGGCTTACCAGCGCACGATGGACGCCCTCGGTCCCCAGCGCCACAACCCCTGGCGCGATGACCTCGCTCGACAAGGGCGCGGGCGCAATAAACAAAACTCAGGAGGCAACCAATGAACGTAGGACTCGACGTAGGATACAGCGCCGTCAAGGCCATCAGCGGGAACAGGCAGGTGACCTTCCCCTCGGCGGTGGGCACACCCGATAAGGCCCGCTTCTCCCTCAACAGCAACGAGAACACCATCGTCCTGACCCACCCCGATCACGTCCAGGTGGGCGAGGGCGCGGTCAAGCAGAGCCGCTTCCTCCACCGGCGCGAGGATCGCCACTGGACCGAGAGCGACGAGTGGCGCAGCTTGTTCCTGGCTGCTCTGACCGAACTGACGCAGGCCAAGCGGGTCGAGCTGCGCCTGGTCACCGGCCTGCCGGTGGCTTTCTACGCCGACCGTCAGACGGTGCGCGACCGGTTGCTGGGCGACCACCGCGTCCAGCGGGAGGGGCGCCACGCCCAGACGCTGCAGGTGAGCGACTGCCGCGTGATCCCCCAGCCCTTTGGCGCGCTGCTCTCGGCTACCCTCGACGGCAAGGGGCGCATCGTCGACCGGGAGCTGGCCACCGGCTCCGTGGGCGTGATCGACGTCGGCGGCAAGACCACCAACCTGCTCAGCGTCAACCGGCTGTCCGAGATCGGGCGGGAGACGGCCAGCGTCAAC
>JAFGED010000334.1 GCA_016931785.1 Anaerolineae bacterium
CCCCCGCTGTACGGGGGAGGTCGGCGCGCAGCGCCGGGTGGGGGTAATTTAACATTGTCAAACTAAGCATTCAAAAACAACTTGGCTGTTTTCTCCCACCATCCGGGGCGATTCCGCCCGAAAATTGCGAACTTGTTTTTGAACGCGGCCTAATTTGGCAAACCGGCAGCCGGTAAATTGGTTGTCGCCCAATTTACCAATTACCAGCCTACCAACTTACCAACATATTCTACCCCAAAGCAGATTTCCTTGCCACTGCAGTCAGCACGTGGTAGCGATTGTCGGCATAGGCCGCTTCGACGCTGCCGAAAACCTCGGCGATGAGGTCGCCGTAGCGCAGGAAGCGATTGGCGACGAGAAAGAGCCGCCCGCCGGGCTGCAGCACGCGCGCCGCATCGCGCACGAACTGGCAAGCCACCTCGTAATCCACTCCCACTCCCTGGTGGAAGGGTGGATTCGCGATCACGACGTCAAAGCGCCGCCCCGAAACAGTGGACGCGCAGTCGGAAAGGAGCACCTCGCCGCCGGTGATCCCGTTCGCCGCCAGCGTGCGCCGGGCCGATTCGACGGCGCGCACGTCGGCATCTACCAGCACGACATGCCCGTCCGATGCGCGCCGGGCCGCCGCCAGCCCAGCCAGCCCGGTTCCACACCCCAGATCGAGCACGGCATCAGCCACGCCGATCTCCATCGCGCCGATCAGCGCGGCTGTGCCATCGTCCAGCCGGTCCCAGGCAAAGACGCCTGGCTTGCCGACGAGCGTCGTCTCGACGCCGTCTAGGGCCACGCCGTGTGCGACGTAGCTCTCGGCAGGCGGAGGCAATTCCAGGCCGTCGGGCTTGGTCGCCAGCGCGACGTGGTACCCTTTCCTCTGCCGCACCACGCCACAATGCCCGAAGAGAGAGAGCGCGCAAGCGATGGCCCCCTTGACGCCCGAGCGCTTATGGGCCACGAAATAAAAACGCCCGCCGGGTCGCAGCACCCAGGCGGCGCCTCGAATCAGTTCCTCCTGCACAGCCCGGCCGCGCGGCAGGTGGCTCAAAACCAGGTCGAAAGAATCCGGGGAAAATCCGTTGACCCCATCAGCCAGCCGCACATGGGCATCGGCGAGATCGTTCGCCGCCAGCGTCTGCTCGGCGCAGGCCACAGCGGCCACGTTACAATCGACCAGTGTGACGCGGCCCTGGGCGGCCTGGAGGCCTGCCGCCACGCCGATGCCGCCCGTCCCGCATCCCAGGTCGAGCACCGCGTCACCCGGCCCAACCTCGGCCACCTCCAAAAGCGCCGCCGTGCCCGGATCAAGCCCATCCCACGACCAGACGCCGGGCTTGCCGACCACGGTCATGCCGTGGCCACAGGCGTCGACGGCGAACTTTTGGAAGGCGTAATAGTCAAACATACGTCAATGCCGCCACCACCACAGCCGCCACACCACCACAGCCATCCCGGCCAGAAGGCTCACCATGAGCCAGGAGCGCAAATCAGCGTCGTTCTGGCGGCTGGTGACCTTACGATAAGAGTCGTCGCTAGGAGCCCGGTGGGGGTACAGGTCGCCCGCTATTTTCTGCGTGTCGAATTCCGTATTCCGCAGCCGGGTCACAAAGTAAGCTCGATCGGTCAACAGGCTCACAAGCGCATTCTCTTCCTCCCCCTCCTCCGGCGTCAACGTCAACTCCCCCGCGAACTCGGTCTCAAAGCCGTCGAGCGCCATGCGGTGGTCGGCCAGCACGTAAAGCAGCACGTCGATGGCGCCGCCGACCAGCGCCGTCAGCCGCATGGGATAGACCGGCTCCTGTGCATCGAAGGACAGCCACAGAGGATGGACATCGCCATCCAGGCTCTCGGCCTCCTCGGGCAGCACGCGGGCGGCGACAAAGTACCACCCCCCATCCCGGACGTAGGAGTCCAAGATAGGCTCTCCCTCGTCCGGGAAGGCATACCCGTTCGCGTCGAGCCACTCCAGCAATGCCGCCGGGTCGTCGGCCGAGAGGATGCTGACGTCGTAAAGCCCCACCCGCTCGCGTTCCACCACCTCCACCCCGACCGGCGCGCCCCCCGTCGCCCCAATCCAGAACGGGCAGCAGCACGGAGACGTAGATACGTACTCCATGGGCTGGGTCAGGTTGCTCAACTGCACGAACCAGTCAGTGCTGGCCGCCCGCACCTCGGGCAGCGAAGGCACGGGAACCACCCACGCGGCGTCGGAGCTCTCACTGAGGAGCTTGATCGATAGGATCAGGTCCTCGTGATCCGACTCCGAATCGTACACCACGATGGCCTTCTGGGCCGGCATCCCGACATCTCCCTCGAGGCCGTACAGGGGAACGATGTACCCGTCGGCGCGGGCAGACAGCGGCACGAAAATCGCCAGCAGGATAATCACCAACACGCCAACCGAAAACCGCGCTCGTCTAGTCAGAATCATCTTTTCCCTCCTACAGGCTGAGTCTATCCACTGCTGTTCCGAAAATAGCCTCTTACCCCCACCTAACCTCCCCCACCAGGGGGAGGGATCGGCTGCGCCCCACTCAATACTCGTAACAGCTCCCCCCGATGAACTCGCGCAGGAGTGAGTCGGGCGGGATATCAGAATCGTCCTCGACCGGGGTGACCGCCTTGAGCATATCATGCACCCGCTCGGCGCGCGTGAAGGCATCCTCACGCAAGGGATCATCCTTGTACAGACGCACCCACCTCTCAAAGTGATGGAACAGTCGAGCCTTCATAATGGGCAGCTCATAGGGCAAGGCGCTGTTGACGATATAATCGGTCGTGTTGATGTAGGGAATGATGTTGCGCAATTCGCTGGAGCGGACGTAATGCCAGTGCTCCAACGTCCTTTGAGGGTCGTAGGAGCGAAACGCAGCGTCGCGCTCCATGCGGCGCATCAGCCGCAGGTCTGTCCAGCGCACGTACTGCCCGTCGGGCTGCTTCATCTGCATCAACGGCTCGATGTACAGCTTGAATTTCATCTCGTCGTCCACGTCCTTCATCATCGGCGCGTAGAGGCCGTGCAGGCTGTCGATGAGAATGACGTCGTTTGGCCCAATCTGCATCGGCGTGTGATCGTCCTGTCGCTTGCCGGTCTTGAAATCGTAAAAGGGGATCAGCACCTCCTCGCCGGCGATCAGGCGCACCAGATGCTCGTTGATGAGCTGTAGATTGAGGGCCTGCGGTGTCTCAAAGTCATAATCGCCAAACTCGTCCTTGGGATGCAACTCCAGGTCGTGAAAGTAATTATCCACAGTGAGCGGCACCAGGTTGAGGCACATCTTTTTCAACAGGTGGCTGAGCTTGGTAGTTGTCGTCGTCTTGCCGGAGGAAGAAGGGCCGGCGATGACGACAATCCGCACCCTGTTCCGCCTCTCGCAAATCACCTCCGATGCGGCAGTGATGTCATCGTTGTAGGCATGGTCGGTCTCGTGCACGATATCAAAGAACTCGCCGCGGGCGATGCGCGCATTCAAATGCTCCACCGTGTGGAGTTCGTGCTCGGCCGCCCAATCCAAAACGCGCCACATCTTGCGCCAGGGGATATTCTCGTAGGCGCGCTGCGAGCGCTCGGCCCGCCTCGTTCGCTGGCGAGCGCGCTCGTCCCGATAGAGAATGTACGCCTTGGCCGTCTTGGCATGGCCGTTCTCGATCAATATCTTTTCGACGACGTCCTGGATTTCCTCGATGGTGGGAATGTGATCCGGCGGCGTGATATCCTCCAGCATCGCCACGACCTGGTCGGCCAGCCCATCGGCGATAGACCGATCGCGCCCGCCCACAGCCACAGCCGCTCGGTAGATGGCGTTGGTGATGCGTTCCTTCTTGAAAGGCACCACGGCCCCCGTGCGCTTAACCACGTGCGTTATCTTTGCCATATCACTTCCTCCTATTTGTGCACTGGTTGCATTGTATCATGGCCGGAGAGAAAGCACCAAAACTCACTTGGCCACAGTCACTTTCGAAAACACCAGCGCATCACCCCAAAAAACACCATCTGCCCCACCCTCGACGACGGGCAAACGCTCGATGGTGGCCCAATTATAGATGACCAGATGCAGGCTATAGTCCCCTGGCTCGATATCTGCGGGCAGGTGCAGACACCGCAAGGCGCTCACCTGCTCACCGGGATCCAGCACGCCGATCCCCTCATCCGCTTGGGCCACCAGGGCGCCCACGGGATTGACCAGGTGCACGCCCGCGGAATACGAGCCGTCCACTGACGCCAGGGCCGTCAGATCCACCTCCGCACAGACCTGCTCTCCCTGCCGCACGCTCGTCGGATCGACCAACCCGCCGTCGTAGCGCAGCAAGTCGCCGAACCGGAACCGCGGGTCGTCGCCACCCTCCCGGTCGAATCGATAAAAGAACATGAGCTCCACGCCGTCGCGATAGCCGACGCGTCGCTCGGCAGCCAGCGCCCAGATGGCATCCCACGTCTCGGGCAAATTGGCCGGCATGATGAGCCAGACCGCCGGGGCAGCATCCAGTGAAGAAACGATCTCCCGCACCTCGGCGGGACTGTGCCGCCGCGAGGATAGGTCCAGCGCAGATTCGTTCCTGATGCCGTATTGGCGGTCGTAGTAGGCCTCCACGCAGCAGTCGGCGATGTAGATCAACGAGGGCTCCTCCGGCCGCCGCGCAGCGACCATTCGCCGCACGGCAGGCTCCCACGGCGGCTTATCGGGCCAAAAGCGATCAAAGGCGACGAGCTGCGCGCAGGCCAAAGCCAGCAGCAGCAAGCACGCCAACGGCCGCCAAAAGACGCGCCGCAGCCCGTAGGCCACCAGCAGCGCGCCGGCCGGCAGGATTGCGATCAGGTAACGCGCGTGATAGAACAGCGGCACCCAAAGGTTGAGCGTCAGCGCAGCCAGAGGCGTCACCAGCAGCCAGAGCAGAAGCAAAAGGATAGCGCCCCTGTAGCGGCGCAGCTCGACCAACGCCCGGCCCAGCACGAACGGAGCCAACTGCAGCCACCAGGCCCCGCCCGTTAGAACGGCCACCATCCAGCAAACCGTCCACCAGTCCGTGGGCTGGGAAGGGTCCAGCGCACCGTCAAAGTGCGCGTGCGCTTGCTGGAGCAGCCCCGGCATCCAGAGGGCAAACAGGGCCAGCGCCAGGACAGCCACGGCCAGCCAGCGCGCCAAGTACCTCGGGCGAACCAAGAGCACGTAGAGCGCCTGGGTCAGGATAAAGAACACGGCGTAGTAGTGCGTGTATAGGAAAGCAGCCATCAGCAGACCGTAGGAAACCGAACGGGCAAGCGTGGGACGCCGCAGCCAGCGCACGCAAGCCCACATCGAAAGCGCCCCCAGGCACAGCATCAGGCTGTACATCCGCGCCTCGCGGGCATAGTAGATAAAGACCCCCGCCGTCCCCAAGACGGCCACGGCCATCCAGGCCGTCCAGCGGTCAAAAAGCCGCTTTCCCACGGCATAGGTCGCTGCCAGTCCAAGCATCGCGAACGCAGTCGAGAGCATCCGCGCCGCGTAGGCCGACTCGCCGACCAACGCCACCCACGCGTCCAACAGGAAGAAGTAGAGCGGCGGGTGCACGTCACAATCCAAACGGCTCAACATGTCGATCGGGCCAGGCGGTCGCACCACCCACATCGAGCGCGCCTCGTCGTACCACAGGCTCTCGCGCATCAGCCCGCTGGATACGAGCAGAAAGACGGCAAGAAGCGCCAAAAGGGGCAAGGGATCGACGTGTTTCCGTCTCCCAGTGATCACACAAGCACGCATCGCAGATGCATTGTATCACGAGAAGAGAGAGACACAAAAAAGGTATCATCTCAATAATCCGGGGGGTGGGGGGTGTGAGGGCGGCTGCGCCGCCCTCACACCCCCCGTCTTCCCCTACTTATCGATAAG
>JAFGED010000335.1 GCA_016931785.1 Anaerolineae bacterium
CCAGCGGGGGGAGTTGGAGGGGGGAGAAAACGTCTGTCCGGAGCTATTTCCAAATACGGTGTTGCCCCCAACTACAAGCACACCCTCCGAAGGGCGCTCCTTGCTTTGCCGTGGGCTTTGTGGTAGGATGGAGGTGCGATGGACGAGCGTTTCGAGGAGATCGAGCACACCGCCGATGTCGCCATCCGCGTCCGGGGAGGCGACCTGGCCGGGCTGTTCGCCAACGCGGCCTACGGTATGGCGTGGCAGTTGGCCGACCCGGAGGGCGTGGACCCGACGATAGAGCGCTCGGTCGAGCTCGAGGCTTACGACGTGGAGACGCTGCTCGTCGCCTGGCTGGGGGAGCTGCTCTACCTGGGCGAGCGGGACGGGTGCGTTTTCACCGAGTTCGACATGCGCGAGGTCGCCCCGACCCGGCTGCGGGCCGTGGCGCGGGGTGGGGCGGCGCGCGAGTATCGGGGGCACGTCAAGGCGGTCACGTTCAACGAGTTGGAGATCCGGCGCACCGGGACGGGCTACGAGACGACGGTCGTGTTCGACGTGTGAGGGAGGTGGCCGATGGTCGAGAAGAGGGATTTCAAGCGGGTCGATGAGTACACCTGGGAGCTGCCCCGGGATTTCCGGGACGACATGCGCGTGCCGGCGCGCCTGTTCGGCGATGCGGAGCTTTTTGACGCCGCTTTCCGCGACCGCACCGTGGAGCAGTTGGTCAACACCGCGACGCTGCCAGGCATCGTCAACTATGCGATGGCGATGCCAGATTTTCACCAGGGATACGGGTTCCCCATCGGCGGCGTGGCGGCGATGAGGATGGATGGCGGTGTGATTTCTCCTGGCGGGGTCGGGTATGATATCAACTGCGGCGTGCGTCTCCTGGGCACCCACCTGGAGCACGAGGAGGCCGCGCCGCACTTGCAGGACCTCGCGACGGCCCTGTACCAATCCTGCCCCAGCGGGGTGGGGGGCAAGGGGCGCGAGCGCGTCTCCGAGCGGGAGCTGGACGAGCTGGTGACGCAAGGCGCCGGGTGGGCGCTCAAGCGCGGCCTGGCGCGGCAGGAGGATTTGGCCCACACGGAAGAAGGGGGCTGTCTGCCCGGCGCCGATCCCTCCCAGGTGAGCGCGCGGGCCAAGGAGCGCGGCCGCCCGCAGGTGGGCTCCCTGGGCGCGGGCAACCACTTCCTGGAGATCGACGTGGTCGAAGAGATCTACGACGCCGGTGTGGCGGACGCCTTCGGCCTGTTCGACCGCCAGGTCGTGGTGCAGATCCACTGCGGCTCGCGCGGCTTTGGGCACCAGGTGTGCGACGATTACGTCAAGAGCCTGCAGCCGGCGGTGCACAAGTATCACATCACACTCCCGGACCGCGAGTTGGTCTGCGCGCCGCTGGATTCGCCGGAGGGCCGCGCCTATTACGGCGCGATGGCCTGCGCGGTCAACTATGCCTTCGTCAATCGGCAGGCGCTGGCGATGGGCGTCCGCGAGGCGTTCGAGCGGGTGCTGGCGGGCAGGGTGCGGGATTTCGACCTGTTCCAGGTTTACGACGTGTGCCACAACATCGCCAAGTTCGAGGAGCACGACGTGGACGGGCGGCGCATGCGGCTGTGCGTGCACCGCAAGGGGGCCACGCGCGCCTTTGGGCCCGGCCGCGCGGAGGTGCCCACCGACTACCGCGATGTGGGCCAGCCGGTGCTGGTGCCAGGCTCGATGGGGACGGAATCGTACGTGCTGGTGGGCACGCGGCGGGCGGAGGAGCTGACCTTCGGCTCGACCTGCCACGGGGCCGGGCGCGTGATGAGCCGCAGCAAGGCCCGGAAAGAGATATACGGCGCCGAGCTGAAAAAGGAGCTGGAGGGAGAGGGGATCGTCGTCCGCGCCGGGAGCAGCAAGGGGCTGGCCGAGGAGGCCCCGGCAGCCTACAAGGACGTCAGCCGCGTGGTCGAGGTGGTGCACGGGCTGGGGATCGCGCGCAAGGTCGCCCGCCTGCGGCCGTTGGGCGTAATCAAGGGGTAGTATAGTATGAGCGTCATCTTTCACATTCTGGGCATGATCGCCGGCGGCGTGCTCAGCGTCTGGCGCGCTCGGCGCGCTGGCGTCGAGCTGCCTCTGGCTAGGTTTGTCCTTGGGTGTATCTTTATCATCGCGTGCGGCATAGCCGGCGCGCGCCTGGCTTACGTCGTCGCCGACGTGCAGTACTATAGCGCCAACTGGCGGGAGATTTTTTCCATATACGGCACGATCATTCCGGGGGCGATCATCTTTGGGCTGCTCGCGCTGGTCCCCGTGGCGCGCTTTGTGCGCGTTCCTTTCTGGAAGCTGGCCGACTTGTTCGTCCCCGGCGTGGCGTTGGGCCAGGCGATTGGCCGCATCGGCTGTATCGTGGAGGGGTGCTGCTTTGGGCTGCCCATTCGGTTGCCCGGCCTGGAGCAGACCGGGTGGCTGTATCCGACGCAGGCGATGCACGGCCTGGCTAATTTGTCGATCGCCCTTCTTTTGTTGTACCTGGATGGCAGGTACGCGCTTTTCGAGGGCTTTCTCGCCCTGTCGTACGTGATCCTGTTCTTCACGCAGCGCTTGCTGATCGATTTCCTGCGCGATCCCATCACCTCACCGGTCTTTGCCCCCACGACGCCGCTTGTGGCGGGCATGCACGTGCCCCGGGTGATCAGCGTGGCGGCGATTGTCTTTGCGGCGATCTTGCTGGCATGGCGCTGGCTTGGCAAGCGTAAAGATAGAGCTTAATTTCGTATAGCTATCAAGATATGAGGAAGAGTGTGCTTTCTTCAGCCCTTTTGACGGCATGTCAGGCTATGCGAATCCGATGTGAGCCTTACTGTATGATACAGCGTGAACCGTAGATCGAACCGCCGTCTGCTCCCAATCTTGGCCCTGGCGCTCCTCCTGATCGCCCTGGTGCTGATCCTGCACCCCATTGACACGCGGTATCAGGACCTGCTGCGGCAGGGGGACGCGCTCGCTGCCAGGACCGAGCGCACCGCCGCTGTCGATGCCTACGAGGAGGCGGCCCGCCTGCGCCCCGATGACTCCGAGCCCTATCCCCGCCTGGCGCAGCTTTATTTGGATTGGGGCCGCACCGACGCGGCGTTGGCGGCGCTGGCGGAGGCCGAGCGCTTGGGGGTGGGGCCGGGCGACCGCGTGCGCCTGGCGCGATTGTGGACCGCCGTCTACGTCGCGCGCGCCGATTGGCCCGCCGCCGTCGCGCGCGCGCAGCAGTTGATTGCCCTCACGTTTGACGATGCGTCCGCCGCCGCCGACGCGCGCCACACGCTCGCCCGCGCCTACGCCGAGCTGCGGCAGTGGGACGGGGCGCGGGCGGAGTACGAGGCCTTGCTGCAGTCCGACCCCTCCGATGCGCTGGCGCACGAGCGGCTGGGGGCGCTGCTGATCGGCGACGATCCCGCCGCCATCCAGCATCTCTTTGCCGCGCGGACCGATTTGGCCGGCCGGCTGCTTGACGTGCTGGACGAGCCCGGCGCGGCCGATAGTCCGGCCTACACCCGGGCGTTGCTGGGATACGTTCTGTTTGAGGCGGAGGAATGGGCCCTGGCCTCCTACCACTTTGAGCAAGCCCTGTACCTCGAGCCGTCCTATCCCGATGCCCACGCCTACCTGGGCTGCGCGCTCGACCAGATGGGGCATGCCAGGGAGGCCTGGCCGCACCTGCTGATGGCGGTCTCCTGGGCTCCGGATTCGGTCGTCGCCCACACCTTCCTGGGGATGCACTATGGCTCGCAGGGCGACCATGCGGCTGCCCGCGCCGAGTACGAGGCGGCCTACGATCTCGATCCCGCGAACCCCGCCACGTGTGTCGCGATCGGCCAGACGTGGGCCGCCGAGAGGCGCTACGTCGTCGCGGAGGTTTGGTTCTCGGAGGCGGTCGCGCTGCGGCCCGACGACCCTGCCTTGTGGAAGGTGCTGGCTCGCTTTTACCTCGACCGCCACATAACCTTTGAAGGGCAGGCGGTTGCGGTCACGGCAAAGCTGCTCGAGCTCGCCCCCGACGATGCGCAGGCCCACGATCTGCGTGGCTGGGCTGCCTTCCAGGTTGGGGATTACGCCGCCGCCCGGGACTATCTCCAGCGGGCGATTGACATCGATCCGGCGTTGGCCGCCGCTCACTACCACCTGGGCTTGCTGTTGGATGCCCAGGGCGATAGCCAGGCTGCGCGAGAGGCGTTTGTGCGCGCCGTCGATCGCGATACAACCGGCGCGCTCGTCCCCCTCGTCGAACGGGCGATGGGCGAGCTGCCATAGGGTGTGTTTGTAGTTGGAGGCAACATCGCATTTGGAATAGCTGCGGGCAGACGTTTTCTCCCCCTCCAACTCCCCCCGCCGGGGGGAGGGTTCGGCTTCCCCCCAGCGGGGGGGGGCTGAGGCGGGGGAGGGAGAGGCGATTGGAAAGGATGCGAAGCACAGGCTCGGCGCCCCAGAGAACGAACACACCCGATGCCATCGTGTGTATTTGTTCCTTGGGGCGTATACGCTGCTTGTGAGGAAATGGCGTTACCAAGGTGTAGTTTGGGCGCAAGCCCAAACTGCCGAG
>JAFGED010000041.1 GCA_016931785.1 Anaerolineae bacterium
CCCTGGGGCAGCGGGCGCTCGGTCTCCAGCGAAATAGGCATAACACACGCTTTAGCGTTCATCAGACAGCAGCAAATGCACCCCGGCCCGTCTCCTTGTGTTCTTCACGGCTTTGTGGTTAAATGGCCTGCACATTGCTGATTGGTCCACGCCAACACGGAGGCTACTATGACACAGACCAACACAGAACCTACCCCTCCCGAGAGGGCGATGATCATCGCCGCGCATCCAGACGACATCGAGTTCGTCGTGGCGGGCACTGCAGCCAAGTGGGCGCGCGCGGGAACGGCGATCAGATACGTGCTCGCTACCAGCGGGGACGCGGGCAGCCACGTGCCGGGCATCACTCGCGAGGAGGTGGCGCGTACCCGCGAGGAAGAGCAGCGCGCCGCCGCCAGGATCGCCGGGGTGGAGGACGTCGTATTCCTGGGATATCACGACGGCGAGGTAGAGCCGACGTTGGCATTGCGCCGCGACTTGGTGCGCGAAATCCGGCGCTTCAAGCCGGACACGGTCATCTGTTACGACCCGACCCATCTCCTCGTCGGCGACCGGTACATCAACCACCCCGATCACCGCGCCGTAGGCCTGGCCGCCCTCGACGCCATCGCTCCGGCGGCCGCCATGCCACTGGTCTTTCCCGAGCTGCGCGAGGAAGGGCTGGAGCCCCATCGGGTGAAGGAGGTTTTCGTCACCTCCGGTTCTGAGACCAATACCTGGATCGACATCTCTGACACGATCGACGTCAAGATCGAGGCGCTGCGGCAGCATGCCAGCCAGTTCCCCGATGGCTGGGATCCCGGCGAGATGGTGCGGGGATGGGCCATCGAGAACGGAGAGAAGGCTGGCATCCCCTACGCCGAAGTCTACCGGCGGATCGTCCTGGTAAGCAAGGACGAGCGAGTTCCGGGAGCTACGAAAGCAGCAACACCACCCCCGCCACCGCCACGACCAGGGCCGCAGATGGCACGATGAAGCGATAGACTGACTTCCATTCCGCCTTGAAGTAAACGCGCGTCAGCGCCAGGCACAGATGCAACGGGGAACTCATCACCCCGATAAACCCCCCGGCCACCAGCCAGGCGGTCCAGGCGGGCGGGACGGCTCCCCCACCAGTGACGATGAGCGGCAGCACCACCGGAAACCCGACGCTGTAGGCAGCCGCCATCAGGCCGGTCAACAGGCCGGAGATGAAGGGCACCGCAAAAGCGACCAGGGGCACAGGCAGGTTCAGCTCGGTCAAAGCGCCCGAAACAGCATCGACGGCGCCGCTTTGCTCCAGCACGCGCCGAAAGATCAGCGCGCTAAAGATCACGACGACCGTGTGCCAGGGAATGCGCTTGCGGAGTATGGCCCCCAGATTGCCCAGCGGGACGCGCTTGACCGCCATGGTCAGCGCGATGGTGAGCACCAAGCCAAGGATCAAGTCGACGCGCTCTTCAATCCGCAGAACCAGCGGCAGGGTGACGACGAGGACAATCGGCCACACGCTATCGATCAACGTGCGCAGGTTCTGCGCGCGGGAAGCGATAGGAGGATCGTCATCGCCACGCCCGGGCAGCTTGAGCAATCCAAGGAGCAGCCCGCCTGTGACCGCTGCAGCCGTGATGGGCCACGTTGCCGCTGCGAGCTGCAAGACCGTCTTGTCCAGCAATTCCGTCGCCAATAGCATGGAGGGGTAGAGGGAAAAGATAGGCTCCCATATGTGACGAAACCAGTAGTTGATAAAGGTCCTGCGCCCGCTGCTCGCCCCCAGGCGGTCGCCTACTTCGTCCACCATCGGCGCCGAGAACATCGCCCCACCGACCATCGGCAGCAGCCCGACCAGCGCCGGCAGCGCCGCGATGACGAGACGCCCGCTGGGGATCAGCGCCTGGAGCGATTGGACCGTGCCTTTCAGGCCGGCAGTCTGTCGCAGCAGCTCGCCCAAAATCATGATCAAAACGACGACCAGCGCCAGCCGCAAGGTGAGCGGATCGACGGAGGCCCAAAGTGCGTCGAGCACGACGTACTGAAGGGGATGGGCAAAGAGCAGCCCGACCGCCGCGCAGGCGATGAGGAGCACCAATCCCAGGTTCCACTTGCGGCTCAGCAGCAGCACGATCCCGGCAAAGACGAGCACGATTTTGAGCAAGGCGGCCATGATCGATCACTCCTAAAAGCTCGGCAAGTATACCCGAAAACCCAAGTCCAGCCCAGCCGGGTGGCAGGCATAAAAACGGGCGGTGGATGCATCCACCGCCCGTTCGGCGTCAAGAGGCCCTGCGGTGACTAGAGCGTCTTTTCATAGATGCGGTACGTGCGATACACGTACCCGCCCAACAGCTCGCACAGCTGGCGCGTTGGCGTGTTGGTCTCCAATATCCACGAGAGTTCGCATTGGCGATACTGCGGCACGGCAGCCTTGGCCGCCTCGACCATAAGCACCGCCATGATGCCCAACCCCCGGCGCTCTTCCAGTATGCCTCCGACGAGGCCGCGCAGGGTGGTCACAGCGCCGCGCACTCTCCAGTGCCAAGCGAATTTGGCCATCGTCCACCACTCCGGCGTGCCGGGACGTGGGTAGGCCTTGAGCAGGGGCTGGTTGAGGTCGGGGAGGTTGAGCAGCATGCCGATCGTCTCGCCGCCCTGTTCGGCAACCCATATCAGCTTAGGGTCAACCATCTGCTTCAGCGCGGCGGCCAGATGGTCGATCTCGGCATCGGTCATTGAGACGAATCCCCAGTTCTTTTGCCACGCCGCGTTATAGATCTTTTTGATGCGCAGCACCTCCGCGTCGAAATTGCTCATGTCTACATGGCGCACAGTAAAGCCCCCGCGCTCTTGAATCTTTTTGGCCACGCGCACCAGCTTTGGCGGCAGATGCTCGCAATGAGGGCCAAACTTGTAGATATCGACCATGTAGGCCAACAGGTCCATCGCCTTGTAAAACCCGGCCCCCTCGATAAAGTCCACGTAGTAACGCGGGTTGTAAGTCATCATGATGACGGGAGGGCCGTTCCACCCGTCCACCAGCAGGCCGACCTCTTCGTTCTGGGAGGGATTCTCAGGACCGCGAATGGCCGCCATGCCCTTTTCCCGCACCCAGTTGCAGGCGGTCTCCAGCAGCGCCTCCGCCGCCTCTCGATCCTGCAACACCTCGAAGAAGCCAAAGAAACCCACCTGCTCTTGATGAACCTCGTTGTGCCGGTGATTGATGATGCCGGCGATGGTGCCCACCGGCTTGCCATCGCGGCGCGCCATAAAGAGCTGCATGTCCGCATGCTCGTGGAAGGGGTGACGGTCCTTGTCCAGCAGCTCGACCCGCTCAGATATGAGAGGCGGCACCCAGTTGGGATCGTCGCGGTAGACCTCCCACTGGAAATGGATGAACGCCAGGCGCTCTTCGGGAGTGTGGGTGGGTTGGATGGTCAGTTTGCCGTTTGCCATTGCGATTGCCCACTTTAAGGATTGACATAGAGGAAGGGTCTTACAACCCTAGCCGGACCGACCTTGCAGAGCCATTACCATCATACGCGTATTCTCCTCCAATGCGAGCATGAGGTATATTCCCTCTCCCATAGCATAGAGAGTCAGCGCAATGCTCCCGCCGTAGATGATCATCACTATTCCAGAAAACAAAGTGACAAGAATTGAGCCAAGCAAAGTGCCAAACAAGCCAAGCGCTGCTTCGTCAGCTCCCCTACTCATCGCCACGCCTCCCATTCCCCCCAAGAAAGTGAAGAGGCAAATGCCAATTATCAGCAACAACGTGATGGCTGCCACCGCAATCCCCAACACCTTGTAGATCGTACCAATGGTTCGGAGTGCAGCATATCGCTTTTCCATTTGTCTAGCTACCTCCATAATCTGTATGTGAAAGGTTTTTGTTCGGGTAACTGCACCCTCCTTCCTCTTGTCTCAATTTTACACCCAAACAAAAACAGTGCAAAATCAGAACGCCGGTAAAAACAGCGAGTCCATCGAGATAAGAAGCAACACGAGAAATTTCTGGGGAAAAGAAAGAGAGGAACTCTACCCATCCCCTGCGAGAGACGCCAGCGGCGAGCCATCTTCCGTGACCAACCACGTCTCGACGCGAATTTCGTCTCCCCACTCGTCTTCGAAGGTAATAACGGTGGCTTGGGGTGGAAAGCCATCTGGCACGACAGGGATATGGGTCTGGATCCCGGGCCGCTCGGTATAGCGAACCAGCGACCGGTGTGGGCCTAGCACGGTGATGGTCTTGGGTCCGTCTGCACCCTCGGTGGCAAAGACGGCGAGCCAGTGACCATCTTCAGGCAGCCCGTATCTTACGGCGATAGCGCGGGCGTAACAATCCATCACCTCGGTCGCGTAGCGGCGCGTGACGCGCAGATGGATTTGGTTCCATCCCCCGTTGTAAGCGGCCAGCGAGTAGTAAATATCCCCACCACCGTCGCGGACAGTCTGGGCCAGCGCCCGCGCCCCCCAGAACAGGTTCGTCGACGGCTCCTTGAGCTTCTCAGGAGCGGGACGCCAATCGCTCGGCATCAACTGCATCAGTCCAACAGCGCCGACAATGCTGCGTGCCTCCGGGTTGCCCTTGGACTCTTTCCAGATCACGGCCGCGATGAAATCCGGATCGAGGTTTCTTTCCGCTGCGTACTCGACGATGATGGATTCCCAACGGCGAACAGCGTAGGGCCAATAGGGAGAAAGCACAGACTCGGCGGAGTCACCTCCACCGGAGGTTCCTCCACCCTGCGCAAGAGAGGGATAAGGGAAAACAAAAGCGATTACCGCCGCCAGGAGCACGACGGCAAAGATCAGATGTCTGTACTGCATCAGGGAAAGGCATTCTCCTCTGGTACGAAGGTACCACCGTTAAATATATCGAAAAGCATAACTTTGTCAAGCTCTCGCTCCCTCCAGCAAAAAGCCCGTTTTTGCACCCCCAAACCCTTTTTCCCACATCTTGCTTCCTGCCATTCCCCCTGATATAATGCCCCCAAATGGACGACTCGACTCGCACTCCACGTTGGCTCTTTGCCGCAACGCTGCTGCTCACCCTGCTCGTCGCGGCAGGGCTGCGCCTGTACCGCCTGCAAAATCTCCCTCTGGGCTTTCACTACGACGAAGCAGCCAACGCCATCCTGGCCGGCGAGATCGCCAGCGGCGCCAAGCTCCCCGTCTTTATCCCTTCCTACACGGGCAAAGAAGTGCTGTTCTTCTACTGGGCCGCCCTGTGGATGAAGCTGCTAGGCACGACGCCGTGGGTGCTGCGGCTCAGCGCGGCGCTAACGGGAGTGACGACTGTGGCAGCGACCTACTGGGCGATCCGCGAGATGCTGTACGAGCACCGCGGCTCGAAATGGATAGCGCTCCTCACCTCGGCGCTGCTCGCCACATCCTTCTGGCACCTTGTCCTCAGCCGCTACGGGTTCCGCGCCGTGACCCAACCACTGATGCAGGCGCTGGCCGTCGCGGCGCTGTGGCGGGGGTTACGGCTGGGCAAGAGAGGCTTGCCGTGGCTCCTCCTGGCCGGGCTTTTCTGCGGCCTGACAGCGTACACCTACCTGGCCGCCCGCGCCTTTCCCATCCCCCTGGCGGCGGCCTTCCTGGCGCTTCTCCTCGCCGAGCGGGATCGCCGCCGCGCGCGCCTCGGGCAGATGACGCTTTTCATCAGCGTCGCCGCCCTGACCCTGGTGCCGCTGGCCCATCACTGGTGGACACACCCCGGCAGCTTTATGACCCGCACACAGCAGGTCGCCGCCACGGGCTGGAACGAGGCCTGGGACGGCATCATGGACTGCCTGGGGATGTTCTTTATCAAAGGCGACCCATACATCCGCTTCAATATCCCCTTCCGCCCGATCTTTGACCCGATCATCGCAATCCTTTTCCTGACGGGCGTCGTGGTTCTTGCGTGGCGTCACAAATCTCCAATCTCCAGTCTCCGGCCCCCAGCGGCCAAGGATCCCTTGAGTCTCGCTTCTTGTGCCTTTCTCCTCGTATCCCTGCCGGTCATGCTCCTCCCCAGCGCCCTCGCCGCCGGCGAGATTACCCCCAGCAACCTGCGCGCCGCCGGCCTTTTGCCGTTTGTCTACGTGTTCCCGGCTTTGGGGCTATCTGCCCTCCAATCTCTGGTCTCTAATCTCGCAAATCGCAAATCGCAAATCACAAATCGGCCAATCGGCCAATCAGTGAGTTTGGTCATTCTACTGCTTGCTATTCTGACTCCCATCACTGCCGCAGCCTATTTCGGCGACTGGGCCATCTCCCCCGCCCTCTACTACGAGGCTGACGGCGACCTGGCCGACGCCGCCGCTTACCTCAACCGGGCCGATCTCACCGCCACGACCGTCTACGTCGCCAGCGTCCACTACGACCACCCCACCCTGGCCCTCTTTGCCGAGAACTATAGCGACATCCATCGCCTCACTGGCGGGCGTACGGTCGTTTTCCCAGCAGAAGGCAAGGGTTTGCTGATCGTCCCTCGTTCGACCTCGGGCGACCTAACCTGGATCGAGTCGGTGCTACAAGACAGGGTGCTGGGACTGGCGGAAACCGGCTACGGTCCCGACGGCTCGACAGCGTTCCACGCCTATCGCATAGGCCCTATCTACCAACTCGCCACGACCCTTGACGACCCCATGCCCAGAAACCAGTTAGTCGCCAATTTCTCCCACGTGGTGCAACTGCTGGGTTACGACGTGATCGAGCAGCCGCGCTCCGGCGAAAGCGTCGAGGTCGCCATCTGGTGGCGCGTGCTGAACGCGCCCGACTTGGACGACTATCGCCCCATCGCGCGCCTCGCCGATCCCTGGGGAAGCGCCTGGGGTGAGACATTGCCCTTTCACTACATCTCCAAGGAATGGGAGCCGGGCGAGATCGTCGTGGATCACCTCTCGATCCCCATCGCGCCGGGCGCGCCGCCGGGAGATTACACCGTCCGCTTCGGCTTTTACTCCGCCAGCGCCGGCCAGCGGCTGGCCGTGCTCGACGACGCCGGGCGATACGGCGGCACCTACGTCGAACTACCCATACACTTGGCGCGCACTGCCAAAGCGGCCGATCCCGGCGACCTGGAGATCCGCGACCGGCTGAACGTTCGGATCGGCGGCCTGACCCTGCTGGGGGCCAACCTGGATACGCTGGCCGCTCGCCCCGGCGGGCCAGTGTTCCTGACGCTCTTCTGGCGGGTGGAGGAGGCGGGGATACCCGATCACGACGTCGCGCTCACCTTGGGCGACGCGACACTCCACGCGGGCGCTCCCGTCCACGATACGTATCCCTTCTCCGCGTGGGCCGCGGGCGAGACCGTCGCAGACCACTACGGACCGCGCCTGCCGCGCGACATGCCCGCGGGGGAGTACAGCCTGCGGCTGCAGGTGGGCGACCAGACGATCGACCTCGGCGCCGTCAACGTGCAGGCGACGGAGCGCGTCTTTGACATCCCCCCTATATCGCATCCCCTCGCAGCCAATCTCGGCGATCAGGTCGAGCTGCTGGGCTACGACCTATCGGCGGAGACAATCAGGCCGGGCGGCACGCTCACCCTCACCCTGTACTGGCGGGCGCTGCGGGAGATGGACGAATCGTACACCGTCTTTACACACCTGGTAGCCGCCGACGGCACGATAGTGGGGCAGAAGGACAATCCCCCGGTCGGCGGCAGCTATCCGACCAACCTGTGGCTATCGGGCGAGGTCGTCGTGGACGTCTACGAGATTCCCGTCTCTGCCGGGGCCGCGTCGGGAGAGCATACGCTGGAGGCAGGCCTGTACATCGCCGAAACCGGCGCGCGCCTCCCCGTCCTGGGAGAGTCCACCGACGCCGTCACCTTGCAGATCGTCACGATTAAAGAGTGAGCGCCTTGTATTCCGCATCTTGCTTCCTTTCAGTGGAGTATTTGAATGTTCCTTGATTGGTTGCTGTCCTTTTCCCCCATCCTCGCAATACTTGTCCTGATGCTCGGATTTCGCTGGCGCGGCGTGCAGGCGGGCGCGGTGGGCTGGTTGATCGCGCTGCTGGTGGCGGCGCTGCGCTTTGGCGCGGGGTGGGAGCTCCTGGCCTACGCCCAGCTCAAGGGGCTGCTGCTGACGCTCTTTGTGGTCTACATCATCTGGGGGGCGCTGCTCTTTTTCCGCGTCACCGATGAAGCAGGGGCAGTAACGGCCGCCGGCGCGTGGCTGCCGCGCCTCACGCCAGACCGAGGGCTGCAGGCGCTGCTCCTGGGCTGGGTTTTCAGCACCTTTCTACAGGGCGTGGGAGGCTTTGGCGTGCCGGTGGCCGTCGTCGCTCCGCTGCTGGTCGGCCTGGGATTTCCCCCAGTGGCCGCGATCGTCATCCCCTCGGTAGGCCATCCGTGGGCCGTCACCTTCGGCTCGCTGGGCTCCTCCTTCTACGCGCTCATGGCCGCCACGGGACGCGAAGGGGAAGAGCTGGCCCCCTGGTGCGCGGCGATGCTTGGCCTGGCCTGCCTGGCCTGCGGAGCAGGGACGCTGTGGGCGGCAGGCGGGCGGCGCACGCTGCGCTCCGGGCTGGCACCGATGCTCGTCATCGGGCCGGCGATGGCGGGCACGCAGTTCCTCGTGGTGAGCCTCGGGCTGTGGTCTATCGGCGCGATGATGGCCGGGCTGGCTGGATTGGTGACCGGGGTGGTGTGGACGCGCTGGCGGGCAAGAAGCAAGAAGCAAGAGGCAAGAGGCGAGAGGAAGGAGGCAGAAATGCCGTTCGGGTGGGCGCTGGCCCCCTACGGACTGCTGGTCGCCATCGTGCTGATCGCGCTGATTCCGCCGGTGCGCGCCTTTCTCGGGCAGGTCGTCATTCGGGCCCACTTCCCCGAGTTGGCGACCGCGCGTGGTTGGGTAGTCGAGGCCGAGACGGGACGCACGATCAACCTCTTTGGCCACGCCGGGGCGCTCCTGACGTACGCTTCCCTCATCGCGTATGGGCTGTATCGCTGGCGGGGCAATTACACGCCCGGCGCGGTGGGTCGCATCCTGCGCGGCGTCGCCAAGCGCGGCGCGCGCGCCGGCCTGGGGACCCTGGCGATGGTCGGCATGGCGGTGACGATGGAGCAAGCCGGGATGACGCACCTGCTGGCCGAGGGCATCGCGCGGGCGGTAGGCCGGGCGTTCCCGCTGGCCGCGCCCTTCATCGGCGCGCTGGGAGCGTTCATGACCGGCTCGAACACCAACTCCAACGTCGTCTTTGGAGACCTGCAGCAGAGCGTGGCAACCTTGATCGGCGTGAGCCCGCTCGTCATCCTGGCCGCCCAGACGGCGGGAGGGGCTATCGGCTCGGCCTTTGCGCCGGCCAAGATCATCGTGGGCTGCAGCACGGTCGATGCAGATGAAGGGCCTGTGCTGCGCAAGGTGATGCGCTACGGGTTGGCTATCGTGGCCCTGCTGGCGCTGGCGACCGGTATAGCTGTCTATCTGCCCGGGCCGTGAAATCCGAGGAGCCGACAACCAGGGGGAGATAGGCTGCCACAGGCGGCAGCTCGTACGTCCCTATATCACACACGGCGGCGCCATCCCCATCGCCGTCCTGCGGGCGGGATACGCCGCGATAGTCGGCTTCAGGGCAAGCCCCATCATCCCCCGCGTCGATGGCGGGACCATCCATGACAGGCACGCTGCCACTGCCTTCTGCCAGCTCGCCCGTTCCGACATCCAGGCTGAAGGCAACGCCGCCGTCATCGCCCAGGCCAGTTTTGGCTTCTCCCCGCGCTGCATTCTTTGCAGCAGGTTCTCACCGTTCGCATGCCCCAAGATCAGGCGCGGCGTCGCGCAGGCGGCCCTCGACGTCTTCGGCAGGGACACCCTCGACGCTGCCGGCGTTTTCGGCAGGACTACCTGCCTGAAGGCGCACATCCACTTCCGGCCAGCCGGAGACGAAGAGCGGATCACTTGTCAAATCGCCCTGGCCCTGGCCGGTATAGGCCGCCCAGGTACCATCGGCGATCTCGGCGCGGGTGAAATCGGCGTCGCGCTCGCCCGCAAACTCGGCCGTGATCTCGCCGTCGGCCCGGCTGTAGTAGAGATTGTGCTCCTCGCGCACCAGGGTCACCCCCGGCCCCAGGTAGATGCCGGTAGAGCCGCCTTCCAGAGGATCGGCGTTGAAGGCAAAGACGTTGTTTACCAGCGTGAGGTTCACCGGCGGCGATTCCATCTCCTCCGGGTAGCCGGCCACGAAGGCCCAGTTGCGCTCACTGGTCGGGTCCCACATGTTGTAGGCGATGGTGTTGTTGAATATCTCCAG
>JAFGED010000336.1 GCA_016931785.1 Anaerolineae bacterium
ATAAAAAGTGTATGACGTAAAAAACGCCCTGTCAAACGTACGTCGTGTACGTCGTACAGGGCGATGTTCTATGCTATAGATAAACAGAACCCAAGAAACGTGACAGGGGCGACCCAAAACTGATCGCCCCTTGCAGACTCGCGCCTCAACAACCAACTCAGCTCACTGTATCAATCACTCTCGAACAGCGCCACCGCCTCCTGCATCTTGGCGATGATGTTTACGCCGAACGGACAGCGCTCCAGGCACTCGCCGCACGCGACGCATGCCGTGGCCTTGACCTGGTGTTCGGCATACCACCCGCGCACCTCGTCGGTGACGCCGACGCGCGCGCGATCCACCAGCCAGATCATCCAGCCGATGGCGATCCCCTCGGGGCACGGGAGGCAGTGGTCGCAGTAGGTGCACTGCCCCTCCAGGTAGCCGTGCAGGTCCCCGATGACCGGGCGGTAGTCCCGCTCCGCGTCGGTCGCCTCCAGGTAGCGCAGCGTGGCCTGCCACTCGCTCACGGTCCTGGGGCCGGGCACCGCCGCCGACACCGGGAGTGAGAACACGTACGCCAAACACTGCGCCGGCGTGATTCCGGAGGGTTCGCCACCCACTGAAAGCAGCGTGCCGCCGTGATAGGGCTTCATCGCCACCAACCCCACCTCGTGTGCCACGCAGGCCTGGCACAGCGCCTCAATCTCGGCATCGTCCTGGTTGAGCATGTTGATCCCAAACATCAGCACGTCGATCTGCCCGCTCTCGACCGCCTTGATGGCGATCTTGGCGTTGTGGCCGCTGGTGCCGATGGCGCCGATGCGCCCCTGCTCCTTGTAACGCTGCAGATGCTCGGTCGCCTCCTGCGCCCAGCCGTTCCAAGTCTCGTCCGACTCGATAGCCATCGTCATCAGCCCGATCTCGGCATAGCCGTTGCCCAGGTGCGAGAGAATGCCCTCAAAGCAGTTCCGAGAGAACTCTAGCTCGTGACACGGGCCGCTCCCCCAATGGGCCGCCACGGCGAGATCGTCGCGATACGACCTGTACACCGAGCCAAACGCCTCCCAATACTCGGGCTCGATGTACAGCAAATCGACGTAGTTGACACCCGCCTCGACGCCCAGGCGCAGCACCTCGTCCAGCGTCTCGCGCTTCTTCTCCAGGTGCTCGGTTCCCAATCCGATGACGCCAACCTCCAAACCCGTCTTGCCCAGCTTGCGGTATTCCATTGCGATTGGCCTCCTTCGTAAAACTCGATCTCATTGTGTCTACTCAGGCTGTTCGCCCGAGCAGTGGCCCTCGCTCAAAAAAGGGAGAGAGGGGGGCGAGGGCGGCTTCGCCGCCCTCGCCCCCCTTTCCTCCTCTTTTTGTCGCGAAGGACAACTGCGAAGCAGGGCTGAGTAGTTACATCTCATTATACTATATGCCGACAGACAAAGAAACGTGACCGCCAAACTTGCCTCCTCCCCGTTTTGCTGTATAATGGCGGCTTCCCTGTCACAAAACAGAGGAAAACTGCATGTAGTAACATGGAGAGGCGACGGCCCTCTTCACAGACCGTATGGTCATCAACCTTAACAACTGAATAGGTACATACGTGCCCCTCTTTTCGTTGGACCAGGCGAACTAAAGTTCGAAGGAAAGAGCCTGCGGCTCTTTCCTCAGGATCCCTAGTCCATTAAGGAGGACACCCGTGAACGCACGGAACGTGAACGCACGACCAGAGTCCAACAAAGTCTTGGTAGAACGGCTCTTGCCGAGCACGAACGACGATCCCACAGACCGGGCGACCGCCTGGAGCGAATGGTACGGCAACGGAGGCAGATCATCCGTCATGGCCTTTATCCGCGCGCAGAACAACACGCCGGAGCTCGACGCCGACATCCTGCAAGAGGCCGTGATCACGGCCTACGCCGAGGTGGAGCGTGGCAGGTACGAGCCACGCGACGGCATCCCATTCGCGGCCTACGTCAAGGGCATCGCGCGGATCAAGATCCGCGAAGCGCGGCGGCGCGCGCGAAGGCTCGTGCCCCTGAACGACGCAGCCGAGTTCGAGGACGATAGGCCGCAACTGGAGACCGTCGTCGAGCGCCACGAGCAGCGAGACTCGCTGCGCACCGGGCTATCCGAACTCCCCCCAGATAGGCGGCAGGTGCTGGAAGGCTATCTCAAAGGCCACACCACCGCCGAGATCGCCCAGGTGCTGGGGATGAGCGAAGAATCGGTGCGCCAGCACAAGAGCCGCGGCTTACGCAGCTTGCGGCGGATGGAAATCCTCGCAGCGCACCTTTAGCATCAAGACTTTGTGTCGGGAGGATCTGGGCGAGCAAGACAGGTTCCCACTCGCCCAGATCTTCCTACAAGTAAAATCACGGGCAAAGCGATGAGAGATTGGCTGATCTGAGATTGACGGATTAATTCCACTTCTCAGATCCGAAAATCTCACATCTCCCAATCTCGAATCCAGTCCAACGCTTTCCGAGGTATCGATCTTCTCAACAGATCGGGAAAAGATGGGGGTGTGCAGGCAGTTTCGCTGCTTGCCCTCATTCTCCCCAAAGTCTGTTGAGATGGCATCAAACTGGTCCAACAGAGGGAAAATGGCTTTCGGGCGACGTAGATTCTAGAATTTGGGCTTTAAGTCTGGATTCAGTCGAAAGTTCAAGGCGTGGGATATTTCACAGCACATGTCCGACTTTGAAATTTTCGCCGTATCCCGGCCCTCCCTATCGGAAGCCCTTGTCACAGATATTTCGCATAGAATCTTTTGGGTGCGTTTCAAATGAGTTGAGAGGACAAGGGGGGCGAGGGCGGCTTCGCCGCCCTCACCCCCCGCCCCCAACTGAGATGAAACACACCCGAATCTTTTCAATGATTTGCGGGAATTGTGGCAGAGTGACAAGCTTTCCGATAGCGAGTCTCGGCTTCAGATAGATAGCCAGTGGCCCAAGAATCCGTCTAGATGTGTAGCATGCCTCCTCGGGGGTCAAATGGTACAAGGCCCTACGCTACGGCCTCAGCCGGATTTTACGTCTAGAACGGATTCGGCGAGACCAAAGCCTGACTTTTAGATTTTGAATCTACTTGGAACGTTCTTGATAAAAGACCAGGCGCCATTTTCTGCAATTTAGCTTTTTCCTGTCACGTGTGAACGTGGGAACCTGACCAACAGTGCGTTCGACACGGCGACAAGGCAAGAGGGCACAGAGCACAAGGCCCCGATGGAATCTCTATCGGGGCCTGTTTTTATTAGAACACTTGGCAATCCACCCATCTGGGGTACAATACGCCCCGAGCAAATCACGGCAACAGCAGTTGAAGGGAAAAGACGACGATGCGAGATATAGAACGCTGGGACATCTTTGAGCTTTCGCTAGACGGCCCGCAAGATGGGAATCCATTCGTCGACGTGCGCTTCGGCGCGCGCTTTAGCCACGGGCACCGCGTCGTGGAGGTCGATGGCTTTTACGACGGTGCGAACACAAACCGTTCGTCCGGGGTCTACCGGGTGCGCTTCATGCCGGATACCCCCGGCCCGTGGAGCTATGTCACGACGAGCAACCGCGCGGAGCTGGACGGCGTCGCGGGGCAGTTCACGTGCACCGATCCCGGCCCCGGCAACCACGGCCCCGTGCGCGTCAGCAACACCACCCACTTTGCCTACGCCGACAGCAGCCCCTATTTCCCCATCGGCACCACCTGCTACGTCTGGAACCACCAGGGGGACGCGCTGGAGGAGCAGACGCTGGAGACGCTCAGGACGGCGCCCTTCAACAAGATGCGCATGTGCGTCTTTCCCAAGCACTATACGTTTAACCAGAACGAGCCGGTGTATCACGCCTTTGAGCGGACGGAATCCGGCGAGTGGGATTACGCGCGCTTCAACCCGGCTTTTTTCCAGCACCTGGAGCAGCGGATCGGCGGCCTGCGGAATTTGGGCATCGAGGCCGACCTGATCCTTTTCCACCCCTACGACCGCTGGGGGTACGCCGCGATGGACGCCGAGACGGACGACCGCTACCTGCGCTACCTGGTCGCGCGCCTAGCTGCCTACCGCAACGTCTGGTGGTCGATGGCCAACGAGTATGACCTGATGGAAGCCAAGACCATGGCCGACTGGGACCGCCTCTTCCGCATCGTGCAGGAAAGCGATCCCCACCAGCACCTGCGATCGATCCACAACTGTTACGCGTTCTACGACCACGCCAAGCCCTGGGTGACCCACTGCTCCATCCAGCATCACGACCTGGGCAAGGTGACCGAATGGCGCAAGCTATACGGGAAACCGGTCGTGGTGGACGAATGCGGCTATGAGGGCAACATCGAGTTCAATTGGGGCAACCTCACACCGCAGGAGCTGGTGAACCGCTTCTGGAGAGGGGCGGCGCAGGGCGGCTACGTGGGCCACGGCGAGACCTACCTGCACCCCCAGGACGTGCTGTGGTGGTCCAAGGGCGGCGTGCTGCACGGCCAGAGCGCGGCCCGGATCGCCTTCCTGCGCCGGATTCTGGAAGAAGGGCCGGCGCAAGGGATCGCCCCGGCGACCGAGCACTGGAACGTGACGTGCGCCGGGGTGCTGGGCGAGTACTATCTGCACTATTTCGGCAACAGCCAGTCCGCGCGCCGCTTCATCGACCTACCCGAGGACGCCCGCTTCACCATCGAGGTGATCGACGCCTGGGAGATGACGATCACACAACTAGACGGCACCTACTCCGGCCGGTGCGAGATTCCCCTGCCCGGCAAGCCGTACATCGCACTGCGGATAAAAAAGGTCGTGTGAGACCGCGTGGCAAGTAGGCATACTGTACGTCAGTAATGGGACAGATTCATCTCAAACCTCCTATCTTTTTACACGACGACGCAGCAGTGCCGCCCCACCGAGACACGCTGCCAGTCCGACGACCAGCAATATTCCACCAAATACGCCATTTGTACTGAAC
>JAFGED010000337.1 GCA_016931785.1 Anaerolineae bacterium
AAAAGCTTATCAGAATCACCAAATGGCGAGAGTAAATTTCTTTTCGGTAACAACACCGCGGGAGATTATTCTTTTACGGGTCCTTAGACCTGCAAGGTCCAAGACCTCGCAGGCCTGGTGTTATTCTCCCAAACTCACGACCTCGCCAAGCTCCAGGCCGGAGAGAATTTCAACGTTGGCCAAGTCCGATAGCCCTATCTCAACCGGGCGCATCTCAATCTCCCCGCTGGCACCGACGACGAACACAGCATACTGGCCCTCTCCCAGTTCGCGCAACGCCTGCACGGGCACGAGCAATGCATCTCGAGACTCGGCGGCGATGACCTCGACGTCCGCCGTCATGCCGGAGAAGATGGTTCCTTTAGAACCCTCTTGCCAGGCAATCTCTATGCTCGCCCAGGCCTGGACAGCCGAGGTGCCATCTACCGTCGCCAGCACCGGGTCCACCCGGATAACCACTCCGGCGTAGGTGTCGTCGGGGAAGGCCTCAAAGACGATGTTTACCGTGTTTCCCACCACGACGCTGCCATAATCCGACTCCTCCACCCAGAAACGTATCAAGGGCTCTTGCAAGGTAGCCAGAGTGAGGATGGTGGCATTGGTGTCCACTTGGTCTCCGGTATCTACCGCGATATCCATCACGATGGCGTCGAAGGGAGCATACAGCTGCGCGGCTTCCAGGTCGGCGGCTGCCCTCTGCCGCGCCACCAGCGCGCGATCCACCGCCACCTCGGCCCGTACCAGATCCTCGATAGTTGGGCTATTTTCCAACTCCTCCAGAGCCTGCTGCCGCTGGTACGCGGTGTTCTGCGCCTGCACCAGCCGGTTCCTGGCCTGGATCTCCTCGATGGTCGCCTGGTTGACGGCCTCTTGCCACCGCCCCTCCGCCGCGATCATGGCGGCCATGGCCCAATCGTGATCGGCCTGGCTGATCTCGCCTGCTTCGTATTTTGACTTTTGCTTCTGATAGTAGCCCACCCACCAATCGTACTCTGTCTTGCGGACACCCACCGAGGCATCAAGGTTGGAATCGAACGTCTTTTCGTAGGCAGACTGAGCGAGCGCCAGACTGACCTGAGCATCCCGCAAGGCAGCGCGAGCGTCCTCCAGCTCAGTCTCACTGGGCCCCTCGCGAACCTCTGCCAAGTCAAGCTGGGCCAACTCCAGTTCAGACTCGGCCTCGGCCAAGGCACGCTCCAGATCGTCCGTCTTGAGCTGGGCCAGCAGGTCGCCCTGCTGCACCCGGTCTCCAACCGCGGCGACCACCTCGTCCACCACGCCACTGGTGCGAAAAGCCATGCCCATTTCGGATGCAGGGACAAGCTCGCCGCTGCCGTCGGCGGTGATGACGACATCCCCCTGCTGCACCGTCGCCGTCTCCAGCGTCGCCTCCGTGGACTTTTCGGCAAGAGCAAAGTAGCGCGTGTAGGCAAAATAGCCGCCTCCAGCCACCAACAACAGCGCAGCCACCAAGATGATCCAGAGCCTGCGTTTCTTCATCGACTTTTTCCTCCAAGCATCGTGATTGCCACGCATGCAATTGTATTCGTAATTCCTGAGAGCGTCCTAAGCGGTTGCTGAGAAAATACTGAGAATCTCCAAAAGATCGCGCTCTCAGCATTCTCTCAGCTTCTACTAAGCCCTCTCTCAGGTGTTGTGAATACAATATGGGCATCTGCTTAGGCTGTTCGCCCGAGCAGTGGCCCTCGCTCAAAAAAGGGAGAGAGGGGGGCGAAGGCGGCGATCCTTCGGCTTCACCCCGCGACTCGCTCGGGGGGCGACTCAGGACAGGCGCCGTCCTCGCCCTCCCCCCTCCGCCTTCCTCCTCTTTTTGTCGCGAAAGGCAACTGCGAAGCAGGGCTAAGTAGCTATCAATATGGTATAATTGAGGCTGAGACCTGTTCGCCCTTGCGAAGGTTGCAAGTAGTCTTGGCAACGTAGCAGTTCTCGGCTGGCGAAAGCATTTCTGCCTTGAAAAGCACTTGTGGAACCTTCGCAAGTTTAGTGAGGAATAAAGATGGCGACCGTATTGATCGCTGATGATGATCAAAAACTTTTAAAGATGCTGCAGCGCACTCTGGTCTACGACGGTTTTGAAGTCGTGACCGCGACCGATGGCCGCGAGGCGCTGGCACAACTGGACGCCCACAAGCCGGACGTGGTCATCCTGGACTGGCTCATGCCCAGGCTGGATGGCCTGCAAGTGGTAGAGCAGTTGCGGGCGGCGGGCGACGACACGATGATCCTGATGCTCACGGCCCGCGACGCCATCGAGGACCGGGTAGAGGGGTTGGGAAGCGGCGCCGACGACTACCTGGTTAAGCCCTTCGCCCCGGCCGAGCTGCTGGCGCGGGTCCACGCCCTGCTGCGCCGGTCCGGCGCAACGGACAAGGAACAGCCGCTCACTTACGCCGACCTGACATTGGATCCCACCACCCGCGAGACACGGCGCGGCGAGCGGGTATTTGAGCTTACGCCGACCGAGTTCAAACTGCTCCATTACCTGATGCGCCATCCGCGCCAGGTACTGCAGCGCGAGCAGATCCTGCAAGAGATCTGGGGGTACGATTTCGGCGGCGACGATAACGTCCTGGAGGTCTATGTGGGTTACCTGCGGAAAAAGACCGAACAGAATGGCGAGCCCCGCCTGATCCAGACGGTGCGCGGCGTTGGCTATACATTGCGCGAGGAATAGGGCAGCATGTCGATCCGGTTGCGCTTGACCATGTTATACACGGCGATCCTGGCCCTCACCCTGATCGGGTTTGGCGCAGTGCTCTACGGCACGCAGGCCCAGACCATCCACGACCGTGAAGAACAGATGCTTGCCAGCACCGCGCAACGCATCGCCGAAGCTCGCCAGTCGGGCAGCGATTGGGTTGGCCAAGGCCAGCCCCCCCCGATGCCGCCGCCAGACGGAGAAAGGCCCGGACAGCGCCAGTTAAACTTTAGAAGCCTATACATCCAACTTCTCGGCGCGGACGGAGAGATCATCTTCAACTCGGAAAGTGAGGACCAGAGCAGCCAGACCCCCATACCGCTCAGCGAGGCCGGGATGCAAGTCGCGCTGTCCGGAGAGTCGTGGACGGGAACTGCCTGGATCGAGAATGAGCGCCTGCTGATCTACAGCACGCCCGTCGTCGTGGACGGCCAGGTGGTTGAAGTTGTACAAGTCGCCCAACCGCTCACCGAGCAGGACCAGCACCTGGACGTGTTGGAGAGCAATCTACTCATCGTCGGCGGAGCGGCGCTCCTGGTCGCCTTTGGCGCGGGATGGGTCATGTCGGGCTTGGTGCTGCGCCCCGTCAACCGCATCACACAGACCGCCCACGATATCGGGGTCGAGCGGGACTTTGGCCGGCGCGTCGACCACAGCGGCCCCAACGACGAAATCGGACGGCTCGCCACCACCTTCAACGAGATGTTGGGCGAGCTGCAGGCCGCCTACCAACAGCAAAGGCAATTCGTGGCCGACGTATCCCACGAGCTGCGCACCCCCCTGACGACTATTCGCGGCAATCTGGACCTCCTGCGCCGCGAGCCGGCAGTTGGCGCGGAGGAGCAAGCGGACATTCTGGAAGACGTGACCGAGGAAAGCGACCGCCTGATCCGCCTGGTGAACGACCTCCTCGCGCTGGCCCACGCCGAATCCGGACGGCAACTGCGCAGTGAGGCGGTCCGCGTCAAACCCTTGATCGAGGACGTGCGCCGCCAAGCCAGGCTGCTCGATCCAGGTAGGGCCATCACCTGTGACGATGCGCAAGACTTGGCCGTGATCGGCGACCAGGACGCGCTCAGGCAGGTGCTGCTGATCCTGGTGGATAACGCGCTCAAACATACCGCAGGCGCGATCACGGTGTCCGCCGAAGCCGCCGAGAATCGCGTGGCGCTTCGCGTCGGGGATGCCGGCCCCGGCATCGAGATCGACGAGCTCGACCGCATCTTTGAGCGCTTCTACAGAGGACGAGGCACGTCAGACGAACCGAGCATCGGCTTGGGGCTGGCCATCGCCAAGGCGCTGATCGAGGCCCAGGACGGCGAGATCGCCGTCGAAAGCCAAGCCGACCAGGGCAGTATTTTCTCCATCATTCTGCCCCAGGCCGCCATCCAAGATTGAAGGTATCATCTCAATAATCCGGGGGGCGGGGGGTGTGAGGGCGGCGTAGCCGCCCTCACACCCCCCATCTTCCCCTATTTGTTGAGAAGATACGATTGAAGGATTGTACACGGCAGAAAAAAAGCCCCGTCGCAACGACGGGGCTTTTGCTATCGGGAACCGCCAATCAGGCCGCAGCCCTTTTGCCAAACGTTCGCTTCAACCACGGAATGACCACGCTAAACCACTCGGGCAGCACCAGCCACAGACCGGTACTGGCCGCCACGAGCGCGAACACCCACTCCTGCCAGGTCAGCGGCACGAGGCCGAACCAGTCCCGCGTGGTCTCAAAGAACATGAGGCTGAGCGAGAGCGCGATGCTCCCCAGCGTGCCCACCACGAGGAAAGTGTTGTTGAAATTCCGCCTGCCCAGGCGCCACAGGGAGTGTGTCTCCGAGCGGACGTTCCAGATGACAAACAACTCGTGTATTGCAGCCTGTAGAAATGTCATCGTGACCGCCTGTTCATAGTTCGGCTCCATCACCGTGGGGAATATCCCCAGCCCGCCTTGACCAAGCAGACCCATGCCGTACGCAAAACAGAGCGTACTGCCCAAGAGCTGGGAGAAAGCAGAAAGGATGATAAAGCCCAACATGCCGTCAAAGATGCCCGCCCGCGGGTTGCGCGGTGGGCGATCCATGATCCCTTTTTCAGGTGGATCCATGCTCAGCGCGATGGCCGGCGCGCCATCGGTGACCAGGTTGATCCACAGGATCTGGATCGGCAGCATGGGCAGCGGGAAACCGGCCAGCGTCCACCCGCCGATGAGGATCAGCTCGTCAAAGTTGGAGGCGATGAGGTAACGAATGTACTTGCGCAGGTTGTCAAAGATCACGCGCCCGCCCTCGACGGCGCGCACCAGGGTGGCATAGTTGTCGTCGGCCAGCACCATGGCCGAGGCCTCCTTGCTCACGTCGGTGCCCGTGATGCCCATGGCCACGCCGATGTCGGCCCGCTTGAGGGCCGGCGCGTCGTTCACGCCGTCGCCCGTCATGGCCACGATCTCGCCCTTGGCCTTCCAGCCCTCCACGATCTTGAACTTGTGCATCGGGGAAACGCGAGCATAGACGCGCACCTTGTCGACGACCTGTCTGAACTCCTCGTCGCTGATCTCGTCCAACTGCGCCCCGGTCATGACCACCTCGTCGCTGATCTCGTCGATCATGCCGATCTCTTTGGCGATGGCGGCGGCCGTCAGCCGGTGGTCGCCCGTGATCATCACGCTGGTCATCCCGGCCTTTTTGGTCAGCTTGATCGCGTCGATCACTTCCTGGCGCGGCGGGTCGATCATGCCCTGCAAGCCCACAAAGACCAGATCCTTCTCCACCGCGTCCTCGGCGAAATCCTGCATATCGGCAGGAAGCTCACGGTAGGCCAGCCCTAATACACGCAGCGCGTCGGCGGCCATCCGCTCGTTGGTCCGCAGGATCTCCTGCCGCTTGGCATCGGAGAGCTCTTGGGCGCTGCCGTTTTCAAAGACGTGCGTGCAGCGCGCCATCACGATCTCGGGGGCACCCTTGACGTAAGCCACCGTCCCGGGATTCGCCGCTCTATGCACGGTCGTCATACGCTTGCGCTCGGAGCTAAAGGGAATCTCGCCGATACGCGGATACTTGACCTGCAGATCGGCCAGCGTCATGCCGGCCTTGGCTGCGGCGACGATGAGTGCGCCCTCGGTGGGATCGCCCAGAATCCTGTCGCCGTCATAGTGAGCGTTGTTGGATAGAGCGCCGATCTTGAGCGCCAAGTTCAGATGCTCGTCAGCGCGAGGATCGCACGTCGTGCCATCGGCACAGCTAAAATCGCCCACGGCCTCGTAACCAGCACCAGAGACGCCAAACATCTGGCCGTTGACGTATATCCGGCGCACGGTCATCTCGCCCTTGGTCAACGTGCCTGTCTTGTCGGCGCAGATGACGGTGGTAGAGCCCAGCGTCTCGGCCGAGGCCAGCTTGCGCACCAGGGCGTTATTCTTGGCCAGCATGCGGGCACCGATTGCCAGCGTCACCGTCACCAGCGCAGGCAGTGCCTCCGGCACCGCCGACACGGCCAGAGCGATGGCCGACAAGAAGCTGTCCAGCAGAACCTCGATGCGGAAAGCATGCTCGGCCACCCACGCCAGTTCATAGACTTCGATGCCAAATATGATCACACACAGGGCAATGACGATGACGCCCATGCGCTTGGCCAGGTGGTCCAGCTTTTCGTTGAGCGGGGTCTTTTCCTCCTCGATGGCCTGCACCGCGCCGGCGATTTTGCCGAACTCGGTCTGCATTCCGGTGGCTGTGACTACAGCTCTACCGCGGCCATAGACGACGTGCGTTCCCATGAACACCGAGTTCTTACGATCTCCGACCGCCGTCTTTCCAGTCAAGGCACCCACGGTCTTGTCGATCGGCGTGGACTCTCCAGTCAGGGGGGCCTCGTCTGTCTTTAGGCTCGCCACCTCCAAAAGAAGCGCGTCGGCCGGGGCGCGATCCCCCTCCTCCAGGATTACCACGTCACCGGGGACGATCTCCTGGGCAGCGATGACCACCTCGTGCCCACCGCGCAGGACGCGCGCCGTGGGGGCCGTCATCTTGCGCATGGCCTCCATGGCCTTTTCGGAGCGATACTCCTGGATAAAGCCGACGCCGGCGGAGAGGATGACGATGATGGCGATGAGGATTGAGTCAGCGTACTCCCCCGTCCCTTCATACCAGGCGATGAGATAGGACAGAACGGCGGCGACCAGCAGCATGATCACGAAGGCGTCCTTGAACTGGTTGAGAATGATTTCCCAGACCTTGGTCCCGCCTTCGTCGGTCAGCGCATTCGGCCCGTATTTGGCCAAGCGCTTCTTCGCCTCGTCCGCAGTTAACCCCTTTCCAGCACTGGAGCCCAGCTTCTCCAAGGCCCCTTGAGGATCCATCGCGTGCCACATCACTTCTTCCATGCCTTGCTTTCTCCTCGTATGAATCGTTATGCCACAGTTTACCAAAAGTCCGGGCGATTATAATCGTGAAGCTGTCGTTTGTCAAGATGGCGCCCCAAAATGAGGTTTTTTCTTGACCCGCCCTCAAAATTATGCTGTAATTTCAGCATATCAGCAGATACCAATGCGCAGCCCTGCGGCATTTTGCGCCAATGGGGACTAACCCCTGCACGGATTGCAGGGAGGAGTGCAAGACCCGACTCCTCCCCGCCTTCAACCTTGACAAAAGCTCCCTACCACTCTATAACGTAAGCATTCGCAAAACCCTTGAGCATGAACGAAACCCGGTTCGAGGAGATCGATATGCTAAAAGTAGCCATCATCGGCGGAGGCTCCACCTACACACCCGAGCTGATCAACGGATTCCTGGAACGCACAGACGCCTTTCCGGTAGGCGAGCTGTGGCTGATGGACATCTCACCAGAGCGGCTGGAGGTTGTCGGAGGATTCGCGCAGCGGATGGTCGAGGCCAAAGGAGCTCCCTTTGCCGTCCACCTGAGCACCGACCGGCGCGAGGCCGTGCGTGACGCCAGCTACGTCATCACCCAACTGCGCGTCGGCGGCATGGCCGCCCGACGGGCGGACGAATACCTGGGCCGGCGGCACGGCCTGATCGGTCAGGAGACCACGGGCGTGGGCGGCATGGCCAAAGGATTGCGCACCATCCCCGTGATCCTGAGCGTCGCCGGGGATATGCGCGAGCTGGCCCCCGGCGCACTGCTGGTCAATTTTGCCAACCCCGCCGGCCTGGTCACCGAAGCCGTCAGCTGTTACGAGCCCGGCGTCGCAGTAGTGGGCGTGTGTAACGCAGCTCTCAACGCCAAGATGACGATCCTGGAAAGATTGGAAAAGCAGGAACACAGAATCGCACCACACCGCGCCGAGCTAAAGACGTTGGGTCTGAACCATCTCACCTGGCACTATGGGTTCACGGTCGATGGCGAGGACATCTGGCCGGAGGTGTTTGCCGGATTCCTCGACGAACTCGAGCAGTCATCCGAGCCGAGGTGGGACATCGCCACGGTGGAGATCCTAGGGATGATCCCCAACTACTATTTGAAGTACTACTATGACACCGACAAAATGCTGGCTGCCCAGGAAAAGTGGCCGCCCTCACGCGCCGAGGAAGTGATGCAGGTCGAAGCCGACCTGCTCCGAAAGTACGCCGAGGCGGACCGCTCGGAGCCGCCCGAGGACCTGATGAAGCGCGGCGGGGCCCACTATTCCACCGTCGCCACCCAGCTCCTCAACGCTCACTACAACGATCTACAGGAGAACCACGTCGTCAACATCGTGCACCAGGGAGCCGTAAAAAGTTGGCCAGAGGATTGGGTGCTGGAAATGCCCTGTCGCGTTGGCGCCGAAGGCATTATCCCAATCCCTGCCAAACCACTGCCGCCGGCCTGCTTTGGCCTCCTGGCCCACGTCAAGAGCTATGAGGTCCTGACCGTGGAGGCAGCCATCCACGGCGATCGCAAAGCTGCCTACGAGGCGCTGCTAACCCACCCCCTCGGGCCCCCTGCTGGCCAAGTGCAAACGGTCCTCGACGACTTGCTGGAGACGAACCGCAAATATCTGCCCCGGTTCTGGAACTAGAAAGATCGGTAACTACCCCTGCTTCGCAATTGCCTTCCGCGTCCGAAAAGAGAGGGAAGGCGAGGGTTTCGAGAACGGATGGGGATTTTTTCAATCCGTGAAAATCCGTGTTCATCCGTGTCCAAAGAGATTCGGTTGCGGCAGGAGGCCGCGCTATGGAA
>JAFGED010000338.1 GCA_016931785.1 Anaerolineae bacterium
CCAGGCGGCCATCGCCTCCGGCCTGCACGTGACCAAGAAGGGCAGCTACCCTGTCACCGTGGGGGTGGGCTTTTCCGATGCCGAGATGGTCCTCTCGCGCGACCCCATCGACTATCACGGCGTCCCGCAGCCCGACGTGGTGATCGTCACCTCGGCCGACGGCCTGCGGCACAACCTCGAGCGCATCCGGGCGATGGGCGGCGGGACGGTGTGGCTCGACGCCAGCTTGGACGTGCCCGAGACCGGCGCGCAGGTGCGGGTGGTCGACCTGCGCGGGCGGGCCGGGCCGCGCAGTGCGGCGCTGTACGGGCTGATGGTCTTTGCCCGCGAGACGGGCGTCGTGCCGCCGGAGGCGCTGGCGCAGGCGGTGCGCGCGAGCGACATCGGGGAGCGCGTGCCGGCGGAGGTGTTGAGCGAATGAGCGAATGGACGAATGGACGAATGAGCGAGTCGGCGAGGGTAAAGGAGGACGCGATCGTAGACCGTACATTCGTCTATTCGTAAATTCGCACACTCGTAAACTTGCCTATTCGCAGAGAGGAGCAATGCAATGGACTTTTTTCTGACCGAAGAACACGAGATGGTCGCCCGCATGGTGCGGGACTTTGCCGAGAAGGAGGTCGCGCCGGTCATCAAGGATTACGACCGGGAGCACAAGGTGAACCGGGACGCGATGCGCCGCATGGGGGAGCTGGGCGTCCTGGGCATCTGCATCCCCGTGCGCTACGGCGGGCAGGGGATGGATTACATCAGCCTGGGGCTGGCCTGCGAGGAGCTGGAGCGGGTGGATACCTCGCTGCGCGTGGTGATGAGCGTCCACGTGGGGCTCAACAGCCTGGGATTGTTCCAGTGGGCCACCGAGGGACAAAAGCAGCGCTGGCTGGTGCCGCAGGCGCGCGGGGAGCGGATCGGCACCTACGCGCTGACCGAACCGGGCGCGGGCTCCGACCCGGTGGCGATGGTATCTACCGCCCGCCGCGAGGGAGATGCCTACGTCTTGAACGGGGAAAAGATGTGGATCAGCCTGGCCGACGTGGCTGACCAGTTCCTCATCTTTGCCAAGACCGACCCGCAGGCCAAGCCGCGCTACACGGGCATCAGCGCCTTTTTCGTCGAGCGGGAGATGGCGGGCGTGACCACCGGCGACATCCACGGCAAGCTGGGCGTGCGCGCCGGGTCCACCGGCTGGATCAGCCTGGCCGACGTGGAGGTGCCGGTGGAGAACCGCGTCGGCGAGGAGGGAGAGGGGTTCAAGATCGCCATGAGCTGCCTGGATAACGGGCGTTTCACGGTGGCCTCCGGGGCGACCGGCCTCATCCGCGCCTGCCTGGAGGCGTCGGCCAGGTACGCCCGCGAGCGGCACACGTTCGGCAAAGAGATCGGGCAGCACCAGTTGATCCAGGAGATGGTCGCCCACATGGCGCGGGATTACGAGATGGCGCGCCTGCTGTGCCTGCGCGCGGGGTGGATGAAGAACGCGGGGCTGCGCAACACGCGCGAGACGAGCCTGGCCAAGTGGTTCGCCACCGAGGCCAGCTTTGCCGCGGCCTCCGAGGCGGTGCAGCTCCACGGGGCGTATGGCTACTCGGACGAGTACGACGTCGAGCGCTACCTGCGCAACGCCAAGGGGGCCTGCATCTACGAGGGCTCCAGCCAGATTCACACGCTGCTGCAGGCCGACTATGCGCTGAGCTACCGGGAGGACCGGCCATTGCGCTGCGAGCTGCCGGCGTATGACGCGGCGATGTGGCAAGAGGGGTGAGCAATGGAGAATGACACAATGAACAATGACACAATGAACAATGAACAATTCGGGCGACCCGAGATTCGCACGTCGCTGCCGGGACCGAAGGCGGCGGAGAACCTGGCGCGCGATCGGGACCTGATCTCGCCCAGCTACACGCGGGGCTATCCCTTCGTCATCGCGCGCGGAGAGGGGGCGTGGGCCTGGGACGTGGACGGCAACAAGTTTCTCGACCTGACCACGGGGATCGCGGTCACCGTGGTGGGACACGCCCACCCGAAGGTGGTGGAGGCCATCCGCGACCAGGCCGGGCGGTTCATCCACATGTCGGGCACCGATTTCTACTACGAGCTGCAGGTGCAGTTGGCCGAGCGGCTGGAGCGCATCGCGCCGGGCGACGCGCCCAAGCGCGTTCACTATACCAACTCGGGGGCGGAGAGCGTCGAGGCGGCGCTCAAGCTGGCCCGCTACGAGACCCGCCGCCCGCGCTTTTTGGCGTTCGTGGGCGGGTTCCACGGCCGGACGATGGGCGCGCTCTCCTTGACCTCCAGCAAGCCGATCCAGCGGCGGGGATTCGCGCCCTTGGTCCCGGCGGTGATTCACGTGCCGTTCGCGTACTGCTACCGCTGTCCGATCAATCTCACCTACCCCGATTGCCAGATCGCCTGCCTGGATTGGATCGAGGAACAGGTGTTCAACCATCTGACGCCGCCGGACGAGGTAGCCGCGGTGGTGGTCGAGCCGATCCAGGGGGAGAACGGCTACATCGTGCCGCCGCCGGGCTTTCACACCAAGCTGCGTGGTATCTGCGACCGGTATGGCATCCTGCTGATCGCCGACGAGATCCAGTCGGGGATGGGGCGCACGGGCAGGTGGCTGGCGATGGCCCATTGGGACGTGGTGCCCGATATCGTCTGTCTGGCCAAGGGGATCGCCAGCGGCATGCCGCTGGGTGCCATCATCGCCAGCCGTGAGCTGATGAAGTGGCCGCCGGGCGCGCACGCCAGCACGTTCTGCGGCAATCCGGTGGCGTGTGCGGCGGCTATGGCGACGCTGGATGTGATCGAGGAGGAAGATCTGTTATCGAACGCCGCAGCGATGGGCGAGCGGCTGCAAGCGGGTCTGCGCGCGCTGGCCGAGGAGCACGAGGTGATCGGCGACGTGCGCGGCCTGGGCCTGATGGTGGGCATCGAGCTGGTGGCCGACCGCGAGACGCGGGAGCCGGCCAAGGCTTTGCGCGACCGCGTGATCCAGAACTGCTACGAGCGGGGCGTGCTGATGCTGGGCGCCGGGCGGAGCGTGATCCGCTTCATGCCGCCGCTGAACGTCACGGCCCACGAGATCGACCTGGGGCTAGAGATCCTGGCCGAGGCGCTCAAGGAGGCCGTGGCGTGATTCGTGCTGGCGAGACCTTGTTAGCGCGGTTTTTGAGTGGAATGTAGCGCAGCGAAATGCAGTCGAACAGGCCTGCACGAGCGTCCTGAGCGGAGCGAAGCGGAGTCGAAGGACGCTCGCTATTGCCACCAACACGCAAGCGGGGCAGGTGAATAATTGCTGCCGAGGAGTGAAAAATGGCGCACGCCGCGATCAATTTCGAGGAAAAGCTGGCCCGGATCGCCGAGCAGTGGTCGCCCAAGGTCGTGGCCCAGTTGAACGACTATCACTTCAAGCTGGTCAAGCTGCAAGGCGATTTTGTGTGGCACAGCCACCCGGACACCGACGAGGCGTTCCTGGTGCTCGCGGGGGAGATGTTCGTCGACTTTCGGGATGGGCCGGCCAGGGTGGGGCCGGGCGAGCTGTTGGTCGTGCCGAGGGGCGTCGAGCACAAGCCGCGCGCGGAGGAGGAATGCCACGCGTTGCTCGTCGAGCCGGCGGGGACGCCTAACACGGGCGACGCCGGCGGCGAGCGCACCGTGGAGAACCCGGATTGGATTTGAGCGCGCCTTCCAGTGACCCGGCGGGCTGACAGTCCGCCCTACAACCCGGCCCCGTAAGTCGGGCTGTCTAGCCCGACGGCGGACTGACAATTCGCCCTACAACCCGGCCCCGTAGGTCGGGCTGTCTAGCCCGACTCTCCCGCTCCCCAACTGAGATGAAACACCCCCTTTTCTTTTCGAACGCGAAAAGCCAACTGCGGAGCAGGGTTGAGCAGTAACGGCGAGTGTTAGAGACGCGCCCCCGATCAGTAATCGCGCAGCACCAGCGGCGCATAGACCCGTTCCGTGCTGCGCTCGCAGGTGAGCTCGAGCGTGTAAGTGCCGTAGACACCTTGATACCCATCCACGGCCAGGTAGTAGGTCCCCGACGGTACCGAACTCAACGTTACACCGCCATCACCGTATGAATCCGCCGAGTAACATGTCCCGGCCGAGCACCCTGTTGGCGAGAGTATGAACAAATCCAAATCAGCGCCCAGATTGGTAAAACTCGCCGTGACCGTGTAGTAATCCCCATCAGCCAGGGTGAAGGCATACATCGTCTCCGCACCGGATTCATCCCAGGCGGAACACGTGTAGGTATCAATATAGCTGGCGTAATTGCCCGTATCCCCAGAAATACGGTCACCACAGGAGATGTGCAACGGCTCCTGGCAATAGCCGCTGCCCACCGCATCGGCCACGCACCACACGGGCAGCAAATCGCTACACCCGGCATATCCCACATCCCACACCCCGATGTCCTGTGAAGCAGACGTCCAATCGGCAGGCAGATTGACCACCGAGCCATTATCACTGGCGCTGCTCGAGGTCCAGCCATTGCAATTCGCTACCCCGGCCTGCGCTGCAACGCTGTTATTCGATCCGGTACGCACCCAGCCAAGCATAAACGAAGGCGGGCCATACCCGCTATCCGCCCGCGAATCTCCAAACGTGTTCGTGTAACGCAGGTTGGAAAGGTCGGCGATCTCCCACAAAGCAGCCATATGATACCCCGGCTCACAGGCTGTATCCGCAGCGGCGCCGTTATAATCCGTCCGGGATAGGTAATAACTGCGCGGGGCCGGGGCGCGCCAGGATTGCGCCGCGGCGGGTTGTAACACATACGTGGCATCTGCGGCACGTGGCTCTGCTCGATTTGCGGCGGAGGCGGCCACGACCTGCCCCCAGATCAGATAGCCTAAAAATACGGTCACCAACAGCGCCGCCACCAATAACAGGACCAAACGCGAGATGCGATCATAGTGGATCCGAACGCGTATGCTTCCAAACATCGCTCAGTCCTCCACGCACCACACGCCGGTAGGATAATCACAACCGGCGAGCGCCACATCCCATACAAAAAGATCCTCTGTGGTACCAGCACCCCATACATAGGATAAACTCACCACGGTACCATAATCCGACCCGCTGGTGCTGAACCAGGCACTGCAGTTATCCTGCCCAGGCACACCGCTGATAGCCGAGCTATTGTATCCGGTGCGGATCCACCCGAAGCGACCGAAGCCACCGCTCCCGGTCGGCGGCCCCTCTCCCATATCGGCTTCCAAGGTGTATGCGTCGGGATGGTCGTTGGCATATTCGAGATTGGAAGGATCCATGATCTCCCAAAAAGAAGCAAAGTGATAACCTATGGCACAGGCCGTGAGGGCCTGAGGCGGCGTATAGGTATTAACCGTACGGTAATAACGGCGCAGGCCATTGGAACTGGCGGCCGGTGCCGCGGGGGCTTCCGCTGAAGCCGGCAGATCCGCCGCGGCCGCGCCCTGGTTGCCCAGCGTCAGGTAGCCCACCGCCGCCACCAGGATCAGGCCGGCGATAACCAACGCCACCACGCTGCGCGTCAGGTTGATATCAATCACCACCATCTTTCGTTCTTTTTTCTCGTTCATTGGCTTTTCTCCTTGTTCAGTCCTCAACACACCAGACTCTGATATATTGATGGCACTGATATGTGGTCACTTCCCAGATAGACATATTTGCCCCACTGGCCCAATCGAGCGGCAGCTGCGTGGCCGTGCCATACTCGTTCAAGAAACTGTTGCTGGTCCAGGCGCTACAATTGGCCTGTCCCTCCGTGTTGCCCGTACTCGCACCGTGCCCGGTGCGCACCCAGCCATGAACACCGGCGGGCGGGCCGTCGCCCATGTCCGTGTTCGCCATGGCCATACCCGGCGCCAGATTGGCGGCGTAGGCCAGATTAGATACGTCCATCAACTCCCATATCGCTGCCATGTGGTACATATCCGTACAGGCCGTGTTCACTTCATCCCCCTGGTACGTGGCTGCGGTCAGGTAGTAGCGCCGCGGCGCGACCGAGGATGGGTCCGCCGCCGGTGCCTGCACCTGCGAGGCCACAACCGGCCGGTCGGCGAGCATCACGTAGCCCGCCACTGCCACCAACGCTATCCCCGCGATGAGAAACGCCACGACGCCTCGGGTGACGTCGATCGCGAACGCCCCTTCTGTTGCTGATTTTGCATCTTGCACTCTCATGAATAGCCTCCTCTATAAATCTATGCCTCATTCATCCTCTTGCGTGCATCTCGATGTGGACAGAAAGGCGGCAGAGTAAAGGACGATGCGCCTCGCCGCTCCACCTGCGGGGGAGAAGCGGGGAACATACGATTACGGGGCCACCGGAAAAGAGCTTGATCGCTTTCCGATGACCCCATTGTACCCCTGCCAGGGAAAGCAGAAGTCATATTCCGACGTCTTGATTAGTGAGTTGGGATTCGAGCATTCGTAGTATGGCAGCAGTTCGAGAGTTTGTCAAATCATAGGGCAAATGGGCAATTCGCCCCATGGCCTCGATCAGGCGTACTTGCGCTCGTAGAGCGCCAGGTTCTCGGCGATCATCTCCCGGATCGGCAGGTGGTAGGGGCACTTTTCCTCGCACTCGCCGCACGCGATGCAGTTCTCTCCGGTCGCGATGGCATCCGCGATCCAGCCCTCGAACAGCCTCTCTCTGGGAAAACGCTTCACGAAACTGGGTAGGTTCATGATCGTCGAGATGCGCACCCCTTGCGGGCAGGGCTGGCAGTATTCGCACCGCCGGCAGAAGCGCGTGTCGACCTGCGCGCGAAGCTCCTCTATTTCCTGTCGCTCTTGAGGTGTCAATTCCCAATGCCCGTTGACGATGTCCACGATCTCTTCGATCTCGGCGGTCCTTTCGATGCCGGGGTCCGGCACGACGGAGTCGAACTGCAGCAGGTACTTGATGGCCAGCCTGGCGTCATCCAGCATGCCGCCGGCGAAAGGCTTCATGGCGATAAAGCCGAGATTGTGTTCCTTGGCCAGGGGGACCAATTCGTCGGCGGGCTCGTTGGTGATGACGTTGAACGGGAACTGGATCGTCTCAAAGAGGTCTGAGGAGGCCGCCTTCAGCGCCACGTCCATCGAGTGGCTGGTGATGCCGATGTGCCTGACCTTGCCTGATTCCAGCGCCTCTTGCGCCGCATCCATCGCGCCGCCCGGCCCCAGAATTTGCTCGTAGGCCTCGAAGGTGCTGACGCCGTGAAACTGCCACAGGTCGAGGTGGTCGGTGTTCAGCCGTTGCAGGCTCAGCTCCAGGTGTTCCAGGGCGGTCTGCTTGTCTTTGCCCCCGCTCTTGGTGGCGATGATCACTTGCTCGCGGCGGCCGGCTATCGCCTTGCCGATGCGTTCCTCGCTGGTCGTGTAGCTGTTGGCCGTGTCGATGAAGGTCACGCCCAGGTCGAGGCAGCGCTGCACCACTTTGATCGCCTCGCTCTCGGTCAGGCGCTGGATCGGGATGCCGCCAAACCCCACTCTGGAGACCGCCAGTCCGGTCTTGCCTAATTGTACTGTTTTCATAGCGTCGTACTCCTTGCAGTGTTTTTAGCGTGCACAAATGAGGCGGCCTGCGCCAGCAGCATTCCCACAAACATCAGCGCGCAGCCCAGCAGTTGCTGGCCCGTCAGCGTCTCGCTCAATACCAGCCAGCCGGAGAGCGCGGCAAAGACCGATTCCAGGCTCATAATGATCGCCGCGTCGGCGGGGGGAGCGTGTCGCTGGGCCACGACCTGTCCCGTGTAGGCCAGGCCGGTGGAGAGCACGCCGGCGTAAAGGATCGACGGTGCTGCCTTGAGCATGCCGCCCCACGTTCCCCATTCTAGCACGGGTGCCGCTGTGGCACAAAGCAGCCCGCAGACGACGTACTGGGCTGCCGCCAGCCGGATTGGGTCTTTGCCCGGCGCGATTTTGCCGACGGCGATGACGTGCAGCGCCCACAGGCAAGCCCCGAGCAGCACCCAGACGTCGCCGGGGTTAAGGTGGAGCTTTTCTCGCAGGCTGATGCTGAGCAGGAACAACCCGGCGACGGCCAGTCCGGCCCCGGCCCAGTTATTCCAACGCACGCGCTCGCGCCAGAACAGCGCCAGCAACAGCGGCACGAGGACGACGTACAGGCCGGTGATGAACCCGCCCTTGCCTGCGGTGGTGGTAACCAGTCCAAGCTGCTGGAGCGAAGCGCCGCCAAAGAGGAGCGCTCCTAGCAGCACCCCGCTGCGCCACAAATTGCCCTTTTCGGGCAGCCCGGGCAAGCGTCCTGAGCTTGACTTCGGCGAGCTCGGGCGAGCCGTCGAAGGATGCGGGTTCGCCCTGTCTGCACCCTTCGGCGAATTGCCTCGAACTGGTTGAGGGGACCTCAGGATGCTTGATGGGCTGGGGGAAGAAGGTCGTTTTCCGCGAAACCACTGCCAGACCAGGAGGGGAAGCAAGAACAGGCTGCCTATCAGAAAGCGCGCCGCGTTGAAAGTGAACGGCCCGACCTGTTCGTTGCCCGCGCGCTGGGCCACAAAGGCGCTGCCCCAGATGATGGCGACGACGAACAGGGTCAGGTCGGCCCTGAGCCGCTTGCGATGATCGTGCGATTGTGAAAACGAGGGGGCAGGGTGAGGGAGAGACGGGGAGAAACGTCCAGTCACTTTGCCTTGTCTCCTTCTCACTCACTCATATCGCAGCGCGTCGATTGGGTTGAGGACCGAGGCACGCCGGGCTGGGTAGATGCCAAAGAAAAGGCCCACCGCCGCCGAAAAGGTCGTCGCCAGCACGACCGCATCCGGTGTGACGATGGCGCTGAACCCCTCGACTAGCGTGGAGATGATCTCGGCGCCGGTGGCTCCCAGGATAATGCCTATGATGCCGCCAAATACGGAGAGTGACATGGCCTCGACCAGGAACTGCCACAGGATATCGCGCCGCCGCGCACCCACCGCCTTGCGCAGGCCGATCTCTCGCGTGCGCTCTGTCACCGAAACCAGCATGATGTTCATGATGCCGATGCCGCCCACCAGCAGGCTGATCCCCGCGATAGCTCCTAAAAAGATCGTCAGCACGTTCGTGATCTCGCCAAAGACGGCGATGATGTCCGCCTGGCTGACCATGGAGAAATCATCCTCGTCCCTGAAATCGATATCGTGCCGCTCGCGCAGAATGGCGGCCACCTGCTCCGACGCTGCGTCCATGTGATCTTCATCGGACGCTTGGATGATGATGGCGTTGACCAGATAGTCGCCCGACTTGCTGCGGGAAGGGAATAGGCGGGTCTGCGCGGTGGTCAGAGGGATGAGGATGCTCTCGTCCTCGTTGCTGAAAGACGATCCGCCCTTTTGTTCTAGGATGCCGATGATGCGGAAGGGGACGTCGTTGATCTTGATTGTCTGTTCCAGCGGGTAGGGATTGTCGGGAAAGAGATTCTTGACCACGTCTTTGCCGATGACGGCCACCCGGGACCGGCTGTTCATGTTTTCTTCGTCAAAGTACGTCCCCACTTCGGTGTACCAGTTGCGGATGTCGGCGTATTCCGGGGGAACTCCCTGTACCTGGGCGATCATGTCGCGCCGCCCAGTGGCGACGGTGGCTATGTTGCTTACTGCGGGCGCGACGGCGATCACGTCGGGGGCGCGGACGGGATCGCGCAGGGCCTCGGCATCCCCGTTGGTCAACTCTGCCGCGGAGCCGCCTGCCCCGGGTGGCCCCCCCCCAGATCGGAACTCCTCCCGTGAGCCAGGGGCCACGAAGAGCAGGTTGCTGCCGATGCCCTGGAACTGTTCCTCGATATAGACCGAGACGCCCTCGCCCGCCGACATCAGCGTGATCACCGCGCCGACGCCGATGATGATACCCAGCATCGTCAGGGCGGCGCGCAGCTTGTTGGCGGTCAGGGCGCGGAAGGCCAGGCGTACGCTTTCCCAGATCTTCACAGGCCTAAACCTCCTGCATCTGCAATAAGTGGCTCTGCAATCGTCTCTTCTTTGGTGATGAGGCCGTCGTACAGGTGTATGACGCGATTGGTGTGTTGCGCAACTTTGGGGTCGTGCGTCACCAGTGCCACTGTGATTCCCCGGTAGCGGTTCAGCCATTGCAGGATCGCCATCACCTCTGCCCCCGACTTGCTATCCAGGTTGCCCGTCGGCTCGTCGGCCAGGATGATCGCCGGATTGTTCACCAGTGCTCGCGCGATGGCCACCCGTTGCTGCTGGCCGCCGGAGAGTTCGTTGGGGGTGTGGGCCAAACGCTCTGCCAGCCCTACCGATTCCAGCGCTTCTCGGGCGCGTTTCAGCCGCTCGGCGCGTCCCACCCCGGCGTAGATTAGCGGCAGCATGACGTTTTCGAGAGCGGACGTGCGCGCCAGCAGGTTAAAGGTCTGGAATACGAACCCGATCTTGTGATTGCGGATATCGGCCAGTTGGTCGTCGTCGAGGCTGCTGACGTCCTTTTTATCCAACAAATAAGTCCCCGTCGTCGGTTGGTCGAGGCAGCCCAGGATGTTCATCAGGGTGGACTTGCCGGAGCCGGATGGCCCCATGATGGTCATCATCTCTCCGGCCTGTACCGTCAGGTTGACCCCACACAGGGCGCGGACTTCGATTTCGCCCATTTTATAGACTTTGCAGATGTCGTTCAGTTCGATGACCGCTGATGATGCCACTGAATCTCCTTGTCCTTAGGGTTCTCGTTGGTAACTGCTCAGGCTATTCGCCTGCGCAGCCTCTCTCTTTTCACACGCGAAAGGCAACTGCGAAGCAAGGCTGAGTGGTTACCTTTTACGGGCCCTTACTGCGGTCCAAAACGGCTGGTCTGGATCCACACGACCACGTCCCCCTCGACGAGCCCGTCGAGTACCTGGGCGGCGCCCTCGTGGCGCACGCCTAGCTTTACATCTACCCGCTCGGTTTGTTCTCCCACTTGCTTATCCACATAAGTCTGCCCGGTGGCGCGGTCCACGCGCACGACCCAGGTCGGAATTAGCAGGACGTCGGTTAGCTTTTCCACCACGATCGTCGCGTTGGCTGTCATATCGGCGCGAATGGGAACGTCGGTGGGGCCCAGGGCGATGACGATATCGTAGTAGACGACGCTGCCTTCAAAGGTCGCCGCCGGAGCGATGCTTGCGACCGTGCCATCGAGCGCGGCATTTGGGAAGGCATCGATCGTTATCTGGGCAGCCTGGCCCTCAGATAGCCGTCCCACGTCCAACTCGTCCACGCTGACGGTGATGTGGAATTGGGAGATATCGATCACGGTGATCGCTGGCTGTCCGGTCGGCGCCATCTCGCCCGTCTTGATGTTGACGGCGGCGACGATGCCGTCGAAGGGGGCGCGCAGCGTGGCCATCTCCAGCGCGAGTTCTGCCTGCTCGAGCGAGGCTCGCGCCTGCTCGGCCTGGGCTTCGGTAGCTGCGACTTGGCCTTCGGTTGCCCCGCTCAACAGCAGATCGAGTTGGGCCTTTGCCGCGTCTCGCTGTGCGGCGGCAGCCAGGACGCTGGCCTCGGCAGCACGGATCTGGTTTGCGTCTGCCCCGGCGAGCACCTCGGCGTATCGCGCCTGGGCGGCCGCGAGGGCCTTGTCGGCGGCTTCGAGGTTGTAGCGCGCCTGTTCCTCCGGCGCGCCCAGGGCCGGGCAGAAGGTCCTTTCTTCTCCGCCCAACTCGAAGGTGTAGCACGTCATCGTCAACTCGTGCAGGTCCTCGGCCCTGATCTGTTGGATCGTCGCTGATGCAAGCTCGGCCTCTGCTGCGGCGATCTCTGCATCGGTGGCTCCGGCCTTGAGCCGGTTGAGTTGGGCGGCGGCACCGCTCACCTGGGCCTCGGCCGCGTGCAAGTTAGCCTCGGCCGCCGCGACCTCCTCCGGGCGCGCGCCCTTTTTTAGTTGGGCCAGTTGTGCCTCGGCTGATGCCAGGGCGGCCCGGGCCTGGCGCACCTGCAAGGCTAATTGGCCGGTATCCAGCCGCGCCAGCACGACGTCTTTCTCGACGGTGTCTCCAATTTCAACCAGCACCTCGTGGACCGATCCCGGCTGCTCGAAGGTCAGGTTCACCCGATCGCGTGGCTCGATAACGCCGCTGGCAGAGACGACCACCAACAGCGTGCCGCGTTCGACCACGGCGGTGCGAGTTTCGCCGGTTGGTTGAGCGGGTTTTTGCGTTTGCCAGATGATAATTCCGGCGATCACCGCCACTATGGCGATGACTCCTATAATCGTGTAGAGCGTTCTGCGTTTCATCACTCCCCTCCAAATCCCTCGAAGAGGCTTTCCTGCATCCAGATGGCCTCGTCCCCTTCTTCGAGGCCGGCGAGTACCTGCGCGGTGCCTTCATATCGCACGCCCAAAGACACGTCCACGCGCTCGATCTTGCCGCCCACTTTCTGGTTGACGTAGGTCTGCCCCGTCAGGCGGTCGACGCGCACCACCCAGGTGGGGATGGTCAGCACGTCGACGAGTTCCTCGACCACGATGGTCACGTTGGCCGTCATGTCGGCGCGGACGGGTTCATCGGTGGGGGAGAGTGTGACGATCACGTCGTAGTAGACGACGCCCCCTTGGGCGAGCGTGGCTGCCGGGGCGATGGACTTGACCGTTCCGGCGAGCATGACATCGGGAATGGCGTCGAGTGTTACCTGGGCCTCCTGGCCCGGGACCAACCGGCCTACGTCCAGCTCATCCACGCTGATGGCGACCTGCAGGCTCGAGGCGTCGAGCAGGGCGATCGCCGGCAGGCTGATGGGAGCCATCTCGCCGGCGGAGACGTTCACTTTGGCGATGGTGCCGTCGAACGTGGCGCGCAGCGTGGCCCGCTCGAGTGCAAGCTCCGCCTGCTCCAGCGCAGCCTGCGCTCGCTCCACCTGCGCTCTGGCGTCGGCGACTTGCTCCTCTGTAGGCCCCGCCAGCAGCAGGTCAAGGCGGGCCTGTGCCGCGTCCTGCTGTGCCAGCGCGGCCTCGACGTTGGCCTGGGCTGCGCGCAGCTCGTCGGCGTTGACTCCGGCGCGCGCGCTATCTAGCGCCGCTTGGGCCGCGACCAGGGACTTTTCGGCGATGTAGAGGTCATAGTTCGCCTGCGTGATGGCGTCCTCGTCGTCGGTGGTGGCTACGACCCGGTCGTATTCGAGCTGAGCCAGCTTGTGCTGTAACTCTGCCTGGGCTACCCGGGTCTCGGCGTCGGCGATCTGAGAAGCGGTGGGACCGGCCTTGAGCTGGTCGAGACTGGCTACGGCGCCGCTCACCTGAGCCTGCGCGGCGCGCAGGTTGGCCTCCGCTGCTGCAATCTCTGCCGGCTGCGGACCGGCCTCGAGTTGGGCCAGTCGAGCCTTTGCCAGTGTCAGGGCCGATTGGGCTTGGTACACTTGTAGCGCCATTTGTCTGGTGTCGAGCTGTGCCAGCGCGTCGCCGGTCTCGACTCGATCGCCGACCTTGACGTAAACCTCGGCGACCCGGCCTGGCGTCTCAAAGGCCAGGTCCACGCTTGCCTGGGGTTCGATGGAGCCGCTGGCGGAGACGGCCACCAACAGCGTGCCGCGCTCGACCACAGCGATGAGGGCCTCCTCCTCCTCCTCTGTCGTCTGCGCTTGCCGCGCGGACCGGATGAGGATGCCGGCGACCGCCGCGGCGACCAGCACGACGCCCAAAATCACGTAAAGGATGGTGCGACGTTTCATAGTACTTTTCCTGTTCTCGCGTCTAAAAATGACCAGGGTCATATTATAGACAATGCAAGACAGTTGTCAAGGAGGCGGAGTATTGCGGGTGCATTTGCCCCCTGGGGCGGCGGGCAATCGGCTTCCAGCGAAATAGGCGCAACACACGCTTTAGCATTCGTCGAGCAAGGG
>JAFGED010000339.1 GCA_016931785.1 Anaerolineae bacterium
ACATCCCCCCCGCAATCGGGGAGGGCCCCCCTTACATCCCCCCCGCAATCGGGGAGGGCCCCCCTTACATCCCCCCCGCGGAGCGGGGGGGACAGAGGGGGGGGGGGGCAAGCGCCCGACTGGTACATCCAGGCCGTCTCCGGCGGCATCGGCCCGCTGGGCGTGCTGAAGGGGTTCACTGAACTATACGCAGCGGGTCTGATCGACCGCGTGCCCAGGCTGGGCATCGTGCAGGCCGAAGGATGCTCGCCAATGGTGCAAGCCTGGAAACTCGGCCTGGCACAGGCCGAGCCGGTGCAACCCGATACCCTCGTCACGGTGCTCTCCACCGGCAAGCCCGGTTTGACCTATGAGATTTTGAAGCAGGCGTGCGATCAGTACGGCGGCGCGATGGTGTCCGTCAGCGACGGAGAGGCCTTTCGCGCCATGCGCCGCGTCGCCCGCACCGAGGGCTTTTCGATGGAGCCCGCAGCGAGCGTCGCGTTCGCCGGATTGGACAAGTTATTTGCCGAATCAATCATCCAACCCGGTGAGCGCGTCGTCGTCAACTGCTCCGGCCACACCTTCAGCGCCGAGAAGCACGCCCTGGAGGACCGGCACGTGTTCCACCTCAAGACAGATACGCCGGTCGCCACGCCGCTTTCGCCGGAAGGGCTGGCGATGACGCTGGAGCAGCTCGACGAGCAGATCACGAGCATCGTCGTCATCGACGACAATCCCAACGACAGCCGCCTCATCCGCCGCTTGCTGCAGAGCTACAAACGGTATCGCGTCTTTGAGGCTAACAACAGCCTGGATGGTATCGACCTCATTCGCCAGCGCCAGCCCGATCTGGTCATGCTGGATCTATCTATGCCCGGTACAGATGGCTTTGCCGTCATGGAAGAACTCAAAGCCGACGAACGCACCCGCGAGATTCCCGTAGTCATCATCTCGGCCAAGACCCTCACCTCCGACGAGTGGCAGTTCCTGCGTCGCTACACCGACTCCATCTGGCAAAAGGGCAACTTTAATGCCCGCGATCTGGTCGGGCACGTGGTCGAGATGCTGAGCGATGAGGTCTTGCCGGGCGAGACGGCGCAGCAGGAATCCTTCCCTACCTCCACCCCAAACCAGTCCGACCAACACCCCCTGGAAACATTTGGACAAGATCAACGACCGCGCATCCTGGTTGTGGACGACTATGTCACAGACGCACGCCTGCTGCGCCGCCTCTTTGAGGCCAATCACCGCTTCCTGGTCACCGAGGCCCACTCGGCCACGGAGGCCCTGAACGCCATCGGCGAGAAAGCGCCCGACCTGATCGTTCTCGATCTGATCTTGCCAGACATCAACGGTGAGGAGTTGTTAAGTATGCTGCGCCAGCGCGACGAGACCTGCAATGTGCCCGTCGTCATCGTCTCGGCCAAAGATATCACCCCCAGCTTGCGCACCCAACTGGCCGTACAGGTCGATTCCGTGTGGTCGAAGGCGGTGCTGGACCGCAACAGCCTCTTGGCTCACGTTGAGACTATTCTGTCGGAGTAGAACTATGGACCAAAAGACCGTTCTGTATATCGAGGACAACTTCCACAATCGCCGCATCGTCCGCAAAATCCTCCAATCGCGGGGATACAGCCTCATCGAGGCCGAAGATGGTATCAGCGGCCTGGCGATGGTGCAGGAGCTCAAGCCGCCGCTCGTGCTGCTCGATATCGGCCTGCCCGGCATGGATGGCCTGGAGGTCGTAGGGCGCATCAAGGCCGACGAAGCCCTGCGCCATATCCCCGTCATCGCGCTGACGGCCTCCGCCATGCGCGGCGACCGCGAGCGCTTTCTCGCCGCAGGTTGCGACGACTATCTATCGAAACCAGTTCAGGCGATGGAACTGATCAACATGGTGGGGACATACTATCCCTCAAACGGAAATCGCCCTTGAGGCGGGGCTGACCCACCCAAGTAGGGCGAACGCGGAGAAACTGATGAAGACGATTCTACTCATCGAGGACAACGCCGACAACGCCAAGATAGCGATGCGCGCGCTAAAACCTCACGGCTACCGTCTGCTACACGCAACCGACGGCGAGAGCGGCCTGACGATGGCCATGGAGGAAAAACCGGACCTGATCCTCCTCGACCTAGGTCTACCCGACCTGGAGGGCCAGACGCTGGCCGCCCTTATCCGGGGCTCACCAGAAATTGGGCGCGTGCCCCTCGTCGCCGTGACCGCCTGGCCCCCCGATACGGCGGCCCAAATGGCCAAGGCCTACGGCTGCGATGGCTATATCTCCAAGCCCATCAGCCCGCGCCAGTTTCCATTCCAAATAGCCGCTTATTGGAAAGAAAGAACCGATGATACTGGCGAATAACTCCCCACCCGCTGGCGCACGCGCCTCCGCACCAGTCTCTCACAAATGTGGGGACGGCAGGGGTTGGGTCATCTGCCCACTGCCAGATGAGCCTTCCATAAAGCTGTTCTCCGCCGTCCAGTTCACCTACGACGAACTGGTCGCCGCCTATAACCAGACCCGCGTGGACTATATCGTGCCGATGCCGATGAACGCCGCCCGGCTCCGGGAATACGTCCATACCTACGACGTCGACCCGGAGCTGTCGTGCGTGGCCATGGAGGACGAGTGCGTCTTGGGCCTGGCCATGCTGGGAGTGCGCCCAGGCCACACGTGGATCACACGGCTGGGCGTCCTGCCGGTCAAACGACGGCGCGGCACCGGCCAATTGCTGATGGAATGCCTGATCGAGCAATCCCGCAACCTGGATGTCGACTACGTCACCCTGGACGTCATCAAGCACAACGACCCGGCCCTGCGCCTTTTCCTCAAGCTGGGCTTTCGCAAAGTACGGGAGCTCATGATCATTCGCCGCCCGCCCGGCCCGCCCGCTAACAACATCGGCCCATACAAGGTCCACCTGCTCGATTACCATCACGCCGTCGCCCTGCTGCACCAGCGCAGGACCACCCCTTCCTGGCTGGACGAGAGGGAATCGCTGATCAACGCCGGCAACCTGGCAGCACTGCGCGTCGAGCTGCCAACTGGCGACTGGGGCTGGCTGGTATACCAGAAGACGGTCTTTCAACTGGCGCGCCTGGTCATGCAGACGGAGGCCGGCGATCCGCACCGGGTTGGCCTGGCGCTCGCCCACGCACTGCACACACTCCACCCGGCCCTCGATACCAAGAGCGAGAACCTGCCCCTCAACTCTCCTCACTGGCCCGCCATGCAAGAGATGGGGTACATCGAGTCCTTCCGCCGTATCGAGATGCGGCTCGATCTCTAGCATCTGACCAGGGCTTTATCATTTGGGTGTGTTTCATCTCAGTTAGAGAACGGGGGAGCGGGCGGCGAAGCCGCCCGCTCCCCCCATCCTTACAACTCATTTGAAA
>JAFGED010000340.1 GCA_016931785.1 Anaerolineae bacterium
CAAACCCAGCTCCTCGATGTAGCCCCACTGGTACAGCGCGGCGACGAGGCGCGGGTCGCGCGAGAAATGCTCCTCGATGATGTTATCGACGGTGATAAAGCCAGGCAGCCCGCCAGGGCTGATGATCTCCATGCGATCGGAGTACATGCGCACCTCGATGCGCCGCCCACCCAAGCGATAGTCCCGGTGCGCCACGGCGTTGACCAGCGCCTCACGGACGGCGGCGATTGGGTACTCGGTGCGTTCCTCCCGCTCCAGCCCGGTGACGACCGCGCCGATGCGCATCTCCTCGCCCACCACCTCCCAGGTGCGCTGGATGATGCGCGCCAGCGGCCCGCCGATCTCCTCACGGCGGCCATAGCCCGCCTGGCCAGTCTCGCCGCGCGGCAGCGTACCGACGAACTTGACAAAGGTCAGCCCACTCTGCGGCAAGAACGCTTGTGGAGTTTTGGCAAACAGCAGCACGCCCGCCACAGTGGGACGTCCGCCCTCGTCCAGCGCGCCCACCTGCATCAGCAGATCGTCCACCGGGCGCGTCCACTCCCGGCGCTGCCGCTCCTCCCACCGGGTCTTGAACTCCTCGATCACCTCAGCATCAAAGTCGTCCCGGCGTGCGCCGGGAGCGATCTCCGTCTCGAAATCGCCGGTCGACTTTGTGGCGGCGAGCTGGCGAATCTGGTCGCCGCTGAGCGGGCGGTCTTCCACGCCGGTGCGGACGAGCACACGCCCATCCGCCAGGCTGTGGAGCTCTGAGCTGCGCTTGACGACGATGGCGTACACCATGCCGTCCTCTGCCGCAGCCTGCTGCCAGCGCACGTCCACCGGCGGGCGGCATTCCTGCGCCGCCTCCCGCAGTGCCGATTCGACCTCGTCGGGATAGACGCGTCCGGCAAACTGCCCCACCTCGTCCACGCCGATGAGGATGGTGCCGCCGTCAGAGTTGGCAAAAGCCACCAATGTCTCCGCCAATAGATCGGCGTCGGCCTCCGCCATAAAGGCCAGCGTCTGCCCCGGACGACGTTCACGCCAATTTGCCCACATACCCCCTCCTCTAACTCCTCCCCCAATAGGGGAAGGAGAATCTTTCTACCCCTCACCACCTATGACCGCGACCGATCTTATCTCATCGGATTTCTTCAGCTCCATCACCCGCGAGCCCCGCGTGGCCCGCCCCATCTGAGGGACATCGCTCACAGAGGTGCGTAGCACCATGCCGCTGGTGGAGATGAAGGTAACCTCATCGCCGGGGCGCACGACGCGGGCGACGGAAACGACGCCGATCTGGTCCCGGTCGCCGCTCAGGCAGCGCACGCCCTGCCCGTGACGCCCCTTGGCCGCAAATTCAGCCAGGGCAGTGCGCTTGCTGTATCCTTTCGTGGTGACGACCAGCAAATCCGCGTCATTATCCTTGACGACGCCCGCGCTGCATACCCGGTCATCCGAGGCAAGCTTGATGGCGCTGACGCCCGCGGCGCTGCGCCCCATCAAGCGCACCGCGTCCCCGCCAAAGCGCAGCGCCTGCCCTTGCTGGGTGACGACGATCAGATCCTCATCCCCACCCATCAGATCGACCCAGCCCAGACGATCTCCCCGGCTCAAGCCGATGGCGATCAGCCCGCTGCGCCGCGCGGCGCTGAGCTCACCCAACGCGATGCGTTTGACCTTGCCTTGGTGCGTGAACATCGCCAGGGAGCCTTCCTGTTCAAAGTCCGAAATCGCGACCGCAGAGGTGATCTGTTCGCCAGTCGCCAGCGACAGGATGCTATTCAGCAGCACCCCCTTGGAGGCGCGATCCATCTTGGGAATCTGATAGACCTTTTCCGGGTAGACCTTGCCGCGATCGCTAAAGAAGAGAATGGTATCCAGCGTGCGAGCCAAGAACATACGCGTGACGGTATCCTCGTCCCGGGCTGCCCCTTTGACGCCACGCCCATCGTTGCCGCGGGCGCGATAAGCCCCGGCCGGCACGCACTTGATGTATCCACGCTCGGTGATTGTGATCAGCACGTCCTCCTCGGCGACCAAATCCTCCACCGACAGCCCGGCATCCTCCTCGACCAGGCGCGTGCGGCGACCATCGGCATACGCGCTCTTTACCCCCTCCAGATCGTCCTTGATCAGGTACAGGATCTTGCGCGGCGAGGCCAGCAGATCCTCCAAAAAGGCGATGCGTTGGATCAATGCCAAATACTCATCCTCGATCTTTTGGCGCTCCAGGGCCGCCAAGCGCCGCAGTTGCATATCCAGGATCGCCTGCGCCTGCACCTCCGAAAGCTCAAAGCGCGCCATCAGCCGCTCGCGCGCGGCGTCGACATCGGGTGACTCGCGGATCGTCTTGATGACGGCGTCCAGATGATCGAGGGCGATCTTGAGCCCTTCGAGGACGTGCGCACGCTGGCGCGCCCTCTCCAGCTCGTACTGGGAGCGCCGGGTGACCACCTCCCGGCGGTGCTCGATAAAGAGCTGCAACGCCCGCTTTAGGGTCAACAGGCGCGGCTCGCCATCGACCAAGGCCAGAATTTGCACGCTGAAGGTGGACTGGAGCGGCGTGTACTTGAAAAGCTGATTGAGCGTCGTCTCCGGTTGGACGCCGCGCCTGAGCTCGATGACGATGCTCATCCCGTGCCGATCCGACTCATCACGCAGATCAGAGATACCGTCGATCCGATCGGAACGGGCCAGTTCGGCGATACGCTCCAGCAGAGACGACTTGTTAGTCTGGTAGGGCAGCTCGGTGACGACGATGCGGCTGCGCCCGCCGGGCATCTCCTCGATGTGCGTCATCGCTCGCACAGTGAGGCGGCCGCGACCGGTGGCGTAGGCGTGGGCAATCTCCTCCCGGCCGACGATGATGCCGCCCGTGGGAAAGTCCGGTCCCTCGACGTACTCCAGCAGATCGTCCACCATCACCCCGTCGAGATCGTCCCAGCGCTCGATCAGGTAACCCAGCGCGTCGCACACCTCGCCCAGGTTATGCGGCGGGATGTTGGTGGCCATGCCGACGGCGATGCCGGAGGAGCCGTTGACCAAGAGGTTCGGCAGGGCCGCCGGAAGCACCAACGGCTCCTGGAGCGTCCCGTCAAAATTATCCCCCCAGTCCACGGTGTCTTTATCGATATCGAGCAAAAGTTCGAGCACCGTCCGGTTCAGGCGGGCCTCGGTGTATCGCATGGCGGCAGGGCTGTCGCCGTCGATCGAGCCAAAGTTGCCCTGCCCATCGACCAGCGGGTAGCGCAGAGAAAAGTCCTGCGCCATGCGCGCCATCGCCTCGTAGACGGCGGAATCACCATGGGGATGGTACTTGCCCAGCACCTCGCCCACGATGCGGGCCGATTTCTTGTACGGCGTGTCGGGCCGCAAGCCCATGTCGTGCATGGCATAGAGGATGCGCCGCTGGACCGGCTTGAGGCCATCGCGGGCATCCGGCAGCGCGCGCGCGACGATGACGCTCATCGCATAGTCCAGGTACGCACTGCGCATCTCCTGCTCGATGTCTACGGATCGTACGGTGCCAATCTCCAAGTGATGTCCTCCAGGAACCGGGGTTTGCGGTAGGTATTATACCCCAAAACGCGAAACGTAAAACGTAAACCCGCTCCTTGCGCTCTACGCATTACGTCTTTACGCCTCACCTTTCATACCGATACACATCCACCCACAGATACTCACCCTCGGTATCGTCGGTCAGCCGCAGATTGGCGTCGAGCCAGCCCTTCACCAACCCCCGCTCGTCCCACATCTCCATCTCGCTCGCCACCAGCCAGACGACGTCGTATACCTCCGTCATCTCGGCCATCATCTCTGCCGCCTGGGCCTCGCCGATCATGTAGGAGCCATCCGGGTGACGATGGTTCGTATACAGCCCGTCGGCCCAAGGATACCCCTCGTAGGAAAAGTAGTAATCGAACGTGTATCTTCCGTGAGGGATCTGAAAGATGATCAGCCCATCAAATCCGCCGTAGCGGGACAGGGCCATAGGAATGTAGGCTCGAAACGCACAACCCTCGCAGGCAGGCCGACGGGAACCCGGCTGCACGACGACCCCATCCACGTCAACATCTTCATAGTCAGCCGCCACGTGAGCGGCAGCGGCGCGAAAGTTCGCCTTACCCTGCTGAGTGGCCTGTTGCCACAAGTTGGTGGCGTTAAAGCCGAGCATCAAGCTCATCAAAACCACCGCGGCCCACCTGCCCCACCTTCCGGCTCGCCAGATGAGCGCCAGACCCAGAGCGATCAACAGGTAAAAAGCCAACCCGGCCCAGATGAGGTAACGATCTGTGAAAAGCGGCTGCCACTGCGAGATGTACCATATCATCAAGACAGGCATCACAAGCCAACACAACAGCGAGAGACGTTTCCTCACTTCCGCTTGCCAACTGCCGAGCGAGAAGAAAGAACTAACAAGTCCCCACGCGGCCAATCCCCCCATCAATATCGCGCCATAAGGCCAGCCCCGCCCAAAGGTCCCAAAGTACCCCATGCTCCAGCCATTGAGCAGCATCCCCGCGATCTCAAGCAGCCCAAAGTGACCAAAGCCCGTCTCGCGGGCGCGAAGCAGGAAAAAGTTCCCCGCACGCCAACTCGTGAGCAGCGTCCCTATCGTCTCACCCAAAGGCTGGTGGAGAAAGTTCGCCACGCGCTCGTCAAACAGCAACGGGACCTCCCACTCAGCCAACGGCAGGTATGGGAGCGTGAGACAGGCCAGAGCGATCAGCGCGCCGAGCCACCGCCTGCGCGCCTGAGGCCACCAGGTGAAGTAGAGCATCACCTGCACGGGGATCAGCATCGCAGCCAGGATGTGGGTGTAGAAAGCCAGGCTGGTGGCGACCACCTGCACGATCCACCAACACCATACAGCGCGGCCCTTCGGCTCGCTCAGGGCGCGGCGCAGTGCATAGATCGCCAGCAGCGTCAGGGCGGGCGCCAGCGTGTACATCTTGACTTCCTGACTGTACCAGGCAAAATAGGGAGAAACGGCCATCAACAGTGCGGCGATGACGCCCGTCTGTCGACTGAACAAGCGGCGGCCCAACACGTACATCAGCGGCACGCAGAGGACGCCAAAGAACAACGAGAGGAAACGCATCGCATACTCGCCCGTGCCGGAGAGCGCGATCCAGGCACGCAGCAACAAAAAGTAGAGCGGGCCGTTCCAACGGGGTTGCGTAAAGTGGAGGAGCACTTCGTCCAGAGGCGTTGTGGCGAAAAGCATCGCGTCCACCTCATCCCGCCAAAGGGACTGGGCATCGACGGAAATCGCGCGCACGGCAAAGGCAACCAGCACAAACGATGCGAGCGCGACGAGATAGATCGAGCGCAGCTTCATTGCTCGTCTCGGCGAGGGCGGCGGAGAACGAGAGCGGCAACACCAAGGGCAAGCAGGCTCCCCAGCACTACCCAGAGCAAAGCGGCCGCCGAGGTTGATCGGGAGGAGGTCCCCAAGGTCTCGGCAGCATCGGCAGGCGTAGGAAGCGGCGAAGTAGCAGGCGCAGCCTCACGTCGATTGCCACGCAGCACCAGCACGGCCGCCACAATGACGAACGCTGCGACCAATACCAGCAAAAGCCCACGGGGACGGCGAAAACGATTCATGGTTTCATTATAGCGCAACTGCTTTAGCCACGCCAATGGGCATCCGCTGGGTGCAAGCACCCAGCGGATGCCCCAGCAGTTCCGGCTGCGCCGGAACTGCATTCACACAACACGAGGATCAGTTCAACTGGAAGC
>JAFGED010000341.1 GCA_016931785.1 Anaerolineae bacterium
CCCCCCCCCGGATTATTGAGATGATACCTTCCCGCGATGGAGTATGCAGATCGAGTTTGGACGAGGGAAGTTATTCTCCAACAAATCCTAAACCTCTCAGCGGAGGACAAGTCTTGAACAAGAAAAGAGTTCTGTGGGCTATATTGCTCGTCAGTGCGGCCTCTGTCTTGGCGTTGCTGCTGGCGCTAGAAGTGCCCGGATGGGCGGCAACTTTTCAATCCCAGACAACCGTGATCAGCCCTGCATCACTGGACAATTCTGCAATTGACTCCGACCTGTTCCCAAACTGCCGTTTTGGATTAGTTCCAAGAAATGCACAACTAGAACAGTTTGACGTGGTCTCGAACCTGGCCATCGGCTGGTATCTAAACTTTGGCACACAGATGGCGCCCTCCAGCGCTACTGAGGCCGAGTTCGCCCAGATGATCCGCGTCTACCAGGGAGCGGAATCTCGTGGGGGAACAGATACCTGTGGGCCGAGCTACCCCTACACGATCACCCCCGCCCTCACCGATACCGTCCTGGGTGCGTACATAGACAACAACCTGGGGGCGCTCTGGATCATCGGCAACGAGCCCGAGCGCGTAAACGTGCAAGGCGACATCTGCCCACAGCAGTATGCAGAGGCGTACTACGAGGCATATCACTTCATCAAAGGCCGGGACCCTACAGCACAGGTCGCGATCGCCGGCCTGGTGGAAGTGACTCCCGCGCGCTTGCAGTACCTGGACATCGTGTGGGATGCGTACCTCGAAAAATACGGCACGCGGATGCCGGTGGACGTGTGGACGATGCACGTTTACATTTTGTCAGAAACCGACGATGGGGATGCCCACGTCGCCCTGGGCACCGATCCAGGGTTAGCGCTCTCGTTCAGCACCAACTGCCCGGATCCCAACACCATCTGTCAGGCCGAACACGACGATATGGGGCTTTTCATGGAACAAGTCACGATGATGCGCCAGTGGATGAAAGACCACGGCGAGCAGGACAAGCCATTGATCATCACCGAGTATGGGATTCTCAAGCCCTACAACTACTACGGCACTTGCTCGGCGACGACTTGCCCTCCTCCCATCGGAAATGACTGTTTCTGCGATGAAAACAGCGAGACTTTTCACCCTGAACGTGTAGCAGATTACATAGAGGCCACATTTGACTACCTGATGACGGCGACCGATCCACAGATCGGCTACCCGGCCGACGACTACCGCCTGGTGCAGCAGTGGCTGTGGTACAGCCTGGCGACAGAAGGTCTGGAGGATCTGGCGCACGCCAGCAACCTGGTATACACCGACACCTACACGCTCACCGTTCCCGGGTGGCAGTGGCACGGTTACGTGGCTGACATCTCTCCGGAGGTGAACCTCTTACCCACAAATGTACCCCCGGTCAGCGCAAGTTCGCCGAGCGGAACGGACCCCGTGACGGTCGCCCTATCGGCGGCGATCGCGAACAACGGCAACATCGCCGTGACCGATACGGTGACGGTGACGTTCTACAGCGACGAGAGCTTGACGACAGTCATTGGTACGACGACCTTCACCGGGCTGGGCGGGTGTGCGCGACGCCAAACTGTGGTGACGACGACGTGGGCGGACCTTGGCAGCGGCGCCCATCCCTTCTGGGTCAAGGTTGATAGCGGCGAGATGATCGTGGAGACAAAAGAGACGGACAATGTGAAACAAGGGATAGTGATCGTAAACCCCGTCAAACGCTTCCTCCCAATAGTGCAGTGATAACCCGCCCACTGAACCCAACCGCGATGCAGGATGACGGTCAAACCTTTGAATGGGACGCACCAGTGAAAAGTGCTGGAGAGAGGAATTGAGTTGGGTGAATCCGCACCTCTCCACCGAGGAGCGCAGAGAGACACGGCTACAGGAGGCCAGGGCAGGCCAGTCCCGGGAACCCGCATTGGCCGCACTGCTGGGCTCTTCCCTCTTTGCCCTGACCCTCTTCGCGTACTGCCGAACTTTGCAGCCCAGCGTGGGCGATTTTGGAGACAGCGCCAAGTTCCAAGTCGTCGCTAACGTCCTTGGTATTCCCCACGCAACCGGCTATCCACTTTACGTGCCGCTGGCCAAACTCTTCACCCTGCTCCCCGTCCGCGATGCGGCCTTCCGGGTCAACCTGCTCTCCGCCGTGTCGGCAGCCGCCGCAGTCGCCCTGCTGGGCCTCGCCATCTGGGGTCTGACGCACAACCTGCCAGCCTCTGCCGGGGCGGCGCTGCTGTTCGCGTGGTCGAGAACGTTCTGGTCCCAAGCAGTCATCGCCGAGGTCTACACCCTGAACGCTGCATTCCTGGCCCTGGTGATCGCGCTGCTTTTTCTCTGGCGAGCGCGAGGCGGGCAATGGCTGTACGTCGGAGCCCTCGCTGCCTATGCCCTCAGCCTCGGCAACCACGCTTCGACGATTCTCCTAATCCCAGGGTTATTGTGGTTCATAGGGACGACCGACAGGAAAAAGCTGACGCAGCCGCGCAACCTGGCGCTTGCTGCAGGGGCATTGGCATTGGGTGCCTGCCAGTACCTCCTCCTTTTCCTGCGGGCCAGGCAGCATCCCTCCTTTTGCGAAACCTGTCCGGACACGGTGCCCAGGTTGTGGTGGTATCTGACGGGGGCGCAATTCCGATCGAGCTTCTTTGCCCTATCCTGGCAGGAACTCGGCAACCGCGTGGCACATTACTGGAATTTCCTGGCTGCGGAGTACGGCCTGTTCCCCATCAGCGCAGGCCTGTTGGGAATCGTGACGCTGGGCGCATCCAGATGGCGTGAGTCGGGCTTGCTCGTGCTGGCATTCACGGCCAACCTGCTCTTCACGCTGAGCTATGACATCGCGGACTTTATATTCTTCCTCATCCCCACGTACCTCATCTTTGCGGTTTGGATCGGCGGCGGCCTCGCGACAATCACGCGCTGGGTGGCGCATGCGTGGAGGAGGCCGCCTCACCCGGCGTACGGCCTCGTCGCCACCGGGGGATGGACGCTGGTCACGATCGGGCTGACGCTGTGGCCGCTGCGGGCCAATTATGACATCGTCGATGAAAGCAACAACTACGCGCCGCGAGAGGAATCCGCCGCCATCCTCAACCTGATGCCCGAGGACGCCGTCCTGGTGCTGCCTCCCTGCTGTGATTTCTATAACCGCACGATGGGCATACTGTACCTGCAACAGGTCGAGGGGGTAAAGCCGGACTTGGCAATAGCCGAGTTTGGCGCGGAAGAGGCCGACCTGCTCGCCTGCCCCTTTTTTCTCCCACAAGAAGAGGTGACGACGCTGCCGGCGAAGAACGAGGGAAAGGCGCGCCCTGCATACGTCCCCCACGTTTCCCCAGACGTTAAAAGCACCTTCGAGAAGTACTTTGTGCTACGGCCGGTGGATTCATCGACCCGCACACTGGCCGGTCTGCTGGACGAATTGCCACCCGGCAGCATCGTCGTCATCGGCAGCCGACACCCGGCCTCCTTCGCGGTCGACCAGGGGAACACCCAGCAGGGCGTCCAAACGGCGCTGCGCGGTCTGGGGTTTGCGGAGGTGCGCTGGCCGGGCGCCGGCGCGCACGTCTTGATCGGCGTGCGCGGGGCCGAGCCAGGCACCGCGGTGGAAATACAGCACCCCGCGCTTGCCCAAGCCAGGCTTGAAAAGGGGCAGCCCATTGGCACTACCGGCACCAGGACGCCTGCGCCCATCCAGGCGCTTGCCTCGGCCGGAGATACAGATATCGTGGTAGATGGGAAAAACGTATCCCCCCATCACCGGGACTATAATCTCGTGGTGCTAGCGCCGGAATCGGGCGACGTGGTGCTGACAGCCCATTTTGACACCGATACGTTCCTCGTCAACAACGCGCGCGTGTACCACATCACCGCCGTCCGCTTGGAGACGGCATCCTGCACAGATACGCACGACTAGGGCCTTTCGCGCAGAGCGCGAAAGGTATAGCGGTTCCGCCGCTTGCAAGACTCGGCATGGCAAAATCTTGTATCATTTGGACGTAACTACTCAGGCTATTCGCCCGAGTAGTGCTCCTCGCCCGAGAAAAGGGAGAGATGGGGGTTTCGAGAGCGGCTTCGCCGCTCTCGAAACCCCCGCACCCCTCTCTTTTCGAACGCGAAAGGCAACTGCGAAGCAAGGCCGAGTAGTTACATTTGGACAAGAATCGAGATATGAAGATACCTAGTTAGGAGGGTCGATGATCAGAGCCTCTGTCATCATCGTCAGTTGGAACGGAGAACCGCACCTGGGCGACTGCCTGCGCGCCATCCTGGCGCAGGCCGGCCCAGATGACCAAGTCATCGTCGCAGATAACGGGTCTGCCGACGGCTCCACGACGCTGGTTCGCGAGCAGTTCCCGCAGGTGCACTTGATCGCGAGCGAACGCCACCTGGGTCTCGCCGGCGGCTACAATGCGGGATTGCGCGCCGCGCAGGGAGCGTATCTTTTGCTGGTCAGCCAGGACGTCACGCTCAAAGCAGGGTGGCTGGGGAAAATGATAGAAGCTCTCACGCCGGCGGAGGTGGGGATTGCGGGCTGCAAGCTGCTGCACCCCGATGGGACGATACAACACGCGGGCGGGATCACGAGCTTCCCCTTGGCCCTCCCAGACTGCCAAGAGATGGGTAAGGGGCAGTGGGATACGCGCCGGGAGGTCGATTACGTGACCGGCGCCGCGATGGGCCTCAAGCGGACCGTTCTGGATGAAATCGGCCTGTTCGATGAGAGCTTCTTCCCGGCTTGCTACGAAGAAACCGACCTGTGCTTTCGCGCCAGAGCCGCCGGCTACCAGATCATCTACACGCCAGAGGCCACGGGGACCCATCACGAAACGACGGCCATAGATCGAAAGAGCGCCGAATATCATCGCTGGATGAACCGCGGGCGCCTGCGCTTTATGCTCAAACACTACACCGCGGAGCAATTCCACGAAGAATTCGTGCCCGCCGAGGAGGTCTGGCAAGCCGGGTTGAACGAGTTGGCCCTATGCCAGGGCCTGCGCCAGGCATACCTCGACACTGTACTAGACCTGCAGAATGTGCCAACAGGCGGCGTCTTGACCGGCAAAGACAGCGAAAGGGCCGTCGCCGAAGCGCTGCTGGGTCTGCGCCAGGCCCTCGGAGGCCAGCCCAAGACGGGCGAGGGCGCCTTTCTGGTCGAACCCCCATGGCACATCCACAGGTCAAAAGCCCCCGTCATCGCCCGGCTCCGCGGGCTGTTGGCCAGCGTATGGCGTCTGCAGGAGAAGCTGGCCGTCATTCAAGAGATACTGGCCTCTATGGACCACGAGCTGACCACCACCCGCCGGATTCAGGCGGAGGCGGCGGCCGGGCTGCGGGAGGATATAGCGCGTCTCAATGCGCGCGTCCAAGCCCTGGAGGAAGCATCGTCCAAGGATTCTGAAGAAGGGTAGCCAAGAGCATTCGCACATGCGTATCGTTCACGTAACCCACCGGGCCTGGCCTCTGGTCGGAGGGTCAGAGCGCCACCTGCAGGAGATCGCACGGCGGCAGGCGCTGGATGGTCACCATGTGACCATCATCGCCTCCAACGCCGCCGATCTCTCGGCGCTGTGGAACCGGCACGGCCGCCGGGTAGAACCCGATGCGCCGGATCGGTACCAGGGTGTGCGGATAAAGCGGCTCCCCACGCGGTGCCTGCCGCTAGGCGATTACCAGTTCGCCGCCCTGCGCCGCCTCACCTGGATGGCAAGCCGCATCTCGGGAAAACTGGCCCTTCCACTGGCGCGCTTCAGCCCCTGGATGCCCAAACTGCGGCAGACCCTGGCCCAGGAACCGGCCGATCTACTGTTTGCCTGGAACATCACCCTGGAGGGATTGACTGCAGCCGTGGCTCGCGAGGCAAAAAGGCGCGGCGCGCCCTGGATCGCCGTGCCCCTGCTGCACCTGGGCAGGGAGCGATTCTACACCATGCGCCACCAGCTAGAGCTGCTGCAAAAAGCCCAAGGGGTCCTGGCCCAGACATCCAGCGACCGGGCGTTCATGTTGGAACACGGACTCGCCCCCGAAAAGGTCCGCATCGCCGGACCAGGGGTCAATCCAGCCGATGGAGAGCACGCCGATGGAGAGCGCTTTCGCCAGAAATACGGCGTCCACGGCGCCGTCGTCCTCTCGCTCGGCGCGCTGTGCTACGACAAGGGAACGCACCACCTCATCGCGGCGGCCCGGCAACTGTGGGAGGCAGGACGCCGTCCCACGGTGATCTTGATCGGGCCGGAGCAGGAAAACCTGAAGCACGTCCTGGAACAGCTCCCGGAGAACAGCCGGGCATGCTGCCGGCACCTGGGGCAGCTATCGGAGGGAGAAAAGTGGGATGCGGTGGACGCCGCAGACGTGGTGGCGCTTCCCTCCCGCACCGAGTCCTTCGGCATCGTCTTTCTCGAAGCGTGGGCGCGCGGCAAACCCGTCATCGGCGCCCGGGCCGGCGCCATCCCGCAGGTGATCAGCGGCGGCGTCGACGGATTGCTGGTCGAATTCGGCGACGCTACCGGGCTGGCGGAGGCGCTGGAAAAACTGCTGGACGCCCCCGCGCAGGCCGCCGCGATGGGCCGGCGCGGCCGGGAAAAGGTGCTCGAAATGTACACGTGGGATCGGCAGTACGCGCGGCTGCGCGCCGCCGTTGAAGAGTGGATAGGTTGAGGTAGCGAACCGTGCGCATCGCCTATTTTAGCCCGCTAAACCCGGAACCAACCGGCATCGCCGACTATAGCGAAGAGCTGCTGCCACACCTGGCGCGCTTTGCCGAGGTGGATCTCTTCATTGGCGACTATCGTCCCAGCAACTCGGCCGTCGTCGAGGCGTTCAACACACGCAACTATCGCCGCTTCCCCGCGCTGCAACGACAGGGGCGCTACGACGCGTGCCTGTACCACATGGGCAACAACCCATCTCACAAGGCCATCTACGACACCCTGCGATACTATCCCGGCATCACGGTGCTGCACGACTGCGTGTTGTACCAGTTCTTCCGATCCACCACCCTGGAGAGCGGCGATCCGGCGGGGTACGTGCGCGAGATGGGCTACTGCTATGGCTGGCAAGGGTTCGATCTGGCCCACAGGACCATGCACCGCATCCACTCCTACCCCGATTACGCCCGCCCACTGGTCGACCGGGTCGTGGATGCCAGCTTGGGGATCATCGTCCACAGCGAATACACGCGCAAACAGGTCGCACGAACCCATCCCAACGTCCCGATTGCCAGGATCAACCATCACCTGAGCCTGAAGGCGCTGGAAGACGATCCACCCGATCCAGGCCAAGTGCGCGCCTCCCTGGGACTGGGCGACGACCACTTTGTGGTCGCCTCTTTCGGTCACATCGCACCCGTCAAGCGCGTCGACGTGGCGCTGCGGGCTTTTGCCCGGCTGCGACGAGAGGTTCCCCAAGCCGTCTACCTGCTGGTGGGCAGGGCCGTCCCTGGATGCGACGTCGCGGGCCTGATCCGAGAGCTCGGCCTGGAAAAAGCGGCAATCCTGACCGGGCACGTGAGCAAGGACGATTTCCAGCGCTATCTGACGATCCCCGACGCCTGCGTCAACCTGCGCTATCCCACGGCTGGCGAGACGTCGGGCAGCCTGATCCGGGCGATGGGCGCCGGCAAGCCCGTCATCATCTCCAACGCCGGGGCCTTTTCAGAGCTCCCGGATAAAGCTTGCATCAAAGTGGACGTCGGCCCAGGCGAGGAGGACGCGCTCCTATCCCATCTGCTGGCCCTGGCCCGCGACCCCAGCCTGCGCCGGCGGATAGGCCACAGCGCCCGGCAGTACGTCCAGACCCACCACCGCATAGAGGACTCGGCGCGCGAGTACATCGCCTTCATCGAACGGTGTCTGCAATACACGAGGAGACCCCAGCCCGCCCGGTTCACGATACCCCGGCCCATCCTGGACTTTGCCGAGCAAGTTTTGAGCGACACTCCCAACAGGATAGACCACGCATGAACATCGGCTTCGACATCACCGCCCTGTACGTGGCACAGGCCGGAGTTCACACATACGACTACAACCTGCTGCAGGCGTTGCTCGAGGTGGACCACGAGAACGCGTACCTGCTGCTGGATTACGTCCCCCTCCACGGCAAGCACGCCGCCCTGCCCGAGGCCGTGACCCTGAAGGCCCGGAACGCCAGGATCGCACGCTGCGCGGGATTAAGGCACCGCCGCCTGGCCCGCTGGGATGCCTTGCAACGCCCACCATTGCAGTCCCTGGCTGCACTGGCCGACCGGACGCTGCTCTGGCCGTGGGCAGCCGCGGCGGAAGCGTCGATGCGGCGCAACCTGCAGCAGGCGCTGCGTGAAGTGGACGTATTCCACTCGTCCGACGTCCTGCTGTGGCAGCAACCCGGCGCCTTGAACGTGGTCACGATCTATGATCTGACGGCGCTGCTATTCCCGGAACACCACACCCCCGGCACCCGCGAGCTGCAGGCGCGAAAATGGCGGTTCGCACGCGAAAAAGCCGACGTCGTGATCGCCATCTCGGAGGCGACGAAACGCGACATCGTGGCCCACCTGGGAATCCCCCCCCGCCGGATACACGTGGTGCGCGGCGGGGTCGGACCGGCCTTCCGCCCAATCGGGAGCCGCCAGGCGCTCGAACAGGCCCTTGCACCACTCCGGCTGGCGCCCGGCGAATACATGCTATACGTGGGCACTATCGAACCGCGCAAGAACCTGGAGCGCCTGGTCGAGGCCTACCACCAGGTGCGCAATCTCACGCCAGCGCCCAAGCTGGTGTTGGCGGGCGCGCGGGGATGGAAGTGCGAGGGCGTGTTCGAACGCGTCGAGGCGCTGGGGCTAAAAGACGAGGTCGTCTTTTTGGGCCAAGTACCAGACAGCATCCTGCCTGCCCTCTACAACGGCGCCGTGGCGTTTGCATACCCATCGCTCTACGAGGGCTTTGGCCTGCCGCCCCTGGAGGCGATGGCCTGCGGCGTGCCGGTGATCGCCTCAGATACATCGTCGCTGCCGGAGGTCGTAGGCGATGCAGGCGTGCTGGTCGATCCGGACGACACCGGCGCCCTGGCCGATGCCCTGGCCGCGTTGCTGAGCGACGACGAGAAACGCGCAGAGCTATCCGCCCGCGGCCTGGCGCGCGCGAGTGCGTTCTCGTGGGAGCAGACGGCGTTCAAGACCCTGGAGGTATACAGACTGGCCGAGGAGTGAGACATGGACACAGAATTCCCCGATAACCTGATCGAAATCGACGACCCGGAGATCGACCCCGCCCAGATCATGGCGCAGATCCGCGAGCGCATCCACCAGCGCCGGCTCGAACTTGGATACCCGCAACAGGAGTTTCCCCCCTTCGGCGCCGCCGCGTATCCCGGCGAGCCCGAAAGCGGGGATTTTGACCGGGACCTCTACTACCACCTGCGCAAGGCGAACGACCTGTACTACCAGGTCGGCGTCGAGTCATCCCTGGCACCGTCGCCGGCGACCCGGCTCCCGGTCCTGGGCCGTCTCTGGGGGCGGATCAGGCAAGAGGCCCACAACCTGGTGCTCTTTTACGTGGGCAAGCTGGCCCGCCAGCAGTTGGCCGTCAACCGGCACACGGTGAGCACGCTCAACAGGATGGCCGCGCAGCTGCACGAGCAGCGGAGACAAATAGAGGCGCTGCGCGAGGAGACCGCATGAAGGTCGCCGTCGTCGTGCCCCGCTACGGCGCGGATGTGATTGGAGGCGCCGAGACGCTGGCGCGCGGGTTCGCCCGGGCAGCCGCTCGCCGCGGATGGGCGGTGGAGGTATGGACGACGTGCGCCCGCAGTCACTACACCTGGAAGAACACCTACAAACCCGGACGAGAGGAAAGTGAGGGGGTCGTTATCCACCGCTTTGCGGTCGCCCAGCAGGATGTGAATCGCCAAGCGGATTTGAACAGGCGCCTCGAACGCCAGGGCCGGCTCGACGCGGACGATCAATACACCTGGCTGGAAAGCGGCGCGCACAGCCCATCCCTGTACGATCACGTCGCCCGGCACGCCGCCGAGTTCGACGCGCTGATCGCGCTTCCCTGCGCGTCGCCGCTGGCACACTACGCGGCCTGGACCGCGTCGGATCGCGCGATCGTATGGCCGTGCCTGCACGACGAGCCGTATGCGTACATGGAACCCAACCGCATCCTGATGGAAAGCTGCCGCGGCGTGATGTTCCTCTCGCCGGAAGAGCGGGACCTGGCCGTTCAGCACCTGGGCATCCGTCCCCGGCGCTCGGGCACGATCGGGGGAGGGGTGTCACCTGACCGCCAGTGCAGCCGGGCAGCGCAGGCACCCCAGGACCTGCTCTACGTCGGCCGGCTGGAGCCCGGAAAGGGACTGGCGCTGCTCTACGATTACGTCTTGCGCTACGCCGATCAAGGCGGCGACGTGCGCCTGGTCATCCTGGGGCAAGGCCCCTTGAAACCCCCGCGCCACCGGGCGTTCGAGTATCGCGGGTTCGTCCCCGAGGCCCAGAAGGCGCGCGCCTACAAAGCCGCGTTAGCCCTATGCCAACCTTCGCTCAACGAGAGTTTCTCCCTCACCATCATGGAGTCGTGGTTGGCAGCGCGCCCTGTGCTCGTCCACGGCCAGTGCGCCGTCACGCGCGGTCACGTCCGGCGCAGCAGGGGCGGGTTGTGGTTCCAGACCTATGAAGAATTCGCCGGGGCCGTCGAATGGCTCCGCGCCAACCCCACACAGGCAGGGCGTATGGGAGAGAACGGACGGGAGTACGTGGCGCGCAATTACTCTTGGGAGGCCGTCTTGAGCCGCTTCGAACGCACGATAGGATGCTGGGAAAAAGATGCCTAGGCCCGCCCTTCACCAGTTCATCGTCGGCGCTGCGCCGGGCGATGCGATCACCGACCAGGCGCTCCTGCTGCGACGCTGGCTGCGCCAAGACGGTTTCCGCTCCGAGGTGTTCGCCGAGAGCATCGCCCCCGAGATGGCAGCCGACGTGCAGACCTACCTCGGCTACCGCCCCTCCCGCCCCGGGGAGCTGGTGATCCTGCACCACAGCATCGGCACGGCGCTGGTTGACGACCTGCTCTCGATGGACGTCCGCTTCCTGGTCATCTACCACAACATCACGCCGGCGGAATTCGTGCTCGATACCGACCCGGTCCTGGCCGGGCAGCTAGCCAGGGGGCAGGCCCAGTTGCATCGGCTGCGCGAGCGGACGCGCCTGGGCTTGGCAGATTCCGCGTACAACGAGGCCGAACTGGTGAAGGCAGACTTTGGGCCGACGGGGGTGCTGCCCATCACGCTGGACGAAACCCAGTACAACCTGCCGTCGAACCCGGCCCTCCTGGCTCGCTACCAGGAAGGTGGGCCTTACCTGCTCTTTGTAGGCCGGCTCGTGCCCAACAAGCGGCAGGAGGATTTGATCAGGCTGCTCAAGCTCTATCACCGCATCGAGCCTGCCGCCCACCTGTTCCTGGTGGGCGCCCCCTGGGCGCCGGAGTACGCGGATGGGCTGCGAGAACTGGCACAAGAGATGGGATTGGGCAGCGACGTCACCTTCACCGGGCGTGTTCCACAAAGCGCCCTGCTGACCTATTACCGCCTGGCCGACCTGTACGTCTCTATGAGCGAGCACGAAGGGTTCGGCAAGCCCCTCGCCGAAAGCATGCTCCTCGGCCTGCCGGTGATGGCCTACGCCGCGGCCGCCGTGCCGGGCACGCTGGGAGGGAGCGGCATCCTATTTCGCGAAAAGAACTATGAGGCCCTGGCCGAGCTGGCGGACATCCTGATAAAGGACGGCCTGCTCCGCCAGCGAATCATCGCGCGCCAACAAAAACGGGCACAGGCCTTTACGGAGGCCAACGTGATGCAAATATGGCGGGCTTTCCTGGCAGAGGTGGACGATCTATCGATCCTCTAGCCGCGATCCCGTCACCAGGCCGGACAACCCTTACGGGGCAACGTCTATACAGATGCAAAATCACCCGGACAGCAAAACCGCAGACACGATCCACCAAGCAGCCAGGATATTCGAGCTGGTCGCGCCGTGGATGGCCCTCACTGTTTTTCTATTGCTGGGCTGGCGAGTGTATGATATCTTTCACGACATTCCGGCCTATGGAGACGTATTAGAGGTCCTTTGGGGCGCGCAATGGTACCATGACTCGCTGTTCGTAACCCACACCTCGCCGCTCTTCACGCCGCTGGTCTTCCATCCCAACGGGTGGCACACGGCCACGCTCGCCCACTCTCCAATCGTCTTTATTTTATCGCTGCCCCTGTATGAAATGGGGGGAGCGGCCTTTGCCTACAACTGCCTGGCTCTTTTGTCGTTCTACGTGGCATTTAGCGGCGCCACACGCTTCATGCGCCTGTTTGTTCCCAAATTCCCCGCCGTGATCGCCGCCTTGCTCTACACGTTTATGGGTATGCGCTGGATCCGGGCTGGGGGAGGCCACATCCACATCCTGTGGGCCTCCAGCCTGCTGCCCTGGTTCGCGTGGGGCCTGGAAAGAATCCGCCGCTCGGGCAAAAGGCCTCCGCGCAAAAGGCTGCCGTGGCTCTGCGGGCTGATCTGGGGACTGATGATCAACTTTTCCCTGTACAGCATATTCTTGGGCGGGGTGGCGTTTTCGATGTGGGGGCGCGGGATTTTCAGCCCCGGCAAAGCGAGACAGCTTGCCGCGATCACGGCCATCGCGCTCGTCGTAAGCGCGCCCACGACAATCCCCTACGCCCTGGGAATACAACAGGATCACGTCGAATCTTTCGAGATACCACACGCCTTGCATTGGGGCGCCAGCCTGAACAGCCTGGCGAGCCCATTCGTCTTTCATCCGCTGGACTGGGTCAAAGACGCCATCCCGGTTTTCTACAGCGGACCTCACGATGAATCCGGCATAGCCAATATGGGCCCCGTCACCTGCCTGCTAGGGCTGACCGGCTTGATCCTCCTGATCAAGGAAAAAGGCCCCAAGAGCCTGGTGTGGCTGATGGCGGCCGGCTTGCTGCTTTCCCTCGGACTGCTCCTGAAATGGGATGGCAAAGTCGTGACCAGCCCCACCTTTCAATCTCCCAACGCCCTGGTCTGGCGAATCGGGCATGCGTTAAAGCCCGGACTCTTTGCATCCCAGAAGCCCATCTACCCTTTCGACGAGGGGGTCCCTCTGCCCGGGTTTCTCCTGGCGGCCGTCGTCCCATTCTGGGAATCGGCCCGCGTGATGACCCGCTACGCGCTCGTCGGCGGATTGGGCTTGATCGCCCTGGCCGCCTACGGGCTGTGGCGTCTGCCAAAGGCAGCCCGATACGCGCTGGCCGCCATCTGGCTGTTGGAAGTGCTGCCGGTCCCGACGGGCAGCCTCCCCCTGCCCACCCAGCCGCATCCCGCGTACCAATGGCTGGCGGGACGTCCCCTGCCCGCAGGCGAGGGCATCGTCGATTTCGAATACCCCTCGGTCAAAATCGACGGCGAGACCCTGTTCGCCACACAGCTACACCAAACACCGGCAGTGGCAGGGACGGGCTCTTTTTGGCCCCAGCACACGCTGTTTCTGTGGGAGTACTTTGTCGCCGACGAAAAGGCCCTCGCGTCACCCGAGGCGGCGCTCGTCCTGCGCGCGTACCGAGTGCGCTACATCTTGCTGCACCACCAAGGGCGCAAAGAAGAGGCGCTGTGGGCCCAGATCTCGCAAAATCCCCTCCTGCACCCCGTCGGGTGTTTCGCCCCGGCCGAAGGCCCTTCCCCTTGGCCCTACCCGATCTGCATCGCCGAGGTAGCGGATCCTAAGGACCCCTTCAACGTCACGCTCAGAGAAGGATGGTCGGCCAAGGAATCCTGGGGGATATGGGCCGATGGGACGGAATCGCGCGCCCGGTGGGTGGCCGCTTCCCAAACGGACCACCTCCTTCACCTGGAGGCTTTTCCCCACTGCGCCCCCGGGAGGCACCAGAGCATCACGGTGGAGGCGAACGGGACCCTCTTGATGGCCCATCGATGGCAAGACTGTGAGCCGTGGACGGGTGAGGCGACCATCCCGGCCTCCATCGTCAAGACGGGCTGGAACGACATCCGGCTCACGTATGCCTACGCCCTCAGCCCGGCGGAACTGACGGGCGGCGAGAACCCCGATCCGCGCCAGCTATCCACGGGCTTTACCCGGTTGGAAATCGAGCAGCGGTGAAATTTCCCCCTTTTTGCACGAAAATCCGGGGTTTGGTACCAAAAATCCGTAGTTTACCGAGGGAATTTTTGGGGAAAATAGCCAGAATGTCCTATTGAATGTTTGCACGGCAGCCCCTATACTAAAGACAAGAAGCAAAGGCTCTCCCGGATTACGGGAAATGCCAAGACAACGAGGGACGAGAAACAAAATGTTTAGGGTGACGCGAATCAACTTGAGTGCATGTTTGGCGCTTTTATGGCTCTCCGGCATAGCGCCGGTAAACGCGGCGCCGCCAAATGCCGCGCCAGCCGACCCCGCTGCCAATCCCGTGTTCGACACGATGGACTGGCGACTGGCCAGCCCAGGACTCGAAGGCGGGATCATCGACAAAGGCTCCCCCACCCTGGCCGATCTGAGCGGGGACGGCATCCCCGAGGTGATCGTCGGCACCACGGCCTACAACGGGGCGGGGAGCTATAACAAAAAATCTCTTCTCGTGGCCCTAAAGTGGGACGGTGGCTCGGATGCCGACAACATGGAAATATGGTTCGCCACAGACGTGGGCGCGCCCATCAACTCGACCCCGGCCGTCGCGGATATCGACGGCGACGGCCTGCCGGAAATCGTGGTCGGCCTGGGAGGGGATGTGCCCGACAAGGACCAGCACGGCGGCGTCGCGGTCTACGAACACAATGGGGCCTTCAAGTGGTTTTTCAAAACCCACGATGATTACCACTCACCAGACGGATACTCCGAAGGCGTCTTTTCCTCTCCCACCTTGTGCGACGTCGACTCCGACGGCGACCTGGAGATCGCCTTCGGCAGTTGGGACCAGCGCATCTACCTGCTGGACCACGAGGGCAACTCGCTGTGGTCCACGCCCGGATGGGACGCCGGCCACTTTAACCAGGATACCGTCTGGTCCTCCGCCGCCTGCGCCGACCTGAACCAGGACGGGTACAAGGAGATCATCATCGGGGCGGACATGACGCACGGCACCCTCATCGACGGGACCTCGGTCCAGGACGGCGGCATGCTCTACATCTTTGACTATAACGGCAACGTCCTGGTGCGGCGCTACATCGAGGAGGCGATCTATGCCGCGCCGGCGGTGGGCGACCTGGATGGGGATGGCGATCTGGAGATCGTCTCCGGCACCAGCTTTGCCTGGTGGCAGGCGCACGAATGTCCAGATAAATGCTCCGACCAACCCCGCGTGTACGTCTTTGACACCAGCCAGGTCTTTGGCCCCAAGAACTATTACGACCCCACAAAGCTGCCCAACGCGCCCGGCTGGCCAAAGAACACGACCTATCCCGGCTTTAGCTCCCCCGCCCTGGCCGACCTGGACGGGAACGGCGACCTGGAGATCGTCATCGGCTCGGGGGACCCTTTTCAGAACAGCGGCGATGTCGTCCCTGGAGAGGGCAAGGTCTATGCCTGGCACCACGATGGCGCCCCGGTCGGCGGGTGGCCGGTCGAGCCCAAGAGCAGATCCCCCTTCTTTTACGACACCTACGTCGCTTCCTCGCCCACCATCGCCGATGTGGACGGCGACGGCGGGCTGGAGATCATGTTCGCCATGCTGCACGACGTGCACGTGTACAACGTCGATGGAAGCCCTCAACCACTGACCCAGCTCAACACCTACGTCTCGGCCAACGGACTGCTCCAGACCAGGGACGGGTGCCTGTGGAGCTCTCCGACGGTGGGCGACGCCGATGGCGATGGGAATGTGGAGATATGGATCGGCGGCGGCGACAATCTGGACCCCGGCGTGGGCCACCTGTGGCGCTTTGAGGCGGACAAGCCCGTGGGAAAGGCGCCCTGGCACTCGTTCCACCGCGACGTGCAGAACAGGGGACTGTACGGCACCCCTGAACTGGACGCCGCTCCGGGCTTCATATACGTGATGCACGAGTATGGGAGCGGCTCTCCGGAAAGTGACGTGATGCTGGTGTTCAACACAGGGGATGGGGAGATCGATTGGCAGGCCACCTCGCCCTCCCCGGTAACGCTTAGTGCATACTACGGCACGGTGGACGGCGCGGGACAGGCAGTGACGGTCACCATCCCTACCAGCGGCTACTCCAAGGGCACGCATTTCCTGGGGAACATCACGATCACCGGCACGATAGAGGGCGACGCGGCGCCGGGCAGCCCGATCACGATCCCCGTCACGCTGTACGTCGGCACCATCCACAGAATTTATGCGCCAATGATACTCGCGGGATACTAGGGGCGTTTCTCGCTACGCTCGAAACACCGCTCAGTTTTGCTTCGCAAAACTGAGGTTGGGCAAGATGAAAGCCCGCAAAATCTGCCTCATTTGGACAAGAATCGAGATATGAAGATGTCTAGGGCCGTTCGCGCTCCGCACGAACGGCATGGCGGCCCGACAACCTTTTTCGATCCCTTACAACGACTATAAAAGTACACCCATCTGCTCCCCATAAGGCGACATACCGGCGCTCTAGATAAAACCAGTGGCACACCGGCAGGCGGCAAGTGGGACCCGGAGACATTGTTAATGAAACACTCGCAGAAGAAACTCGTCGCAATCCTGTTCGCGGTCCTGCTGGCAGCCGCAGCGCTCGTCATCGCCATCGGGTACGCCGGCGATCTCACCGGCACGGTCGGCAAGGACTCTCCCCTGCCCACGCCAGAGGAATCCCCCACCGACACGCCGGAATCGCCGCCGCCCGACCCGACGGATACTCCCGAGTCACCACCACCGACGGACACACCCGAACCCCCAACGGCGACCTACACCATCACGCCGAGCGAGACGACCGCTCACAGGATCCGCATCGAGGTGAGATGGTACGACGCCGATAACAACGTCCTGGGCGGGCCTCCCGCAGGCCTCCCCGCAGATTTTGCCATCACGGCAGCGAGCGACATGGGAAGCGCGACGTGCACTTACCCTGCCGGGTCGACATCCCTATCCTGCACCTATTCCAACGACGTATCCGCTCCCGACGACAGCGGGCTGTGGATCTCTGACGGAGACTCGTACACCGTGAGCCAGACGGACCTGCCCGCCGGATGGAGCTCGTTCGGCGGCATCGGCACGTTTCCCGATAGCGGCTTTACCACGCACATCGTACACAACCGCGCCCCGGCAGCGCCCGCCGCCCCCACCGACACGCCGCCGCCGGCAGAGCCGCTGGAGGCGACGTCCACGCCTACGCCCAAGCCCAAACCGCCCACGGCCGTACCTCCTACCGACACCCCGGTGCCCTCCACGGCGACGTCCACACCCGAGCCGCCCACCGACACGCCAATGCCTCCCACGGCGACGTCCACGCCCGAGCCGCCCACCGACGCGGCCGAGCCGCCCACATCCACACCCACGGACACGGCCGAGCCCACGTCAATGCCGCAGGACGAGACGTCCACTCCCGCAGCGGCAGCGCAAGCCGGAGGTGAGCCAACCCTCACCCCCACCTCTACTCCAGAGACCGCCACAGGGAGCGAGCAGACCGGTTCAACGACGCACCTGGGCACGGCCATCGGCATTGGAGCAGGGTTGGGCATCATCATCCTGGTGTTGTTCCTGCTGAGAAGAAGAAACGCCAAATAGCAAAACCGGCAGTCTTCCCATTTCGTGCTGGTTCTTTTTCTCACCGCAGAGCACGCCGAGGCCTCTACTCTGTAGAGGGCGCAGAGATTTCTTAAATTCCCCCAGCGTTCGAGTGGCCTTGCCGTGACTCGCCCTCATGTCCGCCCCACGCGGTAGCCAACCGCGGCCGGACATTTCCCGGCTTTTCCCCACAAAACGGGAATGGTATAATGTGCGTATCTACTC
>JAFGED010000342.1 GCA_016931785.1 Anaerolineae bacterium
ATCGCAAGAGCGAAACCTCTTTCGATGAGGAACTCCAGTGCCGCACCATTCTGTTGGACCCTACTTGCATGGTGGCCTTGAGCTAGACTGCCAAAGGCCCAGGGGATCGCGAATACAAAGCGGCCATTAGGATCTCGCCTTGCCCTGGTCTGCATCTCTGCCTCGTCAGGGCAGCTTCTCGCCAGTAGTGTAACCACTCAGCCTTGCTTTGCAATCGCCTTACGCGTCTGAGGAGAGGGCGGGCGGGACACTATCTCTCTCTTTTTTCTGGCGGGTAGCCTAAGTAGTTACCCAGTAGCTACGACGACCTGCTGCAGGTCGTCGTTTTTTCTGCCGCAAGGAACAAAAATGATATCACGCACCCGCGTCGTCGCCAGGAACCCACGCGCCGCCTCCCGGACGTGGCCCGCCGAGACGGTCGTCTACCTGCCGGACGGCAACACGATCCACAGCCTGAACGAAACGGCCAGTGCGGTCTGGGAGTTCCTGGTCCACAAACCCACCGTGGCGCAGATCGTCCATCACGTCGCGCACGAGTTCGAGGTGGACGAAGAGCAGGCCGCCCAGGACGTCAAGACCCTGCTCGAAACGCTGGTCGCCCGGAACCTGGTCGTCTTGTCAGGAGGCCTCGATGATGACGAGGCCAGAGGTGCCAGCGCGACAGCTCGGGAAAGTGACGAGGCCGAACGACAGATCCCCCTGCTGTACCGCATCAAGGACAGGGCGCGAGAGCAGAACATCCCCATGCACGCCCTATTGGAATTGACCAACAACTGCAACCTATGGTGCCGCCACTGCTACATCACCCACCGCCCGTCTCAGGGTGAACTCACGCTGGACGAGATCAAGCCCATCCTCGACCAGTTAGCCGATCTCGGCACCCTGTTCCTGACCCTGACCGGCGGCGAGGCCCTCTGCAGGAAGGATTTTTTCAGCATCGCCGAGTACGCGCGGCAGAGAGAGTTCAGCTTCAGCCTGTTCACGAACGGGACGCTGATCACACCGTCGGTAGCCGACCGGCTCAAGGAGCTGGCCCTGGAGCGGGCCGAGATCAGCATCCTGGGGGCCAGGGCAGCGACCCACGACGCCATCACCCAGGTCGAGGGATCGTTTGAAAAGGCGATAGGAGGGGCCCGCCTGCTCATAGAGCGAGGCATCAACGTCCAGCTCAAGACCACCTGGATGAAGCTGAACATCGACGAGTCGGAGGAAATCCAAGGCCTGGCCGACAGCATAGGGGCGACTTCGTTCAGGGGGGGCAACCTGATCATCCATCGCCGTGATGGCAGCTCGGAGAACAGCAGCCTGGCGGCGGAGGAGAGCCAGATGCGAGCGATGCAGCAGCGCCGCCTCGACCGGCATCCCGGGGTAAAACTACCTCCCGACCCGCCACCGCTCTCGGAGGAACAGAAGAAAGACATCATCCCCTGTGGAGCGGGACAGACGTCTGTCAGAATCGATGCATACGGCAACGTCTACCCGTGCGCGGCCATCGACGTGCTGTTGGGCGATGCCAAGACCACGCCCCTGGCAGAGATCTGGTACGGCTCGGAAGAACTGGAGAAAATACGGGCCATTCGCCTGATTGACTTACCCGAGTGCAGCGCCTGCGACCTGTGGCAGCGCTGTACGCGCTGTGCTGGCCTGGCACTCATGGAAACCGGCAGCCTGCTGGCAGCCTCGCCTCAGGCCTGCCGGGTGGCCCGTATCCAGCACAAGTTTCTGGAAGAGAAGCAGTGCGAACTGCAATAACCTCCGCGGCCCTCGTTGCGCTACTAGCAAGCATTTCAACCCTCCCACATTCCCCAGCCTCTGCAGGTGTGATAGCCGCGGCCTGTAGCTATGAACGCGCGCTCGTCTGGGGCGGCAAAGGGGCGAACGATGGCCAGTTCGACCACTTGGTAAGCGTCGTCGTGGACGGGAGCGGATTTGTGTACACCACCGACATGAACCACCACCGCCTGCAGAAATTCACCTCCGCCGGCGACTTTGTGCTCAAGTGGGGCAGCTATGGGACGGGCGATGGGCAGCTCAACCAGCCTCACGGACTGGCGGTGGACGCGTCGGGACATCTATATGTAACCGACATGTTCAACCACCGCATCCAAAAGTTCACCAATACCGGCGACTTTGTCACCAAATGGGGCAGCCAGGGGTCGGGGAACGGGCAATTCATCGCGCCGCGCGGGGTAGCGGCCAGCCCGACGGGCGAAATCTACGTCGCGGATACCGGCAACCACCGCGTTCAAAAGTTTACAGCGGGCGGGACCCACGTCGCTCAATGGGGGAGCTATGGATCGAGTGACGGGCAGTTCGATTTGCCCTGGGGCGTCGGTGTGGATGCGGATGGCTTTGTCTACGTGGCCGACGCAGGCAACCACCGCATCCAAAAGTTCACCGCCGGCGGCGCGTTCGTCACCGCATGGGGAAGCTACGGCGAGGCGTTAGGCCAGTTCCATCACCCGGCAGCCATCGTCGTGGGCGCCAACCGGCGCATCTACGTCGCCGACTCGGCCAACGGCCGCATCCAGGTGTTTACCCCGTCAGGCGATTTTCTCCTCGCCTGGAGCGTGCCCAGCCTCCCAGAACTGATGATTCAGTGGGATCAAACCCTACCGACGGGCATAGACCTGGACGCCGCCGGAACTGTGTACGTTGCCGAGACGTGGTTCAATCACGTCAACAAGTTCGAGCCGCAGCCCTCTGGCCTGGACCACGTCACCGTTCAGGACGAGCCCGGCGCAGGCGGAAAAGAGATCGCCTATCACCCGATGGCCGTCGGCGACACACTGGACGTCTACGCCGCTGGCCGCGATGCGTGCCACAACTATCTCGGCGATCTCCTGGTGGACTGGACAACTACCGGCAGCCTCGACCCTCAAGCTGGCGTGGGCCCTAGCTTCACTTTCTCACCCGCCACCTCACAGACCATGGGGACGATCATCGCCGACGATGGGAGTGGCCATACGGGGGAAACAGGCTTGATCCTGGTGGATTGGGGTTGGCCGTTCGACGTGCACCTGCCCTACATCGAAAGAGACTGACTTGCCTGGTCTAGCTGGTCTTGACCATCTGCAAAAAGTCGCCGTCGCCTGTTCGCTCGCCGGAGTCAAGCATCTCTTTGAACCCCAGCTTACGGTAGAGCGCGATGGCCGGCAGGCTGGCCCGGTTGACCTCCAAACGCACTTGGTGCACCCCACCCTCACGCAGGTTTGCGAGCACCTCGCTCACCAGCGCCTCTCCGATTCCCCGCCGCCGGAAAAGCGGCCTGACCCCCAGCCCGGCGATCCGCCAATCCTGCTCCAGTCCCTGGCGCATGGCCCGGACGAAGCCGAGCACCCTACCCGTTCTGTCCTTTGCGATCAGGAACAGCCAGCGTTGGGGATCTTGGCCTGCAAATTCCAGGCGGAAATCCCGGCGAATTGCTTCAGGCGGGCTGGCGCTGAGCGTAGCGCCGCAGGCGGCCAGGGCGTCGAGGTCCTCGCCAGGGTCGACACGCCGGATGGTATAGTCAACACAGAGAAAAGGCCCTAGCAACCTGCGGGCGCAAGATAGACCAAGGATTCGCCCAAGAAGCGCGTGAATCGCCCCACGGAGTGCTGCGATCATTGAGACTCTGCCGTCTTCGTCGTGTGTCGCCCGGTCAGTTCGAGCGCCTTGGGCCACCCCAACCGTTCAAGCAACGCCCGCACGGCCTGGCCCACGATGTAAAGGGGGTGACGTATCCAGCGGTGGGAAAAAAGCGCGTGGGTGCTGCCCAGATTGTAGCGCAGCCGCAACCACCACTCGGAGGGAAAGAACGTGTCTCGCAGCACGCTCCGACCGCGGCGCACCTGCGGCCACCCCTGAAACTCGACGCCAATCCCCTCTGGAGCTTGGCCGATCTCGATGGAAGCCCGCTTCAGCAGCTCGTCCGACAGCGGCGTCATAACGTGCAGCAGCGACAGCGTCCTGAGAACAACAGGGGATTGGCGCTGAACCCGACCCCAGTCGATCTCTGCTGCGAAACGCTCGGCCAGGCTGACGATGTCGGCCATCCAGATCAGGCGGCCAAAGTCCCAGGCGTTGACGTGGGAAACGAGATGCCGGCAGAGATACCCCAGCGCGTCCTCGTGACCCAGGGTGCGGGCCGTCAGGCCGTCCACGGTAAAGGGGTAAGGCGGGCCGGTCACCCCATCCAACGCCGTTTGGGATCGTCCCTGCTTCACCCGCTGTCCAAGAAGCGCGGCGCGAATGTAGGAAAAGGCGCTGTCAAAGTAGTCGCTGCACAGCCTGCGATGGACTTCGACAGTGACCGGGATATCCTCGACACACTTGGTCACTTCGGTCAAGTGGCGATGATGGGGCATTGAGCTGGAGAGAGGAGGCGCCTCGAAACCAAGGTCAGCCAATACCTGCTGCGCCCGGTGTGCTTCGGATGCCGGCACCAGGAGGTCGAGATCGCTCATCGGACGCAGGCTGATATCCGGGTAGATGATGTGCGATAGAGCCGCGCCCTTCAGAACCAGGACGGGAATGCAAGCAGCCTCATAGACAGACAGTATGTCACACAGCACGCGCGTGCGCACCTGGTTTGCCACGAGATGACGCATCGATCGCGACCGCAGTTCCCGTTTGACGGTCGCTGGAATGGCCACGCCGGCGGCTTTCAGATGCGTGTAGAGCAACGGGGATAGGTGGTGCATCTCGGCCTGGGCCAAAACATCCTCCCAGTCCGTAGCGGCACCGGCCGCCAGCGCGAGCTGCCGGCAGTGTATAGGCCGGCATTCCGCACGGGCGCACAGCGCCAGGAGTTGGTAGGTAGCAGCGCTCATCGTTTCTCAAGATGGACTCGAACATTATCGCATAGTATCAGGGAAGGCACAAGCAGTCGAAGCGATTGGGTCGTTTGTTCCCTGAAGCAAAACGGGGTTGCCCGATCAAAAAGGGCGCCCTTATGTGAAAACCGCGCCTAGCCTTCCCTGGGTTCCATCACCGTGGTATAATGCCCGCCAATACTAGCAGCATGTCGGCGACTATCGATTGATACTTTTCGAGTCACCTACCTCGGCCAGATAATTCGCCCCCCGAGGACGAGAATACCCGACACACTTATAGCTCATGCAAACGTTCACATGGTTCGCTTGACAAGGGTCCTCATAATGTGGTAAAATATCAATGCAAACGTTCACATATCCAACTTTGGCACCGAGCAACCGCGAAAACTCGCCCTTTGTGAACGTTTGCAAGCCGCAGATCGATCCCAAAAAGCCTTTCGGCCTCCCAAACAAGCTAAAATGGCAAGCGCTCACATTTGTGGAAAAAACTGGCTATGAAAAACTCCAACCATGTGACCATCGTCGATGTTGCACACGAAGCCGGCGTCTCCTACACCACAGTTTCTAGGGTCCTCAACAACAAAGGCAGTGTCAAGTCAGAGACGCGAGAGCGTGTCTTGACGGCAATGACGCGTCTAGGGTACGTCGTGGATCAGCGCGCGCGCAGCCTGGCAGGCGGGCACTCTCAAGTTATTGGACTGCTCGTCCACGACGTGGGCACCAGCTACACCGGGGAGATCATACGCGGCATCGACGCAGAACTGGCCTCTGTCCAATATGACCTTTTGCTCTACACCACCCACCGCCGCAAGATGAAAGAATCCGCCTACGTAATCACACTCACCCGCGGCATGGCAGACGGATTGTTACTCGTTCTACCACGCGATCCGGGAGCCTATCTGGAGACGCTGCGCCAGCACCACTTCCCCCACGTCCTGATCGATCACCGGGGCGGAGACGAAGAAGCCCCTGCCGTCGCCGCCGCAAACTGGCAAGGCGCATACAGTGCCACCGAGTACCTGATCGAGCTGGGGCATCGACGGATCGGGTTCATCACCGGCGCAATGGACCAGATATGCGCCCAAGATCGTTTGGCAGGCTACAAGACCGCACTGACGGATCACGGGATCACCTTC
>JAFGED010000343.1 GCA_016931785.1 Anaerolineae bacterium
CCCCCCCCCCGCCTTCCTCCTCTTTTTGTCGCGAAAGGCAACTGCGAAGCAGGGCTGAGTAGTCACCACCATATTAGCACCTTTCCCGGCGTGGAGCAAGCGGACGCACCCGTCGCCTGTTGGCTTTTGGCCCCATCCGTGTATAATGCGGGCATTATGCCCTACAAGTTCATCATCTTTGACCTGGACGATACGCTCTACCCCCGCGACGACGGCTTGATGGGGGAGGTAGGCCGCCGCATCCAGGCCTGGCTGTGTGAGTACCTGGACCTCTCGTGGGAGGAGGCGGTCGTCCTGCGGCGCAAGTACTATCACCAGTACGGCACCACACTGGGCGGCCTGCTGGCCGAGCACGAGGGAATCGATGCTCACGGCTACCTGGTCTATGTGCACGATATTCCGCTGGAGGAATACATCGGCCCCAAACCGGCGCTGCGGGCGATGCTGGAATCCATCCCCCTGCGGCGCGTGATCTATACCAACGCCACGGCAGAGTATGCCTGGCGCGTGCTGGGCGTGCTGGGCGTGGCTGGGCATTTCGAGGACGTCGTCGGCATCGAGGATGTGGGATTGCTCAACAAACCGTACCAGGAGGCCTACGAGCGGGTGCTGGTACGGCTGGATGCCTGGGGCCCGGAGTGCATCATGGTCGAGGACTCGGCGCGCAATCTCAACCCGGCCAAGGCGCTGGGTATGACGACGGTGCTGGTGGATTCGGCGCCCGATTGGAGCGTCGATTACGTGGTGGAAGATGTGTTGCAAGTGAGTCAGGTGGTGAGCAAGGTTCTAAAGGACGCAGATTAGCGCAGATATACGCTGATCTGCGTCCTTTAGAAAAAAGCGCATTGGCGAGTTCGAGTTCAACCGGCGAAAGCTGACCGGGACATTGTTCGGGGCGGTGGGGTATCATCTTTTGGGGTATTTGTTCAGGGGGGGCTTGAGGAGGAACATCGTTGAAAAGCAAACCACAGCTCTTACTCGTCGGGATTGCCTATCTGAGCTTTATCGGCCTGGGCCTTTCGGGCGCTATGTTGGGCGTGGCCTGGCCATCGATGCGCGAGATGTTTTCCTTGCCCCTCGATAGATTGGGGATACTGCTCGTCGCGGGGATGATCGGCGGCCTCGTAGCCAGCTCCTTCAGCGGCCCGCTCATCTCCAGGATCGGCGTGGGGCGGCTCCTGCTGATCAGTGCCATCCTCGAGATAGTGGGATTGTTTGGCTATAGTCTGGCCCCCGCCTGGTGGGTGATCGTTCCGCTGGGGTTGGTCACCGGCCTGGGGAACGGCGTGATTGACGCCGGGTTGACCACCTACTTTGCCGCCAACCACACCACCAAGCTGATGAACTGGCTGCACGCCTGTTTTGGCATCGGCGCGACGCTTGGCCCCATCGTGATGCGGGTCTCGCTCACCATGGGCGGGTCCTGGCGCTGGGGCTATGTGGCCGCCGGACTGCTGAACGCGGTGTTTGCCGTCTGTTTTTGGCGCACGCGGGATCGGTGGACGCTGGCCGTACCGGACGGCGCGGCGCCTCCAGGGGAGGCGCCGCCTTCTCCAGAGGCGCAGGGTGTGCGCGCCGTCGACACGCTCAAGCTCCCGCTGGTCTGGGTGGGTGTGGTGCTGTTCTTTCTCTTCACCGGGGTAGAAAACACGACCGGCCAGTGGTCGTATAGCCTGCTCACCGAGGTTCGGTCTGTGGTTCCAGGCGTGGCTGCGTTCTGGGCCAGCGCCTACTGGGGCAGCCTGACGGTGGGACGCATCCTCCTCGGTTTTGTGACGGATCGGTTGGGAGTCGAACGCTCGCTGCGTTTGGCGATGCTTGGCACGGTGATCGCGGCAGCTCTCATCTGGTGGAATGCTATCGCCCTGTTCGGCTTTTTGGGATTGGCGTTGATGGGATTGGCGGTATCGCCGTTGTTCCCTCTCTCCGTCTCGGCTACCCAGAAACGAGTCGGCGCCAAGCACGCGGCCAACGCCATTGGCTTCCAGGTCGCCGTGGGCGGGCTGGGGTTCTCGCTGTGGCCGTCTCTGGCCGGTGTGTTGGCCGAGCGGATGGGACTGGAGATCATCGGGCCGTTCCTGCTCCTGACCTCGGTGGCGATGTTCCTGCTTCACGAGGTCGCCGTGCGACGTGGGATGTGACAACTTGCACGCATTGGGTTATAATCGGGGCCACTTTTGGCGGAGGACGGATTGTGACAAGAATAGACGCCGAACGACTCGAAGAGGGAAACGACTTGCTGATCGATTTCGACAAGCTTGACCAGGTGGCGCAGTGCGGCGAGGCGGTCGTCCCGGTGGCGGTGCAGGATGCCGATACCAAGGAGGTGCTCATCGTGGCCTATGCCAACGAGGTAGCCCTCAAGTACACGCTGGAGCACGGCGTGGCCGCGTTCTGGTCCACGTCGCGGAACAGGCTGTGGGTCAAGGGCGAGACCTCCGGCGACACGCTGCAGCTCGTCGAGGTGCGCGTCAACTGCGAGCAGAACTCGCTGCTGTACCTGGTCAGGCCGTTGGGGCAGGGGGCCTGTCACACCAAGTGCGCCGATGGTACGGCGCGCCGGAGTTGCTATTATCGCCGGATCAAGGACGGCAAACTGGAATTGGTCGAGTAGGTCACGTTAACAACGTGACGGCACTGCCAGAGTCACGCTGGTAGCGTGACCTACGAGGTTTGTTGCGAGGTAGGCTTGGATGGAAAAGATACTCAAACTTGGCATACCCAAGGGTAGCTTACAAGAGTCGACGGTCAGGCTCTTTGGCAAGGCCGGATACCAGATCATCGTCAGCAGCCGCTCCTACCGGCCCTACATCGACGATGCGGAGATCGAGTGCCTGATGTTTCGCGCGCAGGAGATGGCGCGCTACGTGGAGCGCGGCGTGCTCGATGTCGGTCTCACGGGCAAGGATTGGATCCTGGAGAACGACGCCGACGTCGTCGAGGTGGCGGATTTGGCTTACAGCAAGACGACGGCCAAGGCATACCGCTGGGTGCTGGCGGTGCCGGAGGATTCGGACGTGCAGAGCGTGAAGGATTTGGAGGGCAAGCGCATCGCCACGGAGCTGGTGCAGGCCACCCGGCGTTACCTGGAGCGCCACGGCGTCAGCGCGGAGGTGGAATACTCCTGGGGCGCTACAGAGATCAAGGCGCCCTTGCTGGTCGATGCCATCGTCGAGGGGACAGAGACCGGCTCCACGCTGCGGGCCAACCGGCTGCGCATCGTCGATACGGTGGCCGAATCGACGGCCAAGCTGGTCGCCAACCGCCAGGCGTGGGCCGATCCCTGGAAGCGGGACAAGATCGAGACGTTGGCGATGCTGCTCACGGGCGCATTGGAGGCGGGTGGGCAGGTGGGCCTGAAGATGAACGTGCCCAGGGATAAGCTGGAGCGGGTTTCCCGGCAGCTTCCATCGCTGCATACCCCCACTATCTCCAACCAGGTCGATCAGGACTGGGTAGCCCTCGAGGTCATCATCGACGAGCACACCGTGCGCGATCTGATCCCCGAGCTCAAAAAGGCCGGGGCCGAGGGCATCATCGAGTACCCGTTGAATAAGGTGATCTACTGAGGGGAAGCGTTGGAAGTCAGTTAGGGGATGTACCGCAACCGGTACATCCCCTTTTTTTGGGATCGGGTCTAGTTGGTTTCTGTCGCCTGAGTATCCTCGCGCTTTCGGTTGGGTGGTGGTTGACATGCATAAGAACAGTTCCGGCGGTAGACTGCGCTCGGACTGTCCATAAAGTCGACAGGGCTGGCGGCGCTCATACCGAGGCCGCCGTTGCGAGTGAACCGTGTTGCCAAACTCGATGTGGTGTCGTAACCGGACAGCACAATTGGCAGGTAGACATAGCGCGGAGTTACGGTCAACGTCAGGGGGTCAGAGTCAGATGCTGCTCCATCGCTAACGGCGATAGTGATGGAGACCGTGCCCTCTAGGAGTGGGGTGATGGTCACCGTGCGCGTGACCCCTGTGCCGCCGAATGTGATGTTGCCAAGCGGCGCGATTGTTGGGTCCGAAGTCGCGGCTGAGAGGGTCAAGCTGCCTACGGATGTATCCACATCCCCTACGGTGAAGGTGATCGGACCCGTGGAGATGTTCGTCTTGGCGGCTTGGTCAGGAACGTCGGAAATAGTGGGGGGATCGTTGATTCCTGTGACGGTGATGGTGACGGCCGCCGTGGAGGCGCCGCCGTGTCCATCGCTGGCTGTGTAGGTGAACACGTCGGTAGCCTGCTGGCCCGCCGCCAGCCATTCGAACTGCCCGTGGGGGTCGTATTCGAATGTGCCATTGCCGTTATTGATGACTTGCCCCAGTGTTCCCATTGTACCCACTGCGCTCACAGAGAGCACGTCACCTATATCAGGGTCGGTGTCGTTTGCCAGCACGTTGATTGTGGTAAAGGCGGTATCTTCGTCGGTGCTGCCACCATCGTCGTCGTTGGCCTGCGGCGGATCGTTGGTCGCTGTCACTGTGACCGTCACGGTGGCGGAGTCGGTCCAAGCGCCATCGCTGGCGGTGTAGGTGAACACATCCTGTCCGGTGAAATCCAGGGTGGGCGTGTAGACGACCGACGTGTTGCCGCTGATGACGGCGGTGCCGCTGATGGGCATACCCACGGCACTGACGATCAGTGGGAAATTTTCGGGGTCGCTGTCGTTGGAAAGAACGTCGATGGTCACAGGTGTGTCTTCAACCGTGGAGGCGGTGTCATCCTCAGCGATGGGGGGATCGTTGGTGATCGATATCGTCGTCGTCGCTGTGAGGATGCTGAGGCTGTTCGTGGCGGTGACCACGGCCAAATATGTCCCTTGGGCAGGGTAAGTGTGGGTCAACACCGCTCCATAGCCGCTTGTGCTATCTCCCAGGGCCCAGGTATAGGCGACATTGCTGCCGGCCGTGATGGTGGCGGTGAGGGTGGTAGGAGAGCCCAACTGCGTGGGGCTGTCGTTGATCGCGCTCAATCCGGCGATGGATTCGTCCACCACGACGGTGGTAGTAGCGGTGACGACACCGGCGTCGTTGCTGGCAGTCACGACCGCCGTGTAGGTGCCGATGGCCAGGTAGGTGTGCGTCGTCACGGCGCCGTTGCCGGACGTGCTATCTCCAAAGCCCCAGCTATATACTGTATTCGTGCCGGCCGTGATGGTGGCGGTCAGCGTGGTGGGGCTGCCCAACTGCGTCGGGCTGTCGTTGGTCGCGGTCAGGCCGGTGATCGGCACGTCTGTATAGTAGAATGCGTCGCTGAACTGGCTCAGGACCCTGCCATCGAGCTCCGGGCGTGTGTGCAGGGAGTTGAATAGGCTAAGCGCCGGCTGCCAACTGCCGCTGTAGTAGGCTTCAAAGAGTAGATTGGCCGTAAAGTTGCCCGTTACCGTGATCACTGCGCCGCTCCCAGGGATGCCAACCTGTGAGGCCTGGACCATGGGAATGGGGTTGTCGGACGAGTCGGTGACGCCGATAGTGAAGCGGGTGGGCAGCACAGGTGAGGTCCACGCACTGCCGGTCCAGTAGGTGATGCCTGCAGACCCGGTCCATCGCGCCAGACCGTTGGCCAGGCTCGATTGCGTCAGGCTGAACGACATAGTTTCGCCTGGGGCGTCGATGGCACCATCAAAGGCAAGGCCCACGGCGCCGGCCCCTGCAGATCCCCAATAGAGGGTTTGGAACTGGTTGAAGTCAAAGTTGCTGTACGCGACATCCAGCCCGCCGGCGATGCCGATCTGTCTTTGGGTGGGGTCAGAGTACGTGACCGTCACCCCTCCGGGCGGAGTAGAGGTGGGGCCTGTGAGCGCCAGTGCCGCCGAGCTGAAAAGCAAGGCGAGCACGCAGGCCAGGACCAGCGCCAGAATCCTGGGTGGTCTATTTTGCCTCAAGTTGTATTCAAAGAGAGTTTTCTTGTCCATCGGTTACCCCCATCTTTTCTTACTTGTTCTGTTTTCGTGTGCCCATCCACGCTGCCAGGATCGCCGGCAGCAAGGCCAATGCTGCTGCTCCGCACACGCCTTTTCTTTCTTCGGATGAATCCTCCGAGGGCGTGGGTTCTGCCGTCGGTGCTGGCAGCGTTGGAACGAGGTGTACCTTGTAGCGCAGGAACGCGCCGTTGGCTCCGACTGTCCATCCGTGTTCGTTCGAGAGCATCGTCACAGCATATAGGTCCAGGGAGCTGGGCCCTCCTTCACGCCACTCTCGCCCATCCCAGTGCAGCATCAGCCCTCTTTCTCCCGTGGCCCAGGCGTCTTGGTCCGAGATCGCTGCAACTGCGTATAGCCATCCCCACGCCGGGCTGTCTTCTGCCGACCACGTGCTGCCATTCCAGTGCAGGATTGTGCCCTCCCGTCCGACGGCCCAGCCGCCAGCGGCCGAGGCCGCCGCCACTGCAAATAGGTCGTTGGCGGTGGGGCTGTTGGCCTTGAGCCACGCGGTCCCGTCCCAATGCAATATGGCGCCGCCATCTCCCACGGCCCAGCCGTCGGTGGCCGAGACCATCGTCGCCGCGCGCAGCGTTCGTGTGACGGGGCTGGATGCGACTTGCCAGGTGGTTCCGTTCCAGTGCAAGATGGTGCCTCCGTCCCCGAAGGCCCAACCGTCGGCTGCCGAGGCCATCGCCACGGATCGCAGCGTCAGCGTGACGGAGCTGGGTGTGGTGAGCCACGCATCGCCATTCCAATGCAGGATGGTGCCTCCGCCGCCCACAACCCAGCCATCGGCGACCGAGACAACATCCACGGAGAACAAGTCCTGTGAAGCGGGACCTTTCACTGAGGTCCAAGCAGTCCCATCCCAGTGCTGGATTGCACCTCTTTCACCCACGGCCCACCCATCGACAGGTGAGTTCAGGTCGACCGAACGAAGTGTCTCCGGGTTGGGTGTGGTGGTTACTATGTTCCACGCCTTGCCATCCCAGTGCAGGATGGTGCTCCCGTCGCCCACGGCCCAGCCGTCCGTCGCTGAGGTCATCGATACCGATCTCAGATTGTGGCCCGAGGGATTTTCTACTGGATTCCAGGATTCTCCGTCCCAGTGAAAGATGGTGCCGCCCCGGCCTCCTACGGCCCAGCCGTCCGTGGCCGAGGTCATCGACACGGACTTGAGGTCGTAGGGGGATTCGAGCGTCACGGGGCTCAGGGGGGTCCACTTGGTTCCGTCCCAGTGCAGGATGTCGCCCCCCACGGCCCAGCCCTCGGTGGGCGAGACCATAGAGACTGAGTACAGGTCGTAGGGAGAGGGGTTTTCGACCTTGCTCCAAGATATCCCGTCCCAGTGCATGATGACGCCGTCTCTTCCCACGGCCCAGCCGTCTGTGGCGGAGAGCATGACGACCGAGCTCAGCCATCTGGTGGGCGCGTTGTCCACGACACGCCATGTCGTTCCATCCCAACGTACGATGGCGCCTTCTTCACCTACGGCCCAGCCATCTGTAGCCGAGACCATATCGACGGAGCGGAGCAACGGTGAAGAGACATGGGCTACGGTTTCCCACTTGCTGCCATCCCAATGCAAGATTGCGCCTCCCCCTCCCACTGCCCAACCATCTGTACCAGAGAGCATGTCTATCGAGGAGACGTACTCAGGGGGAGGGTCCATCTTGTTCCAAGTTTCCCCGTCCCACTGCAGTATCTCGCCCCAGTCGCCCGCGATCCAGCCGTCAGTGGCCGAGGACATTTTCACTTGGTGCAGACTGCGGCGGCATGGGTCAGAGAGGCCCGGTCCCCAGCATTCCCAGACCCCTGGACTTTGCTGTGCAGGGTCGACATAGGTCTCGGCTGCTGCGATGTTGAGCTGAGGGGTTTGGGGGAGCAGATGCGCGGTCACGAGGGTAGGAGGGAGGATTGCCAAGGCAGCCATTATGGCTGTGATCACTTTGGCAAGGCCAAAGAGGTTGTTCGTTCTCACGTTCTGGTCTCCTCCTACTCGCTGACCAATGCCCGGCTATTGTAACATGGACTGGCTATTACGGCAACCGCCACGCTGTAGGATTGCACCAACGGTCCGGCGGATTGCGACTTAGTGTTTGTTAAGAAATAACTTCCTGTGCCCTGATCCAGATTGTGTAACGATATGCCAATACTTGCCATTTCAGGCCTGTAAAAGCTTGTCCTGGTCGCTCTCTAGAGGGTTCAAGGCGCTTTTCGTCTTGCGGCTGCGGGAAGTTATTGTTTTACAGGCCCTTAGTGGATTGCATCAAGGGGCTGCGCGCGATCAAGCTCGCGCACGTTTAGAATCGCGCAAGCAATTTACCCAGGTCGCTCGCCAGCGCCTCGGCGTCGGTGAAGAGGATGGCGTGCAGCCCCAGGCCGCGGGCGGTCCCAACGTGGCGCATCGTATCGTCGATGAAAATCGCCTCCTCGGGCTCCACGCCCAGCCGCTCCAGCGTGATCTCGAAAGCGGCGGCGTCGGGCTTTTTGACCCCCTCGTCGCCGGAGCAAAAGACCACGTCAAAGAGAGCGAGCAGGCCCCACTCATCCAGCCAGTTAGCCAGGCCGGGCGGTGAGTTGGAGAGCACCGCCAGCTTGTAGCGGCCCTCTGCGTGCAGCCGCCGGATCAGCTTGGCGACCCCCTCGTTAAGCGCCTCATCGGCGCGGTAGCGCTGGCGGAAGGCGTCGATGGCTTCCGGCGTGTGCAGATTGAGCTGCGGGCCGATGGCGCGCCAGAACTCTTCGCTCGTCTTACGCCCCACCAGTGCGTCTTCCCAGGCCGGGCTGCCGAACATGATGGGGTTAAGCGTGCCCGGTTCGATCCCCAGCTCTTCCTCGTAGCTCTGGAAGAGGGCCAGCGGTTTCTGGGCGGATATCACGCGGCCAAAGTCGAAGACAATTGCCTTGATCGTCATTGTGTACTCCTTTGGGCAATCGACGCAAGGAATGAGGACGGTTTTGGCCGTAAG
>JAFGED010000042.1 GCA_016931785.1 Anaerolineae bacterium
CTTTTGCGCTTGGGCGACGATGTGCTGGCAGACGGTCGTCTTGCCAGCCCCCTCCGGCCCATAGATCTCGGTGACGCGCCCGCGGGGGATGCCTCCCACGCCGAGAGCAAAATCGAGGGCCAATGCACCGGTGGGGATGGTCTCCACCTGAAGGTGGGTCGCTTCTCCCAACCGCATGATTGTGCCCTCACCGAAACGTTTGGTCAGGCTTGCCAGTGCTGTCTCTAGTGCTTTTCGCCTTCCCTCGTCAGCCATTACGCGTACTCCAACGCCGTGCCATTAGTGTGAAAGTGAAGCTCCCCGGCGCTTTGCGCCGAGGCCTCCAGGAAGTTCCCCTTCGGGGAGCTTCCCAAGGGAAAAGCCCGAGCGAGCTTCGCTCGCACAGGGGCTGCCGCCCCCAAATCTCCCGCTTTGCGGCAATCCAAAGGATTGCACCTCATCCCTACCGCAAGTGGTGGGGTTTTCTGGCTTTTCCCCATAAAGCGCCTGTATTTGCGCCTTTTTGTATCTGCGGCAAGTGTACACCAAATGGGGCAAAAAAGCAAATGGGTGCGTTTGTATTTTGGGGCAGAGGTGGTTTCGTTACATAAAGCCAGGAAATGCACGCGCGCTAACGCGCAAGGACATCCCAAACGCACCCCTTGGGACTGCATTATGACTCTGAGGGCTCTTCGGCGCGGGGGTGTGCGTGTGTGTAAACCTCACGCGCGCGGCTCTGGCTCACGTGGGTATAGATCTGGGTCGTGACCAGGTTAGCGTGCCCCAGCAGCTCTTGTACGACGCGCAGGTCGGCGCCGCCATCCAAGAGGTGTGTGGCGAAAGAGTGGCGCAGGATGTGGGGCGAGACGCTGATGCGGATGCCCGCTTGTTCTCCCGCTTTGCTCAACACCAGCGATACGCCCCGCACCGACAAGCGCCCGCCGCGATGATTGAGCCACAGTGCGCTTGGTATCGTGCTGCCTTTCCCCTGGGCCGCTAACACGGGCCGCCCGGCCTCCAGATAGGCCCGTAGCGCGCGCACCGCTGGCCGGCCCAGCAGCCCGATGCGTTCCTTGCCCCCCTTGCCCATCACGCGTACCTGGCCCTGCCTCGGGTCCGCGTCGCCCACGTCCAATCCCACCAGCTCGCTGACGCGCAGTCCCGCCCCGTATAGCACCTCGATGATGGCCCGGTCGCGCAGGCCCAGGGGGGTGGTCGTATCGGGGACGGCCAACAGCGCCTCGACCTCGGCGACGGTCAGGTACTTGGGCAGCCGCTGGGGGATGCGGGGGGCGCTGACCGTGCGGAATGGGTTGCGCTCAATCACCTTTTCCTGCACCAAAAAGTTGCCGAACGAGCGCAGCTCCGCCACGCGGCGCGAGATGCTGGCCTTGACGTAGCCCACGGCGTCCAGCTCGGCCAGATAGTCCCGCAGCAGGGAGCGGTCGATCTCCGCCAGGGCCCCCACCCCCTGCTCGCGGCAGTAATCGAGGAATTGGCCGATGTCGTTGCCGTAATTCTTGATCGTGTAGGGGGAGGAGTTGTGTGCCTCCATGTAGCTCAGGAAGCGATCCAGGAGTTCTTGCATAGTGGACACACCAAAGGTGATGCGTAATGCGTAAAACGTAATCATTACGTTTTACGCATTACGTCTTACGCCTCCTCCGTTTCCGACTCAATCTCCGCCAACGCGAACTCCTCCTCGCACTTGATGCACTTGGCCCACTCCTTGCGCGCCTCGACCAACAGCCCACCGCACGCGGGACAGGCCTGCTTCAGCGGGCGCTTCCACGAGGCGAACTGGCACGACGTATCATCGCTCGCGTCGTAATTGGAGCAGCCGTAGAACGTGCGCCCGCGGCGCGTGTGCTTTTCCACCACGTCGCCGCCGCACTCGGGACACTTGATTCCGGTCGGGGCCTGGATCTGGCGGGTGTAGCGGCACTCGGGAAAGTTGCTGCAGCCGATGAACTTGCCGAACCGCCCGTACTTGGTGAGCAGCGGTTGGCCGCACTTGGGGCAGTCCTCGCCCGTCGGCTCGTTGCCCATCTGCACCTCGGGCATCTCCTCGCGCGCCTGCTCCAGCGTGACCGAGAAGGGATCGTAAAAGGCATGCAGCACCGGCACCCATTCCCTCTCGCCCGCGGCGATGGCGTCCAGGTCCTCTTCCATCTGCGCGGTGAAACCGACGTCGATGTAATCGGGGAAATGGTCGACCAGCAGGTCGTTGACCACGACGCCAACCTCGGTGGGATGCAGCCGGCCTTCGCGCCGCTGGACGTACCCGCGCTGCTGGATGGTGGCCATCGTGGGGGCGTAGGTGCTGGGGCGGCCGATGCCGTACTCCTCCAGCGCCCGCACCAGCGACGCCTCGCTGTAGCGCGGAGGCGGCTGCGTGAAATGCTGCTCCGGCAGCAACCGGATCAGGTCGAGCACCTCGTCCACACTCAGCGGCGGGATCTCTTCCCGCTTGCTCTCCTCCTCCTCCGTTTCCCCGTCCTCGTCCTTGGCCTCTTCGTACACGGCCAGGAATCCCTTGAACCGCAGGCTGGAGCCGCTGGCGCGGAAGAGGTAAGGAGCCTCCCCCCCGCTTGCGGGGGGGACAGGTGGTGTAAACACATGAGCGACGTAGCTCCCGATAGCCTCCCCCCCGCTTGGGGGGGGGACAGAGGGGGGGCTCCCCGCCGCTACCTCCACCGCGATCGTGTCGTACACCGCCGGCGCCATCTGGCTGGCCACAAAGCGCTGCCAGATCAGCGTGTACAGCCGGTACTGGCTGCGGTCGAGATACTCCTTGAGCGACGCGGGCGTGCGGGTGACGCTGGTGGGCCGGATGGCCTCGTGGGCCTCCTGGGCGCCCTTGGCCCGGGTCTTGTACGTGGGCGGTTCGGCGGGCGCGAAATCCTCGCCGTACGCTTCGATGACGAACGCCCGCGCCTCGGCCTGGGCCTGCTCGGCCACGTTGACGCTATCGGTGCGCATGTACGTGATCAGGCCCGTGGGCCCATCCCCCAGGTCGACGCCCTCGTAGAGCTGTTGGGCCAGGGCCATCGTGCGCCGCGCGGTGAGTCCCAACCGCTGCGAGGCCTCCTGCTGCAGCGTGCTGGTGGTGAAGGGGGCCGCAGGGTTGCGCCGTCGCTGCCCCTCCTTGACGCTCGCCACGGTGTAGGCGGCTTGCTCCAACTCGGCGAGCACGGCCTGCACGTCGGCCTGGCTGTGCAGCTCCGGCTCCGCTCCACGAATACGGTGCAGCTTGGCGAGGAAGCTTTTCGTTTCTTCCCCCCCCTTCTTCCCCCCCGCTTGCGGGGAGGACAGAGGAGGGGAGCCGCTCGCGGGGGGGGCAGAGGGGGAGGGCTGCTTCGCCAGCTCCGCCTCGATCGACCAATACTCCACCGGCGCGAACGCCTCGATCTCGCGCTCCCGCTCGACCACCAGCCGCACCGCCACCGACTGCACCCGCCCGGCCGAGAGCCCCCGCCGGCCCATCTTTTCCCGGAGCAGCGGGCTGAGCGTGTAGCCGACGAGGCGATCGAGGATGCGGCGCGCCTGTTGGGCATCCACCCGCTGCATGTCGATCTCGCGCGGGTGGGCAAAGGCGTGGGCGATGGCGTCCTGCGTGATCTCGTGGAACTCGACCCGGTGCACCTCGCGCCGGCCAATGGCTTTTTCGAGCGCCTCGACCAGGTGCCAGGAGATGGCCTCCCCCTCGCGGTCGGGGTCGGTGGCCAGGTAGACCTCGGACGACTTTTTGACGTCCGCCTTCAGCTCGCGCACCACGTCCTTGCGCTTGACGGGGATGACGTAGCGCGGCTCGAAATCGCGTTCGACATCGACGCCCATCCGGTTGGAGGGCAGGTCGCGCACGTGGCCCACCGAGGCCTTGACGATGTACCCCTTGCCCAGGAAGCGGCCCACCGTGCGCGCCTTGGCCGGCGACTCGACGATGACCATCTTGGGCTTGCCCGAAAGATCGATCCCGGCCTCGGGGTCGAGCCCTTCGTGGGCCGGGGTGCGCCCCATGCGGAACAGCTTGGTGCCGCACTCGGGACAGACCCCCTGCGTGGCCGGCGTGCCGTTGCTGGTGAACACCGGCTGGGGCGCGTCCATCTCGCGCTTGGTCTTGCATTTGACGCAGTAGGCTTCCATACCTACAAATACCCGTTCCGCTCCTCGCTTCTCAGGAGCTGCACCATCTCGCGCACCTCCTGCTCCCGCTCCTTGGGGCAGACGAGGAGCGCGTCCTCCGTATCGACGATGATCAGGTCCTGCACCCCGATCGTGGCCACGAGGCGTTTCCCGTCCCGATTAAAGACCAGCGTGCCGTGCGTATCGATCCCAACGTGCGGCCCGACGACGGTGTTGCCGTCCTCGTCGGCCGGGAGCAGCTCCAGCAGGCTGGCCCAACTGCCCACGTCCGACCAGCCGATATCGACCGGGATCACGGCCACGTCCGCCGCCCCCTCCATCACGCCGTAATCGATCGTCTGCTTGGTCACCTGCGGCCAGACGCGGTCCAGCGTGGGCTTGTAGCCGGGCGTCCCCAGCGTGGCCTGCACCTCGGCCAACTGCGTGTAGAACTCGTCCATCTGGCGCTCGAACTCTTCCATGATGCGGTCGACGCGCCAGATGAACATGCCGCTGTTCCACGAGTACTCGCCGCTCTCTACCATGTGCACCGCCGTCTCCGCGCTGGGCTTTTCGGTGAACCGCTCGGCGCGAAAGGCCGTGAAGCCGTCCACCTCGGCCAGGCTCTCGCCCTGCTTGATGTAGCCGTAGCCGGTCGAGGGGGACGAGGGCTTGATGCCCAGCGTGACCAGGTGGCCATCTTCGGCCACTTCCGCCGCGGCGGTCAGCACCTGGCGGAACTGGGGCACGTCGGTGATAAAATGATCGGCGGTGAGCACCGCCATCACGGCATCCGGGTCGTTGCGCAGCAGGTGGAGCGCCCCCAGCCCGATCGCGGGGGCGGTGCCGCGCCCCTCCGGCTCGACGATATAGTTCTCCAGCGGCAGCTCGGGCGCCTGCGCCGCCAGCGACCCGACGTGCTCGGCGCCGGTGACGACGAAAATCTCCTCCGGTTGGAAAATGGGCGCGATGCGGTCGATCGCGTGCTCGAACATCGTGCGATCCCCGACCAGTTTGAGCGCCTGCTTGGGACGGTCGCGGCGGCTGAGCGGCCACAACCGCGTCCCTACACCTCCGGCCATGATCAGTGCGTAAAATGCCATTCTGTCCTCCTTGGGTTGTGGTACAGCTAGTCTACCACGTACTCCACGCCCGGCTCGCGGGCCACGATGTACTTCATCCCGCCCACCTGGCGCACCAGCCCTTTCAACTCCATCAGCGCCAGCGTGCTGGTCACCTGCGAGATGGGCAGGTTCACCTGCTGCTGTATTTCGTCCACGTGGACCGGCTCCGACGAGAGGTGCGATAGCAGCGCCGCCTCCGTCTCGTCGGCCGGGAGCACCTGCCGCGCCTCTACCTGCTCGGCCACCATCGTCAGGTTCAGCTCCTCCAGGATGTCGGCCGCGCTGAGCACGACATGGGCCCCCTCCTGGATGAGCGCGTTGGTGCCGGCGCTGCCGCGCATCAGGACCGAACCCGGCACGGCGAAAACATCTCGCCCCTGCTCGGCGGCAAAGTCGGCGGTGATCAGCGCGCCGCTGCCCTTGCCGGCCTCGGTGATGAGCACGCCCAGGCTGAGCCCGCTGATGATGCGGTTGCGCGGCGGAAAGTTGCGCCCCTCCGGCTCGGTGCCCAGCGGGTAGTCGCTCACCAGCGCGCCGCTGGCGACGATCTCTTCGGCCAGCTTGCGATGCTCCGGCGGATACACCCGGTCGACGCCGCAGCCCAGCACGGCGATGGTGCGCCCGCCCGCCTCCAGCGCCGTCTTGTGCGCCTCGGCGTCGATGCCGCGCGCCAGCCCGCTGACGATGGTGATGCCGCTGCGCGCCAGCGTGTGGGTCAGGTGGCGCGTCACCTCTCGCCCGTAGGCGGACGCCCGCCGCGTGCCGACGATGGCTATGGCCCAGGCGTCCTCCTCGGTGAGCGCGCCCTTGACGTAGAACACCGGCGGTGGGGCGGGAATCTCGCGCAAAAGTCGGGGGTAGGCGGGGTCTTCCCAGGTGAGCGCTTGCGCGCCCGCGGCGGTGATTTTTTCCACCTCGCGATCCAGGTCGAGCTCGGCCCGGACCGCCAGCAAGTTCTCCAGCGAGCGGCGATCCAATCCGGCGCGGTGCAGCTCCGCCGAGGGCGCGCGCCAGGCGCGCTCGATATCGCCAAAGTAGTCGAGCAGCGCCCTCAGCCGCACCGGGCCGATGCCGCGCACGATGTTGAATCCAATCCAGTAGCGTAGATCGGTCATACCCCTCTCGCTTATTATACGGTTCCGCAAATCCGCGCCTGGTTTCTCGATCACCCTTGCCCGGCGCTAAAGCACCGGGCTAAAGCCGGCCTTTGGGCCGGGAGCGAAGCCCTTCGGGCTGGTTTTTAGCCCCCGGAGGGGGCTTTGTCCTGCCTGGAGGGCAGGTCTCCGCCTGGAGCTTTCAGCTCCAGGCGAGTTCGGGGCTCACTCTCCCAGTATACCCGGCAGCAGGCGCACTACCATGCGCCTGGCTTCCAGGTCCAGCTCGAGCACCACGTCGGCTATCGCCGGCAGGAGTATCTCGCCGCGCGGGCCGCGCACCAGGTAGACGTCGTTGGCCCCGGTCTCGAGCACCTCTGCGACCTGCCCCAGCCACTCGCCGTCCTCCGTCTCCACTCGCACGCCGGCGATCTGGAAGTGATAGTACTCGCCTTCCTCGAGCGGCACGGCCTCTTCGACCGGTATCTGCACCAGCATGTTGCGCAGGACGTCGGCCCCGTTCCGGTCGTCGCAGCCCTCCAGCTTGAGCAGTGCTATTTCCTTGTGCTGGCGTATTTTCTCTATTGAGTAGCGCTGCACTTGCTCGGGTGAGTCTGGATGGGCGAGGTAAAAATGGACGTGTTGTCCTAACCGCTCGGGGTAGTCGGTGATGACTTCGACGCGCAGTTCGCCAAGCACGCCGTGAGGGCGCAGCACCCGCCCGACGACTAAATAGCGAGGCTCAGGCGCGTGTACTTTACCTGAGCCTCCATCGTCTAGATCACTATCGCGTTGTGTAGAAGCTCCCATAGCTCGGCCACCTACACAGGCATCTGTCGGCTTGGCGACGACGATACTTGGCTATGCTGTTTCGTTGGCCTATCTCCTGCTCCAGGTATGCCTGAAGCAGGGATGTGCCGTTTAGACGATCTCGAGGGTGACTCGCTTGCCCTGCTTGGCGGCGAGCACCCGGACGAGCGTGCGCATCGCGTTAGCGGTACGTCCTCCCTTGCCGATCACGCGTCCCATATCCTCGGGACCGACGCGCAGCTCCAAGATCACCGATGACTCTCCCTCGATCTCGGAGACGTGGACTTGAGACGGATCATCCACAATCGACTTGGCGATGAATTCGACCAGTTCTTTTAACGAACCCATGGTTGTTCTCCCTCGCTAGATGATGTTGAAGTGCCTGTTCAAAGTAAGGACGTGCAGTTTGTGCCAAGTCCGCGGCGGCGCGAGGCCAATTATGCCTCAGCCGCCTCTTCGCCAGCTTCTGTCTCTTCCGCTGCTTCGGCAACCTCCTCGTCGGCTTGCTCCTCGGGCTCTGCCTCAGCCTTCGCTTCGGCCTCAGGCGCCGCCTCTTCTTCCGCGGCCTCTGCCGCTGCTGGGGCGGCTTCCTTGGGTTCCTCTGCCTCGGGTTTTGCTTCCTTCTTCGCCGCGGCCCGGCGGGTCTTGGGGCTGATCTCTGGCGTGCCTTCAGCGGCTGCCTCTGCCTCGGCCACCAGCGCCTCTATGGACTCGCCTTTCTTGAGCCGCTCGTAGCGATCCAGTGTGCCCATCTTTTTCAGCAGCCGGGTCACCGCGTCGGTGGATTGTGCCCCTACGCTCAACCAGTAGAGCGCGCGATCCTCTTTGAGCTGCACCGTCTCCGGCTCGGTCCGCGGGTTGTAGAAGCCGATGGCCTCGATGAAGCGGCCGTCGCGGGGAGCCCGCGAGTCGGTTGCCACGATCCGATAACTTGCTTGTCTCTTAGCGCCTACGCGGCGCAATCGAAGCTTAACCATAGTCCTCCTGAATTTGGTAAATTGGTAGTTGGTAGATTGGTAGACTGGTGAACCATACCAATTTACCAGTCTACCAATATGCCAACGATTATCCGAACAATCTCGTCAATCCGCGCATGCCGCCCTTGCCCTTGCCCAGTTGCTTCATCATCTTTTGCATCTGGCGGAACTGGCCCAGCAGGGCGTTGATCTCTTGTACCGTCGTGCCGCTGCCGCGGGCGATACGCCTCTTGCGGCTGCCGTCGATGATCTTGGGTTTCCGGCGCTCCTGCGGCGTCATCGAGAGGATCATCGCCTCGATGCGCTTGAACTGCTGGTCGGTGACCTCGGCCGAAAGGCCCGGGGCCAATTGTCCCATCCCCGGCACCAAGTCCAGCAACTGGCTCAGCGGCCCCATCTGCCTGACCTGCTGGAACTGCTCTAAAAAGTCCTCCAAGGTGAAGCTGGCCTCGCGCAGCTTGCGTTCCATGCGCTCGGCCTGCTCCTCGTCGAAGGCGGCCTCCGCCCGCTCTATCAGCGTCAGCATGTCCCCCATCCCCAGGATGCGGGAGGCCAGCCGCTCGGGGTGGAACATCTCTATCGCGTCGGTCTTTTCGCCCGTGCCCAGGAACTTGATCGGGACGCTTGTGACGGACCGCATGCTGATGGCCGCGCCTCCACGGGCGTCGCCATCGATCTTGGTCAGGATCAGCCCGGTCAGTCCGATGCGTTCGTGGAAGCCTGCCGCGACATTGACCGCCTCCTGCCCCGTCATCGCGTCGGCCACCAGGAGCGTCTCGACCGGCTTGACGGCCTTCTTGACGGCCTCCAGCTCGGCCATCATCTCCTCGTCGATCTGCAGGCGGCCGGCGGTATCCAGGATGACCACGTCGCTGCCCCGGCGGCGCGCCTCTTGGACGCTGTTGGCGCAGATCTTGGGTGGAGGGACGTTCTGCCCCTCGCCGTGTACCGGCAGATTCAACTGGCGGCCCAGCACTTCCAACTGGGTGATGGCCGCCGGGCGGTACGTATCGCCGGCGACCATCAAGGGCAGATGCCCGGTCTGCCTGAGGTGCAGCGCCAGCTTGGCGGCCATCGTCGTCTTGCCCGAGCCCTGCAGGCCCACCAGCATGATCACGTAGGGGGCGGGGCCGGCCAGATTTAGCCGTCCCGGCTCGCCCAGCGTCTCGATCAGCTCCTGGTGGACGATCTTGACGAGCTGCTGTTCGGGATTTAGGCTCTTGGTGATCGCGGCGCCGACGGCAGTGGCGCGCACGCGGGCGATAAAGTCCTTGACAACTTTGTAATGTACATCGGCCTCTAGCAGGGCCAGGCGAATCTCGCGCAGCCCTTCGTCCACGTCGCTTTCGCGCAGGGTGCCGCGCTTGCCCAGCCGTCTAAAGACCGCTTGCAGTTTGTCGGTCAGGTTTTCAAACATAAAGGCGAGATCCTGCCGGAATGACCATACATAACGGGGGCGATTGTAATGGAAAAGCCCTGTTTCGTCAAGTATTCGGCAAAGCCGCCAGCTTTATGATCGCCCGTGCGTCCACCGCGGTTGCTCCCTCCTCGAATACCAGCAGGGGGTTCACGTCGATCTCGGACACCTCGGGGCACTCGACCATCAGTCGCGAGAGCGCCAGCAGCACCTCGACGACCGCCTCCACGTCCGCCGGGCGCTCGCCGCGCACGCCGCGCAGTATGCGGCTGCCCCGCACCTCGGCGATCATCTCGCTGGCGGACTCGCGCATCAGCGGTGCCAGGCGGAACGCAATGTCCTGGAATACCTCGGCGCGCACCCCGCCCGACCCGAACATGATCATGGGGCCAAAGCTAGGGTCGCGTTTGCCGCCCAGGATCACCTCTCGCCCGCCGGACAGCATGCGCTGTACGAGCACGCCCCCCACTTGTGCGTCGGGCGCGCGGGTTTCCAGGTGGCCCATGAGCGTGGCAAACGCCTCTCGCAGCATCTGCGGGCCGTCGACGTTCAGCGCCACGCCGCCCACGTCCGTCTTGTGTGTCACATCAGGCGAGAGCGCCTTGAGCACCACAGGGTACTCCATGCCGGCGGCGGCCACCAGTGCGCCCTCGACGCTATCGACCACGGTCCACTCGGCGACGGGGATGCTGTAGGCCGCGCACAATCCCAGGGCCGTGTCCGTCGTCAGCACGCCATCGCGGCTCAACAGCTTTTCGATCTCGTGCGGACGCCTGTTCGGCGGCGGCGGCAGTGGAAACAGGCGGGATGGCCGGGCGGATCGCTCGCGCGAGGCGGCCAGCGCGCGCACCGCTGCTTCGACCTCGGTGAATATCGGGTAGCCCATCTCCCTTTGGAGCAACTCGATCTCCGAGCGGGGGGCGAAGGGGCAGAACGCCACCGGCCTGTATAGCGTGCGGGCCAGCTCTCCTAGCTGTTGGGCCAGGCGGTGCGAGCTCTCGGTCTCTGCGCCAGAGTTGTAGGTGTGAACGACCAACACGGCATCGGGATCGAGGACGTTCAAGCACTTTTCGACGATGCGCCCGTACAGGCTAAAATCAAAGATCGCCCCTAGGTCGAGCGGGTTGGTCAGGGTGATGACGTCGGCCCGCAGCAGGCTGCGCACGTCGTCGAGGACGTCTTCGGAGATGGGCATCAGGCGAAAGTTGTTTTCCTCGGCAGCGTCGGCGGCTACTACCGCGTGCCCCCCGGTGCGCGAGAGGACGACCAAGTTTCTGCCTCGCACAGGCGGCAGCGTGAACCCCTGCGCCAGCCGCACCGCATCGGAAAAACTGGCGGCTCGGGCGATGCGCGACTGCCGCAGGGCGGCGGTGACGATCACGTCGTCGTTGGCCAGCGCCCCCGTGTGCGAAAAAGCCACCTCGGCGCTGGCGCGGCTGATGTTCGTCTTGTGCACGATGACCGGTTTTGGCGACGTAGCGGCTAGCTCGATCAGCCGGCGGCCCTCCTCGATGCTCTCCAGGTAGAGGATGATCACCTCTGTGCCGGGATCCTGCAGCAGGAAGGATAGGTAATCCACCTCGTCCAGGTTGGCCTTGTTGCCTATGCTGACGACCTTGTTGACCCCCAGTCCGGCCTCGCTGAGCATCAGCAGGTAGGTAATCGAGATACCCCCACTCTGCGCCAGCACCGAGACGGGCCCGCGCTTGAAGGACCGCCGCTCGAATGGGACAAAGGGCAGGCAGAGCCCGTTCTCCATGTTGACCACGCTGATGCAGTTGGGGCCGACGAAGCGCATCCCCCAGCGGCTCGCCGCCTCGCAGACCTGCTCCTCTAGTTCGCGCCCTTCCTCCGAGAACTCGGAAAACCCGCCCGATTCGATCACCGCCCGGCGGATGCCTTTTTTCCCACAGGCCTCCATCAGGTCGGGCACTGTCGCCGCCGGCGTCAGGATCACGGCCAGATCGACCCCATCAGGCAGGGCTTCCACCGAGGTGAGGATGGGGATGCCGTGTACTTGCCCCTCGCGCAAGCCCACGGCGTATATATCGCCTCTGTAGTCAAACTCCAAGAGGTTGGCGACGATGTTGGCGCCCAGGTTATCGGGCCTATCCGAGGCGCCGATGACGGCGACGCCGTTGGGATAAAAGATTCTGTCCACTGTGCTGCCTCCTGCTGCGGATGATCCGATTGTATCAGAGGAAGGGGAAAAATACCAATGCGTATCTACTCAGGCTGTTCGCCCGAGCAGTGGCCCTCGCTCAAAAAAGGGAGAGATGGGGGGGGGCGAGGGCGGCGCCTTTCCTGAGGCGCCCCCCGAGCAAGTCGAGGGGCGAAGCCGAAGTATCGCCGCCCTCGAACCCCCCGCCCCCGGATTATTGAGATGATACGTTACACCAATGCAACGCATTTGCGCGATTCGCCAAAAGCACCGGTTTTGTGGTAAAATATCATTGGTGCGGTCGGGATTTTGTCAAAAATCAGGTGCTTGTAGACTGGAGGAGGAAAGCATGTCAGTTTCCGAATTGCTGCGACACATCGAGCTGTTTGCCGAACTCACACCCGGGCAAATCAAGCAGATCGCTACCTTGGGGCAGGAGAAGGTCTACAACGCGCGCGACATCATCATCCTGGAAGGCGATCCCTCGGACGAGGTTTACGTCGTGTGCAGCGGCATGGTCGAAGTCGAGGTGTACCAGGGGGTGGTGCCCGACGTGCCGGGACGGCTCCAGGTGAACCCCATCGTGCGTCTGGGGCGTGGGCAGGTGTTTGGCGAGATGGGGTTGATCGATCGCGGGGCGCGCTCGGCGACGGTGCGTTGTGCGGAGGATAGCACCATGCTCTTTGCCATCTCGCGCCAGGCTTTTTTGGAGTTGTGCGAGGGTGACCACGATATCGGCTACTTGGTGATGCGTAACATCGCCGCCGACCTGTCGTTCAAGCTGCGCCACCGCAACCTGCAGATGGGGCTTTCGGGAGGCGGGGCATGATCTACAAGGTCAGCTACGTCGTCGTCGGTCAGCCGCATCCGGGAGAAATCATCAACCAGGATGAGCCGCCGCAGGTTGGCGATCAGGTGACTCTGGGCGGCGCTCTGTTCGAGGTTATCGAGGTCATCGACCTCGCCCCGCCGCGCGGCGATTTCGCGTATCTCCACGCCACCTGTCAACCGGTGTAAAAGCAGGGAAAAGCCAAGCGCTGAGTGGCCGTCTCAGCGCCAGACCTCCGAGGTTTCAGGCGACCGCAGGTTTCACTGTGAACTCAGCCGAACGATTCGCGCGACCTCGGAGGTTTTTTTTGACTTGGTGATTTCGGGAGAGGGATGAAAGCGCTCAAGAGGGTAGTGATTCCGATGTTGCTGTTGACGCTGCTTGCGCCGGGCGGGGCACGGCCCGGCTTGGCAGAGGCAACATCGCCGCCGCTACAGCCCGCCCACGCCGAGACCGCCCTGCCGCCTATCCCCGTAGGGACGAACCCGAAGAGCGTGGCGGTCAATCCGGTCACGAACAGGGTCTATGTTGCCAACTACACCAGCAACACCGCGACGGTGATTGACGGGGCCACCAACCTCACGACTACTATCGGCGTCGGGAAGAATCCCTGGGCTGTGGCGGTCAATCCGGTCACCAACCAGGTCTACGTCGCCAACCGGGGCGGCAACAATGTGACGGTGATTGACGGGGCGACGGGGATCACGACCACTGTCACCACCGGGTCGAGCCCCGTTGCCGTGGCAGTCAATTCAGTCACGAACAAGGTCTACGTCGCTAATCTCAACAGCCACAATGTAACGGTGATTGACGGGGCTACTCACCTCACGGCCACTGTCGGTGCCGGAATGAACCCGCGCGCCGTGGCGCTCAACTCGGTCACGAACAAGGTTTACGTCGCCAACGAGGGTAGCGCTAACGTGACGATGATCGACGGGGCAAACAATACCACCATCACCGTCACCGTTGGAACGTCTCCTCAGGCTGTGGCGGTCAACCCGGCCACTAACCGGATCTATGTCCCCAACCGTGACAACGCCAACGTGACGGTGATTGATGGGGCGACCAACCTTACCACTACTGTAGATGCCGGAATAAATCCCTGTGCTGTGGCGGTCAATCCAGTCACGAACAAGGTCTACGTCGCCAACTGGGGCAGCAACGATGTGACGGTGATTGATGGAGCAACCGATCTTACGACCGCCGTCGCTGTTGGTGCGGCCACTATTTCCGTCGTGGTCAACCCGGTCACGAATTGGATCTACGTCGCCCACTATAACGATGCCAGCGTAACGAGAATTGGCGGTGCCACCGGTATCACGGCCACCATCACCGCCGGGACAGAACCCCGGGGCATGGCGGTCAACCCTGTCACCAATAAAGTCTATGTTGCCAACTATATCAGCGCCAACGTGACGGTGATCGACGGCACAGCCTATACCACGACCACGGTCGGGGCCGGGACAAATCCCGGCGGTGATGGTCGCGGTGTGGCGGTCAATCCGGTCACGAACAAGATATATGTCGTTAACTATGACAGCGCCAATGTGACGGTAATCAACGGGGCGACCAACGGCACGACTGCTGTCGGCGTTGGGATAAACCCTAGCGCTGTGGCGGTCAACCCGATCACGAATAAGATCTACGTTGCCAATCAGGGCAGCGATACTGTCACGGTGATTGATGGCACTACCAACCTCACTATCACCATCAATGCTGGGTTACAACCTCGCTACGTAGCCGTCAACCCGGTCACCAATATGATCTACGTCGCTAACTGGGGCAGCGCCAACGTGACGGTGGTTGATGGGGCGACCAATCTCACATCCACTGTCAGCGCAGAGCTGAATCCATTTGCCGAGGCAGTCAACTCGGTCACCAACAAAACCTACGTCGCTAACTATGGCAGTGACAGCGTGACAGTGATTGACGGGGGTACCGGCGTCACAGCCACGATCACTGTCGGAGACGGCCCCTCTGCCGTAGCGGTTAACCCGATCACGAACAAGATTTACGTCGTCAACGCAGGGAGCAATAATGTGACCGTGATTGATGGAGCCACCGGTATAACGACTACTGTTCCCGCTGGGCAGAGCCCTAGGTCTGTGGCGGTCAACCCGATCACGAATATGATCTATGTTGTCAACATTCACGACCACAATGTGACGGTGATTGATGGGGCCACCAACCAGACGATCACTGTTTCCGTTGGAACGAATCCTGTTTACGCTGTAGTCAACCCGGTCACAAATAAGATCTACGTCGCAAATCTCGACAGCAGTCCTGATGTGGCGACGGTAATTGATGGAGCCACCAATACGTCAACTACCGTTCCCACCGGAGGAGGGTCCCATGACGCGGCGGTCAACCCGGTCACCAACCGGGTCTACGTGGCTAACTACCATGGCAACAACGTAACGGTGATCACGGAACAGGACGTGCAGCCCATGCCGCTCACCGTAGCTATCTCACCCCTTCCGGGCCACGCTAGCGATGCTCTCAACCTCATCTTCACCTTCACCGCCACCAGCGCCTACGCGCCCACCGCGCCGCCCGTGCAGGGGGTCTATTACCAGGTGGATACCTGGCAGGGCGCGTGGCGCCCGGCTGTCCAGAGCGACGGCCAGTGGCGCGCCACGATCCCCCCGCAGCAGCCTGGCGTCCACATCCTCTACGCCTACGCCACCGATGGGCAGGAGGCTACCTCGATCAACACCGGCTTCGGCTCCAGTCCCATCCCCGGCGCGATCAGCGCCTACGTCTTCTTGGTCGTCCCAACCAAAGTCTATCTGCCGCTGGTGCTGAGGAAC
>JAFGED010000344.1 GCA_016931785.1 Anaerolineae bacterium
CAGTATCTCGGTACCGCTGCTGGCGTCACTGCCTGAGGGCATACACACCATCTCGGTCACGGCTCAGGATTCCTTTGGCAACTGGGGCGAGGCGGGTACTATCGACCTCTCTCTTGACCGCACTGGACCGCAGGCAGCCGTTCTTACCCTGTCGCCGAACACGCTCGATCTATCAGGCGCGCCGCCGGTGACCCACGTGCGGCTGGAGGGCTACATCACCGATACCCTGGCGGCCGGCATCCAGTCGCCTCTGGCCAACGCCGAGGCATTCATCGACAGCGTCGGCCCGGCGGGCACCGGCTTTGCCCTCTTCCCGTCGGATGGTCTGTTCGACGAAGTGGGCGAGCGCGTCTACTTTGACATTCCAATCTCTGCTTTCCTCTTCCTTTCCCAGGGGCAGCATATGGTGTACGCTCGCGGCCTAGATGCGGCAGGTAACTGGGGAGCTGTGGGGAGTGCCATCATGACCATCGATCGGGGTACGACCGACGGCACGGGGCCGGATATCACGTCGATGACCGTATCGCCCAATCCCACGGGCGGCGCCATGTGGGCGACGCTCACAGGGAACGCCAGTGATCCACTGGCCCTGTCGAACGTGGCGGCAGCCGAGTACTATGTGGATGTCGACCCTGGTCAGGGCAATGGCGTGGCCGTACAAGCCCAGGATGGCGCCTACAACAGTCCGGTAGAAGCCCTCACGGCTCGGGTCCAGATCGGCTTGTGGGCCAATGGCACCTACCAGGTGTACATGCGCGCCCGAGATAGTGTCGGCAACTGGGGCCCTGACGTATCGATCACACTGGAGGTGCAGGGCAACGGCGGCGCGATGGTCCTGGCGGATGGCTTTGAGACCGGAGCCCTCGGCCTATGGAGCAATTCTGTGGGTGCCGTGACTGTATCGTCGGGTGCATCCGTCGAGGGTGGGCTGGGGCTGCAAGCAGATATCAGCGGTGGCTCTCCGGCCTATGTCAGCAGCATTATGCCCGCTGGTGAAAGCGACTATAGGGCCAGCTTCTACTTCGACCCGAACGGCGCAGACATCGGCACCGGACATCACGATATCTTTACCGGGCTCTACAGGGGCGCCCCGATCTTTGGCATCCAGGTGGAAAGGTCCGATAGCGGCGGTGGGTATGAGGTGCGTGCCTGGGCGTTGTCAGGCGGCGTACGGGTGTACACCGAGTGGCACGAGATCAGCGACGCGCCTCACAAGCTTGGCATCGCCTGGACATCGGGACCGGCGTCCCAGCTCTCGTTCTCTATCGACGGCATCGTTGTAGAGGAACTAGACTTCCTGGATACGAGTGCTTACCGAGTTTACGAGGTACGCCTTGGCCCGTCGGCCAATTTCGACCCGACAGCTTCGGGTATCGAATGCTTTGACAGCTTCGAGTCGAGCCGGACCGTGTACATCTATCTGCCGTTGGTTCTGCAGGAGCCATAGTTGCACGAGCAGCCGGGGTTCTGGCTGTGTCGCTCAGGACCCCGGCCGCCCAGATCTTTACAGAATGCAGTGAGGTGAGGTAAAGCTATGATCGGAAAAACAATTTCAGCCGCTAGAAAATGGCACGGACCGCTGGGGATGACGCTCAATCACGTGTTGGGGGTCGTGTTGGGAGGCATGTTGATCGCCGGAGCCATTTTTGGATGGCGCCTCCTCGCAATATCCCGGCAGGAGTGGGTTCCCGGCACCATGCCTGTAAGTAAAGAGATCGAGGAAAAGTTTGGCGTGCGGTTTACCTTCCTGGCGATCACTGCCGAGGGAGGCATGGTGGAGCTTCGTTACCGCGTCATCGATGAAGACAAGGCCGCCAACTTTGGGCACTATACAGAGACGGCCCCCATGCTCGTCAGCGAGGACACGGGCGAGGTCGTAGACGTGACGATTATGGGGCTGCACAACCACCGGGTTGAGCCCGGTAGAACGTATTATGTTCTGTATCGCAATACTGGGGGAGCGCTCGAGTCCGGGCGCCCGGTGACGATTGCCATTGGCAATTACGAGCTGGAGCACGTCGTCCCCTGGTAACGGCGAGAGAAATAATTCGCCTGGTCGAGCCCGTTTTGCCGACTGCGCAGCGCGCCAATACGGCGCACTGCATAGCCGCCTGAGTTGATATGCAGGCAGAAAAACCAAGTCACATTATCGAAAAAAGGAGACAAGAGATGAAAATCGCAGGAGTAGCAATCATAGTTTTGGCGGTGGTCTTGGCGGTCGTGCCGATGTTCACGGATTGTCAGTCGGCAGGCAGGGCGTTGACTTTGGAGAGCGGCAAGCAGGTCCCCATGAAGTGCCACTGGACGGGCCTGGCCGAGCTAGGCTTGAGCCTGCCCCTGGCTCCTGTGGGGCTGATGATGATCTTGAGCCGGCGCAAAGAATCGCGCCGGGTTCTCGGCATCACCGGCATGATCTTTGGGGTCGTGGCTATCTTGCTGCCCACGCTGCTTATTGGCGTCTGTGCGAATCCTGATATGTCGTGTCTCTCCATCATGAAGCCAGCGGAGATTCTGGCGGGAGTCCTGGTGATAGGGGCTAGCCTGGGAGTTGTTATCGCCTCGTGGGGCAAGGAGAAGGACCTGGAGTGAGATTACGCCGGCTGGTATCGAGGAACATCCTCGGTAACATGTTTCGGAGTGGGGCTATTTTTCTCTGTGCCGCCCTGGTAGCTGGTCTCAGCTTGTCGGCGACACTGGTCGTCCGAGACGCAGAGGCCGAGCTGCGGCGTAACCTTAGCCGCATGGGGGCCGATATCATCGTCATTCCTTGGGGCACCATGTCTCAGGATTTCGACGGTGCCCATCTGGTAGGCATGATGACAGACCGGTGGATGCCTCGGGCTTACATGGATCGGATCGCGGCGGTGCCGGGCGTGGAGATTGTCTCGCCTCAGCTTTATCTATCTACGTTGGCCGATAGCCCGTTTTGTTCACTGCCGGAGATGTACCTGGTGGCCTATGATCCGGTCACCGATTTCGTTCTAGAGCCCTGGCTGGAGCACGATCCCATCGGCAATCTGCGTTTAGGGGAGGCCGTGGGCGGGGCCGCCGTGTTCGATCCCGGTGACGGTCAGAACATCCAGGTCTATGGCTACCCGCTGAAGCTGGTGCGCACCCTGGAGGAAACGGGGGGAGATGTGGACCAGGTGCTTTTCGTCAGCTTTGACACGGCACAAGCTATACTGGAACAAGTTCAGAGTCAGCCCAGGCCCGCCTTTGAAATCGCGCCCGCGAGCATTTCGACGGCCATGGTTAAGGTGCGGCTGGGTAGCGACCCCCACGAGGTGGCGGTGCGTATTCTCGAACAGGTGCCTAGTGTAGTACCAATCGAGAGCACGGGCTTTTTCCAGACACAGCGCGGCCAGATGGTCGGGTTGCTGCGTATCGTACTCCTTCTGGCGGGATTGACCTGGGTGTTGGCTACGCTCTTTATGGGGCTGGTCTTTTCGCTGGCGGCCAACGAGCGCCGCCGCGAGATCGCCATGCTGCGGGCGCTGGGGGCTACAGAGCCTTTGGTCTTGAGGATGCTGCTGCTGGAGGGTGTTGCTCTGGCTCTCTCGGGTGGCGCGACTGGCGTAGGCCTTATCGTTCTGGTTGCGGGCCTTTTCCAGGAGCAGATCGCGCATGCCGTGAATATCCAGATTACGTTGCCGCCGCCGTTGCTGCTTTTAACCTTGGTGGCAGCCGGGTTGGCGTTCGCCTTGGTGAGTGTTACGGTGGCGGCCTGGATACCGGCCTCGAGGCTCAGCCGACAGGAGCCTGCGTTGGCCATGCGGGAATAGTGATAATGAACCTGATTCGACTTGCCGCTCGCAATATATCCGGCAACTCTTTCCGGAGTTGGATGGTTTTCCTCTGCGCCACCCTGATGGCTGCCTTTGTCGTCTCGGCCACGTTGATCATCGGGGGGGCTAACGACAGCCTGCGTCTGGCCTTGGATCGGCTGGGAGCAGACATCATCGTCATCCCCGAAGGGCATGAACAACGCTTGGAGAGCGCGCTTTTGATGGGTATCCCCGTTCACTGCTGGATGCCCGATACGGTGGTGGACGAGATTGCCAAGGTAGACGGGGTGGAGGCTATCTCACCCCAGCTTTACCTTTCCACCCTGCGTGGGGCCACTTGCTGTTCGGTGCCCGAGATGTTCATCATCGCCTATGAGCCGGAGACCGATTTTACCCTGCGCCCCTGGCTGGAGGAGAACCTGGAAGGGGGCCTGGAGGTCGGAGAAGCCGTCGGGGGGAGCCTCGTTTACGTGCCTGAGGCAGATGGCGAGCTCCTGGTCTATGGCTA
>JAFGED010000345.1 GCA_016931785.1 Anaerolineae bacterium
CGCCCGAACCCACGCCGACGCCGACGGAGGCACCCGAACCCACACCGACGCCGACGGAGGCACCCGAGCCCACGCCCACGCCCCCCAAGCGTTCGGGTACTGTAACTGCAGGTCCCGAAGGGGTAGTCGAACATCCGGTTTCCACTCCCGAAGTTGTCACAAGACCTAGTCGAGGAGGTGGTCGCCCAGTACAGGAACCATCAACGCCGGACATGCCACCACGTCCATCACGTACACCAAGGAGGGGTTCGACCAGCGAAGAAATCCGAGAATTCTTAGGTGAAGAAACTCGACCACCGTCTTCGACGGAGCAAAGTGAACCCACTATTTATGCGGACGACGTTCGTACGGGAATGAACCGGCAAGGGTCCAGGACATCGACGCGGGCGGAACGCGAGGCGGGGGCTTTGAGAGGAGAGCGCGAGCGAGCAGCGCGTCGTGCATCGCTAGAAGAGGACCCCGCTCAAGTCCTGCCAGAAGAAAGGCCGCCTGGTGGTCTGTTTGATGATCCCAATGCGCCCCCATCTCGCGCCGGTGAGTTGCTTGAACGGCCGGCACTACGACAGGAAACCAGGGACACGATTGAGGCCAGTGCTCCGACGAACGAACACGGCGAATTCGTTGACGCTGATGGAAACGTCATACAAGACCCACACTATGGCCATACTTACGGTCACGAAAACCGCAGGATTGTCGCGGCTGGAGAGGAGTTAGGCCTGACCCAGGAGCAACTCAACGATTATGTAAATTCTCGGCCCGAATTTTTCCAGGTTGAGGAAGCAGAAGTCAACCTAAGCCACCGTGATGAGATGCCAGGGCTAGAGCCCTATGATCATATTATGGATGACATGATAGATTTCTTCAATTTATAACTGAGGTAAAACATGTACCGTGACATTATGATGGCAATATTTAGCGGTGACACAGAGCAATTTGACATTCTTGTCCGTCAACATTCTGTGGATGTCACCGTGGTTACCGAACCAGACAAATGGAATTTTTTGCATAGAGCATTGGTCTCGGTGTCCAAGACAGCAGACCCGCGCATGATCCGTCATTTGATTGAAAGCGGCATACCAATAAATGCCAAGGATCGTTATGGGAACACTCCTCTGTATTACGCAGCGAGAGCGAAAAACATTGAAGCGATGCGATCTCTACTGGACGCTGGTGCCAAAGTCGACCCCGTGAATGGCGATGGAATTACGCCGCTCCGTGAACTCCTACTAAAAAAACCCTACAATCTCGAGGCAATTGATCTTCTGCTATCTCGGGGAGCAGATATGCATCAGAGTAACAAGGGGGGTATTTCTGTGAAGGAATATGCAAAGATTGTTGCGCATGGTAACAATGCTACATTGCTTGACTTGTTCGAGAAGTATGACCACGGATAGAAGCTTTGGCGTTTGGTGGTGACTACTTGCCAACCAAGAGGCGATGATGAAAAAATACGAGACTGGGGCCGGCATCAAACATGTGCAGGCAGATGAACTCAGACGGTTGATCAAAATTGGCGAACGTGCGAGAGACCTTGACCTGACGGGTATGAAACTCGTGGGGGAGGATCTTTCTGACCTTGGTGCAGATCGGCTGTATCTTCAGGAAGCAGACCTGCGTTGCGCGAGATTCTGTGCAGCGCGTTTGGGAAGTTGCCACTTCCAGCATGCGCATATCGAAGAATCCGATTGGTCCAACGCCACTGCTCGCGTGTGTGTGCTCGACGACGCGCTCGCTTCAGGAGCACGATTCGATGGCGCACGCCTCGAAGATAGTTCCGCCAAGGGGGCCGATTTCACGCGTGCCAGTCTGCGTGGCACTCGACTTACAGAAACCTCCTTCGAACGGGCCGTGCTACGTGAGGCCAGGCTCGATGAAGCTCAAGGGGACGGCGTCGGGTTCCGTGGTGCCGATCTCAGCGGGGCTCGGCTCGTCGGTGCCAAGCTGGATGAGGCCGACTTTCGCGGTGCTGATCTGCGCGGCGCCGACCTGTCAAATGGTCGATTTCACAGTGCTGACTTTAGAGGTGCGATACTGGACGATACCGTGTTTGCCGGCGCTGATTTGGAAGGCGCCCTGTTTGACAAGGACTATGATCGAGGATTTGATGCTACGACCGGGGCAGTTGATGATTTGCAAGACTCCGATGATGCGTTGTTGGCAGCGATGCAGAAGGCGCTATCCGGACTGCCTGGCGAGTCAGCCGATTATTCACCCGACGAGTTGACGCGGTGGCTCGATTTGCTGGTGAAGATGGCGATGAGTGAGAAGGCTCCCGGCGCCGAGGAAATGCTGGACGGTGTGCGCGACAGGCCCACTGAACTGAAGGGAGCGCAAAGCCAGTGGGGCGATTTGCCTCCGGAAATGAGAGGCCTTTTGGAGACGATGGTGCCCATCGTGCTCAAGGCGCTGCGAGCGGCCGAGCGGCGTGGCGACATAGACTCTGAGATGGCAGAGCGCCTGATCGAGGATGCTATCCGGTATCAAGGCGCGTCGCCGCCCAATGCTCCTAGCTCAGATACCCTGGAAGCCGCCTCGCGGGTTCTGGGCGACCTTGGAGACGATGTTCTTCCAAAGCTGCTTGGCGCTCTTTGGCAGAAGAACGGTGGCGAGCCGCCTCCCGAGGTCAAGGATATGATCTTGCGACTTCGAGAAGAGCTTTCACTGGATGAAACAGCCACGGCGGAAGACGTTCTTTCGCAGCTCATGAGCAGGCTTGGGCACTCGTCGCGCTGATCCCGGTCATTGACGGAGGAGATGGTGGGTATGAGAAAGCGGGCCAGGCGAAAAAGAACGAGGTATCTCGAAGATGAGAAGAGGCACGAGCCAACAGGGGAGGGCAGTGTGGCACGCTCTGCGGACCAGCGGCTAGGTGCGTTCTACTCGGCTGGCCCGGTGATGTCTTTGCAAGAGACGCGTGAGGATGAAACGCAGGCTCAAATTAGCCAGCCCGGCCCGGTCGCCCAGGGTGAGGGGACACGCGAACACGTTACGGTATTTAACAACCCCGGGTCTTTGCGCCTGGAGGGCCGCACCGATGCCGACTTTGATGGCGGGAGCTTTCGCACCGAGAGAACGAGGGTGCGACCGGCAAGCACGTGCGAGGGCTGCACGGGTGGGGATTGTGTCCACGTGACGGGCGTCCTGGTAGCCACCTACCACGTCACCACGCGCGTCACGTTGCCGAGCGTGGCCGATTACCCGGACCTGACACCATGCCAGCAGGGGCGCGTGCAGGACGCAATCGATAATGTGCTGTCGCCGCACGAGCAGGATCACGTGGATGCTTTCAGAGGCTACAACGGCACAACCCGCCGCCCATTTGACCTGACGCTCTGCCGCAGCGAGTTTGACAGCGCCATTCGCGCGATGTTTGAGGCGGAAGAGGACGCCCGCCGCCAGGCGGCCCAGGATGCCAGCGATGCCCTGGATCCGTTCCATTTCGACGTTGACTTGAACTGTGAGGACTAGGGCCTTTCGCACGGGGCGAGAAAGGGTCTAGCGCGCCACGTGCGCTAGGCAAGCAGTTTCAGCGGCACTTCGCTGAAACTGCCGCCTGCAAAACCAGGCGCTGGATAATCTTACCTGATTGTCCAAGATCTCGATTAAGAAGATGTCTAGGTGCGCCCCATGTCAGATGAGGTGAAGACGCTCGTTAGCTGCATCTGTGTGACTGAAGGCCGGCCGGCCTTTATGCCGTGGCTGCTGTGGAACTTTGACCGGCAGCATTGGTTCCGGCGCGAGCTGCTGATCGTCGATAGCTCCCCGGAGCCGTTCAGCGTGGATGGGCGCGGGGACGTGCGCGTGGTGACCGCCCCGCCGGGCACGGGGGTGGCCCGGAAGCGCAACCTGGGGCTGCGGGAGGCGCGCGGCGATATCGTCACCTGGTTCGATGACGACGACTGGCAGCATCCCGACAAGCTAACCTGGCTGGTCGAGGCGCTGCAGGGCGGCGCGCCCTACGCTGGATCGCGCCGCGGCTGGTTTGTGGACCTGGCAGGGAAAGGCTGTGAGCCGTACCGCGCGCCGCAGCGGCAGATCGTGTTTAACAGCGCCGGGTTCAGGCGGGAGGTGGCTCTGTCGCTACCCTTTGACGAAAAACTGCGGCAGGCCAGCGACACGCGCTGGATGCAGGAATTGGCTACCCGGCACGGGGGAAAAGCGGTCGCTCTGAAACACGAGGCCATGTTCTTTTGGCTCTGCCACTGGGAGAACCTCAGCAACCCGGCCAAGCGCAAGCGGTTTTCCGAGCCGCTGTCTGTGCTCGAGAGGGTGATTGGCCCAGAGGCCTGGGGGGATACCGGCGACGCGCTGCAGGCGCTGCGCGCACGCCTGCGTGGTGGAGACGAGACCCGGCCAAAGAAGGTACCCCGGCTGCGGGTGCAGGCCGCGCCGGAACGTGCCGCACCGGCGATGGAGGAGCGGCCGGCGGTGGGAGTGATGATCAAGGCCACCGTGATGGATGCGTCTTTCTTGGAAACGCTGGTGCCCCACATGATCGCGCAGGCACGGTATCCATTTGTCGAGCGTCTGATCGTGGTCGAGCGCCTCCCGGCGTTCACGGGCAAGTACGGCGCTCGTCCTCGGGCGAGCGATGCGGAGCTGGATCGCGTCCTGGAGCGGCTCCTGGCAGACGATATCGTGGACGCGGTCCGCGAGGTAGATAGCGTCCGCTTCGCGGACGGCGCGCCACGGCAGGTCCGCGAGACTATGGAGCGCTACTTTGCCAGAGATGCGCGCCGTGTGCCCACCCACGCGGCGACGGGCGGCCCGATCTATGCCACGCTCTTTGGCCTGGAGTCGATGTCCACCGATTACGTGCTGCAGATGGACGCGGACGTTTTCTTTCACGCCGGGCAGGCGAGCTGGATCGAGCAGGCTCTGGCGTGCATGGCGCGCGATGAGCGGTTGTGGCTGATGATGGTCCATCCGGGACCGCCTGTGGGCCCTCCCGGTAGAGGCCTTGGCTTGCGAAACGCCCGGCGCGCGACGTGGGATGCAAAGCTCGATCTGTGGCGTTTTCGCACGGCGACGACGCGCTATTTCCTGTGCGACCGTCGAAAGCTGCGCGGACGGCTGTTGCCTGTCACGACGGCGCGGGGATGTGCGCCCTTGGAGCAGTGTATCGGCGCTGCGCTTCAGCGGCACGGTGCATTTCGGGGCAACCTTGGCGACGTGGATAGCTGGCACCTACACGCCTGGCACCACGGCGCGCCTTTCCCGCAGTGGGCGCCCGCGCTGGCTCGGGCGATCGAGGGCGGACATTTTCCGGCTTTTCAGCGCGGCGATTATGACCTGCGGTTGGACCGGGAGCGGGACCGTCGCGAGTGGGGGGCGTTGCTGAAACGGTTGGACCTCCTATCTCTGTGCGGCCTCGAAGATGTGTGGGGCAAGTCGCCAACTTGCCCTACGTCGCGCAAAGTGGCCGTCTCCGACCTCCCCTCTGCGAAACGGGGGAGATTGAAGGGGGGCGGTGCGAGCACGCATAAGGGAGATAAGCATCCCACCATTCAGCCCGCACTCAGCGCTGGCACGGTGCCTTTGGCGGTGGTCATCCCTGTGCGCGATCGGGCGGGGCAACGATTGCGCAACGCACTGTGGAGCCTCGACTGGCAGTCGGCGGGGCGACCGGCACAGGTCCTGGTGGTGAGCCACGGCAGCCGCTCGGAGATTGACCGGGAACTTGAGGTGCTGTGTGCTGAGATCGGAGTCACCTTGATTACCGTCGGCAATCCCAAGCAGGCGTGGAACAAACCTTTTGCCCTCAACCACGGTATCCGTATTGTTACTCCTGGGGTCGATTTTGTCATGACGATGGACGCAGACATGATCCTGGCTCCTGATTTCCTGTCCGCGGTTTTGGAGCGTCTGAGACAGCGACCGCCGGCGTTGGTGCTGTGTCAAAGCCTCGATCTGCCGCAGAGCGCGCGGTTGCCGCAAGATCCGGCGGCGCTATTGAGTGCGTTCAACCGTCTGCGCGCGTTGACCACGCCCAGGCATCGCGCTGGCACAGGTGGCATCCAGGCAGCCGGGCGCGAGTTCTTTTTCGAGGTGCGGGGGTACGATGAGGATCTGGTGTGGTGGGGTGCGATGGACGGCGACATGGTCAACCGGGCGCGCTTGGCCGGTCTGCAGGTGGTGTGGATCGAGGATCAGACGGCGATGCTGCACCAGTGGCACCCGCGCAAGTACGCCATCTTGACCCGGTCCGGGGAGATCGCACAGGCGCAGCAGGCCTGGCGGCGAAATCACGAAATCGTCAAGTCCCGGTCGACCATCCTCCAGCGCAACACCACCGGGTGGGGGGGCATCGTTGGCTAAATCAGAGCGGCATACGTCTGCCCGCATCGGCATCCTGGCCAAGAACGATCCTCGTCACGGGATATGGCGTTACGCCGAGACGATACTCTGGGCACTGGAGCAGGACCCTGTACGTCCGTGCGGGCGCCGTCCCGAGGCGGTTTCCCTGTTTGCCACTCCGGACTATCGGATTATAGAGCGCGCGCCGCGGCGTGGCAGGGCCAGCTCGCCGAAAGCCGATTGTCCGTCTGCAGTCTTGTCAGGGACGCCCTTTGTCGATTGGCTGCAGAACCTGGATGTCGTGATCGTATGTGAAAAGTTGCTGCCGTCGGTGTTCTCTATGGCGCGTCGGCGTGGCGTGCGGGTGATCTATATCCCCAACCTCGATTGGGCGACCTTTGAGGGCAGCACCGAGCGCTGGGTCTCTGAGGTGCAGCGATTGGATTGCGAGGTGTGGGCGCAGACGGCGCAGGTGGCGGAAACACTTCGGCAGGCGGGGGTGGTGTGTGAATTGGTACCATGGTCGATCCCCGATCCCGTGCGGCGCGACCGGGAGGTTCGGCAGGGTGGTGGGACGACCTTCCTGGTCAATGCCGGACTAGGGGGGTGGCACAACCGGCGAGGCGTCGACATTGCGCTGCGTGCGTTCGCCATCGTGCGTCAAGAGATCGACGATGTGCGCCTCATCGTCAAGACGATCAAGCCGCTGGCCGGGTACGCGCCATCCGATCTTGTTGACATTCCCGGCCTGGAAGTGATCGAGGGTATGATGAGTCGCGCCGACCTGCGTGCGCTGCACGAGCGCGCCGATGCCGTCTTGTACCCTTCTCGCTGGGAGGGGCTGGGACTTTCGCTGCTGGAGGCGCTCCATGCCGGCGTCCCAGCTATAGCCACCGATGGCTGGCCGATGAACGAGTTCGTGGAGCACGGGCACAATGGCCTGCGCGTGCCGGCACAGAGAGTCGGAACCATGCGCTTGGCTCCACACTGGGAATGCCCCCCCGGCGCTCTCGCTGATGCGATGATTCGCTTTGCCACGGATCGTACCCTGCGCCAGCGGATCACGTGCCCGGCCCCGTCTGAATTAGCTAGCCGCCAGCACCGATTCGTCCTGCGCATGCGCGAATTGCTGCTGTGCGAACCCCGCCCGCGCGTGGTCGTTTTCCGCTCCCGACCAAAGCCTGCCTGGCGACGGTCTGAGGAATACTGGGCTGACGCACTCTGGATGCACGGGTACCAGGTCGAGATGGCCTTTTTTGATACGCCATGGCCGGCGGTGCGCCAGATCCTCGATCAACCACACGACTTTATCCTGGCGAGCAAAGCGCCGCCGCCGCTTTTGGCATCGATTCGCAAACTGACCGCCGCGCCGGTTGTGCTTTGGCATCACGATCGGTGCGACTTGCTTCTTGGCTGGCTGCAGTCGGCGGTGCAATGGGTCGATTTGGTGTGTGTGCCAGAGTCCGGCTTGGAAGGCCAGGTCTCGCTGAACGGCACGCGTGCCCTCACGCTGCTGCCCGGGGCCAAGGTGGATGGTGATCGGGGACCCGGACGGAGGCCGTTGACAAGAGTTGGGCCTGACGTGGGACCGGATGTCGTGTTCCTTGGAAAAGCCAGGGCCACGGGCAATCGGAAGGCCGTACTTGAGGCCTTGGGCCGTTACTTTGACGTGCATGTGTTTGGCACCGGGTGGCGGGGCTTGGGTTTGCGGGCGCGTTCGGCTGTTTGGGGAATACGGGCGGCGGCGGTCAATCGCCAGGCAAAGACGGTCCTATCGGTTTCTAACAGTGCAATCACGCCCAATTATACCAGTAACCGCCTGTTCAATTCGTGCGGCGCGGGCGCGTGTGTGATTGCGGAGGCCTATCCCGGTCTGGAGAACTATTACCCTGCCGGGACCGTGGCCAGCTTTAAAAGCCCTGAGGAGTGTGTGAGGGTCGTGCGCCGGCTGTTGGCCGACGATACCGAGCGCACCCGTATGCGAGACGCGGCAGAGGATCACACCTGGCGGAACCATACCTGGGCAGACCGGGTGGGCCGGCTTCTCGATGCGGTGAGAGATTTGCGCCGCGTGCAAGAAGCCGTTATCTTGCGGAATTTAGTCGAGGCGTGGGACCGGCGTGCGCGGCGTTTAGGAGATCGGGCCGTTGGGCACATCCGCTGGAATAAAGAGCGGTTCGAAAGAGAAACGCGAGCTTTGTGGGAACGTCTTTCTCCTTACGCCCTTGATCAGCACACCGGTGTAGATCATGTAACTTTGTTGGATTTTGGTTGTGGGGCCGGGCGTTTTGCCGGGCGATTGCGTGGGCAAGGGTTTCGCGTCGCTGCTGTCGACGTCTCCTCCGAAATGCTGCGATTGGCGAGCGAGTCCTCAGGTATCACGCTGGCGCGGATCACGCCCGGCGGGCCACTCCCGTTCGCGCGTGGTGAGTTTGACGTGTTATGGATGTGTCTGGTGCTACAACACATACCGGACTGTATGCTATCCGCGGTGATCGGTGAGCTTCGCCGTGTCTTGCGTCCTGGGGGATTTGTACTTTTATGCGAGAATACACATCAGGCCAAGGGCCGGCAAAGTAAATCGAAGCACATCGTGTTTCGAACCCCGGAGGAGTATGTCGCCCACTTCCCAGGGGTCGAGGTCGTCGACCAATTTGGCATAGAAGGTGAGCATCATACGGTCTTTGCAGGACGCTCGCCCTTTTAGGAGAATCGCTTTTATCTGGGATACCGCAATAAGTCAAGTTATGTCAATGCCTTTTTGGGACGCAGATCGCGCAGATTAACACAGATTTTCCTTTTGATCAGCATAGATCAGCGTTTATCTGCGTCCTGGGGCATAGGTATTCGATATCAAGTCAACCATACTATCGACCGCCGCATATAGGGGGCAAGCAGTAGTCTGCCGCCGTATGGATGGGTTGTGATGCTAGGGCGACTTGTTGCGTTACACGCAGTCATCCTCCATGGTGATGGGTTGAGGCTCCGCCACCTCGGTCGGAGCGCTAAAGAGCTCGTCCGCCAGCGGTGAGACTGACGTCAAGCGTGCATAGGCGCGCTCATAGTCACGTTGCACGGTTTCATTATGTACACGTGCATAGATCAAGGTTGTGCTCAACGTTTTGTGGCCCAGCAGACGCTGGATCGAGGTGATCGGCATGCCTTCATTCAGCAGACGAGTGGCCAGGGTGTGTCGTAGGCGATGGGGCGAGACCTGGACGTGGGCCTGCCGTCCATAGCGGCGCAAGCGACCATCGATCAAGGAGAGGTTGATGGCTTGTTGACGGTAGATCAAGAGGTGATCAGTTTGCGCCTCACCCCGGACTGGCAGATAGGCTTTCAAGGCTGCCAGCAGATTGGGGGAAAGGGGGAGTGTGCGATCGCGGTTTTGTTTGCCATGTCGTACCACCAGCCGCTGCCCCATTAAGTCGATATTGCTCAGCCTCAAATCGCACACCTCGCTAATGCGCAGGCCGGCTTCACTGAGCAAGTAGAACCAGGCCCGGTCCAACCGGTCATCCCGTTCTCCAGCTTGGGTGGCCTGTAACACCTGGCTCTCCAGGCGCTGGTAATCCAACTCGTTCAAGAAACGTGGCACAGGATCGCCTCGCTTGGGGCGCTTGACCCGAAAGACCGAGGGACTCACAGGGTAATCACGCTCTTCCAGATAGCTCAGGAAAGCCCACAGAGCGGTCAGTTCTGCGTTGATCGATTCGCTCTTTAGGCCTGCCGCCAGCCGTGCCTCGACGAAGCTCTGCACATGTGCCCGTTTCAGATCAGCCACGCTGTCTATCTGCGCGTGGTTCAGCAGCCAACGCCACGCTCGATGCAAAGTCCTCAGTTGGACGCGGGTCAGATTACAAACGGTGCATCAGAGTTCCTTGCGCGCTGCGGGACGGTGTTCAAGAGATCACAAGGATACTCCAAGATGGGCCGGATGTCCAATTCGCCGTCGCTGATCCCCTATGGATAACGGTAGTACCCAAAGTCAACATCTTGACACCCGGGTTCTTCTGTAGTAAAATGGTATCGGTACCAGGGAAACGGTACCATATCCACCAATCCTCGGTTCTGCAATTCGATTTATGGCCACGATACGTGATGTAGCGAAACAGGCAGGCGTTGCCCCCATAACGGTCTCTCGGGTTGTCAACAATTCTGGCTATGTGAGCGAAAAGACACGCGCGCGGGTGGAGACTGCCATAGCCGACCTGGGATATGTCCCGAATGTGTTGGCCCGCAGCCTGCGATCGAGACGCACCGACACTCTGGCGCTGATCCTGTCTGATATCTCCAATCCCTTCTGGACCACGGTCGCGCGCGGGGTAGAGGACGCAGCCAGCGACGCCGGTTTCAACGTGATCTTGTGCAATACCGACGAGTCGGAGATCGAGCAGGACAAGTACCTGCACGTGCTTTTGCAAAAGCAGGTGGATGGTGTGCTGCTGGTGCCTGCTCGCAGCGCGCTTGAACCCATCCAGTTTGTCCAGAGCCAGGACACTCCTGTGGTGGTGCTGGACCGCCTGATTCCCGACGCTCAAGCCGATACGGTACGCTGTGACTCTGAAGGGGGCGCCTACCAGCTTACACGCCTGCTCCTGTCACTGGGACATCGGCGAATCGCCGTGCTGAGCGGTCCTCAGGGAGTTTCCACCGCAGAGGATCGTGTAGCGGGTTACCGGCGTGCGCTGACGGAGGCAGGCCTGGATGTCGATCCAGCACTGGTTTACTATGGCCAGTTCTCGCTGGAAAGTGGATACACTATGACACAGCGGGTGCTGGCAGTAACGCCGCGCCCAAGCGGGTTGTTCGCCGGCAACAACTTTATCGCCATCGGCGCCTTGCGAGCTTTGCGGGATGCTGAATTGCAGGTGCCGGAGGATCTGGCTCTGGTGGGGTTCGATGACTTGCCCGCGGACCTGGTTGTCGATCCGTTCCTCACGGTTGCCGCACAGCCTGCCTATGAGATGGGGCGGCGGGCGACAGAGTTGCTGTTGGCGCGGCTATCCGGAGCCGCGCCAGAGGCATATCAAGAAGTCATGTTGCCGACTGAAATCATCGTTCGGCAGTCTAGCGGGCAGGCGGTAGGGTAGCAGCACAGGCAGTTCCCAGTTGTGTAGAGCGGTTTTTTTAAGGCCCGATATGGTAACGGTACCATATCACACTGCGGCATCCGAGCTTTTGATAGGTTATCCCTTAGATTTGGTCATCATATTGCCGCTGTACGGGAGTTTGTGCCTATGACGGTAAGAGACTCATTGCCCACACACGAGATAATTCTCGAGATCGAGAACGTTTCCAAGAGCTTTCCTGGGGTTCAGGCGCTTGATCGCGTCTCGTTCGACCTTCGGAGGGGAGAAGTACACGCTTTGGTTGGCGAAAATGGAGCAGGCAAGTCAACGCTCATGAAGATCCTGAGCGGGGTCTACCAAGCCGATGAGGGAGTGATCAAGTATAAGGGAGAGCCGGTTTCTTTCACCGATGTAAACCAGGCCAGCGAAGCAGGCATCGCGATCATCTACCAGGAACTCAACCTGATTCCCCATCTATCGGTGGCGGCCAACATTTTTATAGGCAGGGAGCCCCTGACACGGTTTGGGACGCTCGACGAGAAAAGGATGAACGCCGACGCAGTAGCAACCCTCGGCCGCCTCAACGTTTCCTTGGATCCGACGATCAAGCTGAACCAACTACCCGTCGCCAAGCAGCAGATGGTAGAGATCGCCAGAGCCATTTCTTTCGACTCGGAAGTGCTCATCATGGATGAGCCGACGAGCGCGCTGACGGAATCCGAGATTGACGAGCTTTTTGCGATCATCCATGCACTTCGCGACCGCGGCGTCGCGATCATTTACATCTCCCATCGCCTTGAGGAACTGAAGCACATTGTAGATCGTATCTCTATCTTTCGCGACGGGCACTCGGTTAGCACCGACGACTATGCTGCCATTCGAATGGATGAAATCGTGAACCGGATGGTAGGCCGAAGACTTGAGAACAAGTTCCCACCGAAGCAAAACGTCCCATCCACGGAAAAGCTACTCGAAGTTCGTAACATTGCGCGCGCAGGAGCCCTCCACGATATCTCCTTTGACCTCCGCCGAGGTGAAATCCTCGGCATTGCCGGCCTCATGGGTGCCGGGCGATCGGAACTGGGGCGAGCGATCTTTGGAGCCGACCCGATTGATTCGGGTGATGTGATCATGAACGGCCACAGGCTTTCGCTGCACTCACCTTCCGACGCAATCAAAGCGGGCATCGCCTACCTATCGGAGAACCGCAAGGAGGAGGGGCTGGCGGTGACGATGAAGCTCACAGAGAACGTCACCATGGCAAACGTTCAG
>JAFGED010000346.1 GCA_016931785.1 Anaerolineae bacterium
GGCAGTTTGGGCTTGCGCCCAAACTGCACCTTGGTAACACCATTTCCTCACAAGCAGCGTATACGCCCCAAGGAACAAATACACCCCGGGTCCCTGTGCGCTCACCGCCGCTTTTCCAATGTCAACTTGCCTCTCGCGCACCTGGCGTGGAATCGGGCGCTACACACTCGCTTCCCCGCTTTTGACAAACCCTGTCAACGGTGCTATCATACGTAGCCACTGCGGAGTGCTTTGATGGATTTTCTGAATCGGTGGCGTCCTATCAACTTGGTGCTGGTCAGCGTTATAGCTCTGACAATGCTTTGTTACTGTGCCGGCTTTGGGGTGCTGTCGCTCGCGCCAGCGCGTGAAACGCCGACGGCCGTGCCGACCGAGTCGCCCAGCGAAGTGCCTCCGCCCACGTCCACCGAGGGCCCGGCGGAGCCGACGGACACGCTGGAGCCGGTGCCCACCCAGTGGTACCCGCCCACGCAGACGCCCACGCCCGCGCCGACCTCGACCGGGACGGTGACGCCGACGCCGACGCCCACCATCACCCCGACGCCGACGGACACCCCGACGCCGACCGACACGCCCACACCGACGCTCACCGGCACCGCCACGCCGACCGAGGCCACTCCGACGGACACTCCGACGCCGACCAATACGCCTACGAACACGCCTACGCCGACTTCAAAGCCCATACCGACTGTGCCGACCGATACGCCCACGGCGACATCGCCGCCCACGGCAACCTTCACCCCGACCCCGGAGTGAGCGATCACCCGTAAGTCCAAGGAGCCTTGCGTGGAAGTCATCTCTCTGCTGAAACAACTTTCGGAAGCCACAGGCATCACGGGCTTTGAGGAGCCCGTGTGTGAGCGACTTCGCCATATCTGGGCCCCCCTTACAGACGAGATGCAGGTGGGCAAGCTGGGCAGCTTGATCGCCCTCAAGCGAGGCGCGGCCCCTGGCGGTTCGCCTGAGCCCTTCGGCAAGCTCAGGGCAGGCTCTGCCGAAGGCTCCCGCCCTAGGTTGATGCTGGCGGCCCACATGGACGAGATCGGCCTGCGGGTCACGGGCGTCGAGGATGGCTTTCTGCGCGTCACGCGCGTCGGCGGGACGGACCGCCGCGTGTTACTGGGGAGCGAGGTTATCGTCCACGCGACGCGTGCGCGCGCGACACGTGCGTCGCGCGGCGGGCGCGACCTGCCCGGCATCGTCGCCACGCGCCCGCCCCACGTCCTGCCCCCACGGGAGCGTAAAAAGACCGTGGGCTGGGATCAGATCTTTGTAGACGTAGGGTTGCCCCCGCGAGAGGTCGCGCGGCTCGTATCCGTCGGCGACCTGATCTCGTTCCGGCGCGAGATGGCGGAACTCAAGAACCGCCGCCTGGCAGGTAAGGCATTCGACGACCGGGCCTGCGTGGCGATCCTGACGCTGGCGCTGGAGCAGTTGGCAGAGACGCGGCACGCCTGGGACGTCTTTGCCGTGGCGACGGTGCAGGAAGAGATCGGATTGAAGGGCGCCGTCACCGCCGCGTACGGCGTCGCGCCCGGTCTGGCCGTCGCGCTGGACGTGACGTTCGGCAAGCAGCCCGGCGCTCCGGACGTCGATACGCTGCCGCTGGGCGAGGGCCCCGTCATCGCGATCGGCCCGAACTTTCATCCGGGCGTCGTCGCGCGCCTTAAAGAGGTGGCCGAGGCGCACGAGATTCCGTATCAACTCGAACCCATACCGGGGCGCTCGGGCACCGATGCCTGGGCGATCCAGGTCACCCGCGAGGGGGTGCCCACGGGGCTCGTCAGCCTGCCCCTGCGCTACATGCACCAGCCGGTGGAGACGCTGGATGTGCTGGATGTCGAGCGGGCCGCGCGGCTGCTGGCGGTCTTTATCGCCGGGCTGGAGGCGGATTTTCTGGAAAAGCTGGCGTCGAATTTCACAGAGCCGCGCGAGTGATGACTATGGAAGCCGTCAAGGCGTTGCCCCCAAACTACAAGCAATGCGGCGAGCTCGATGTCGCAGAGAACAAGGCAGTCTTGATCGCCGTCAACGCGCTCGCTTTGGTGCTGATCCTTCTTTTCATCTGGCTGGCCCTGCAGTTCTTTGCGCTTGTGCATCCCGGGGTAGACGCGGTTGCGGCGTTGTGGCAAGTGGCTGGCACGACCATGGGAATTGGCAGCAGGGTGATCTTGATGCTCGTAGCTTTGGCGGTTTTTTTCGGCGTGGGGGTCGTTCACGAGTTGGTGCACGGTCTCTTCTTTTGGATATTTACACGCGAGCGGCCTGTGTTTGGTTTCAAGTCACTGTACGTTTACGCCGCCGCGCCCGATTGGTATCTACCGCTCGGCCGGTACATCGTCGTGGGGCTGATGCCCTTGGTGGTCATCACCGTTCTTGGCCTCGTATTTGCAGCGGTCGTCCCGGCGACCGTGGGCGTGTGGGTGCTCTTGTTCACAGTGACGAACGCGGGCGGCGCGGCGGGCGACATGTTTGCCGTCGTGTGGCTGCTCAGGCAGCCGCCGGGCGCTTTGGCGCGCGACCAGGGGACCGCCATCGAGGTCTATTGCCCCATGCGGGACTCGGATAAAGTGATACAGGCGGAGGAATGAACCTCAAAGAGCTTTCAGAGGCGGTTGGCATCTCTGGGGACGAGGGCGCGGTGCGCGCCGTCGTACTCGACGCGGTGCGTGCCCACGCGGACGACGTGCGCGTGGATACGATGGGCAACGTATTGGCCTTCAAGCGCGGGACCGGGCGCGACCGCTTGCGCGTGATGCTGGCCGCCCATATGGACGAGATTGGCCTGATGGTCTTGGGATACGACGCCGATGGTTTCCTCAAGGTGCAGGCCGTCGGCGGGATCGATCCCCGGCTGCTGCCCGGCACGCTGTTCCTGGTCGGCCCGGAGCGCGTCCCAGGCGTCATCGGCCTGAAGCCGGTGCACCTGCTCGAGGAAGGGGAGGATGAGAAGGTCCTCCAGATAGAGGACCTGGTCGTGGACATCGGGGCCAAGAGCAAGGACGAGGCCAAAAAGCTGGCTCCGCTGGGCGCGTACGCCGCTTTTGCGACCCAATTCCGGCAGATGGGCCCTGACACTGTCAGCGGCAAGGCGTTCGACGATCGGGCCGGCTGCGCGGTGCTGGTGGAGCTGCTGCGCGGCGAGCGCTTTCGCTTTGATCTGCACGCGGCCTTTACCGTGCAGGAGGAGGTTGGGCTGCGCGGGGCGGAGGTGGCGGCCTATGCCATCGAGCCCGATTGCGCCTTTGCCCTGGAGGGCACCGTCGCCGACGACGTTCCCAAGGAGAAGGACGCCAGCCCCACGACACAACTGGGCAAGGGACCGGCGATCACGGTGATGGATCACTCCTTTATCTCCGACCGGCGGCTGCTGCGGCTTTTGACCTCTACCGCCGAGGAGCTATCCATTCCCTATCAATTCAAGCAGCCGGGCATCGGCGGCACGGATGCCGGCGCGATCCACCGCTCCCGCGCGGGCGTGCCCTCGGTGACGGTGGCGGTGCCCTGCCGCTATATTCACAGCCCGGTGGCGCTCTTGAGCCTCAAAGATTTCGATAACACAGTGCGGCTGATGCGCGAGTCCCTTGCGCGCCTGACACGCCGCACGCTGAAGGTGAGTGAGTGATGAGAGAACTGATACGCAAACTGACCGAGACCTATGGCCCCTCGGGGGCCGAGGAACAGATTCGGGCCGTCATCCGCGCCGAGGTCAAGCCGCTGGCAGGCGAGCTGCGGGTCGATCCGCTGGGCAGCCTGGTGGCCCACAAGCAAGGCGATGGTAAACGGATCATGTTGGCCGCCCACATGGACGAGATCGGCGTGATGGTGACGTACGTCGATGAGAAGGGGTTCGCGCGCTTCACAAACATCGGCGGCGTGCGCACGCTCAGTTGCGTGGGCGGGCGGGTGGCCTTTGCCAATGGGACGCTGGGCGTCATCAACGTCGAGCAAAAGCGGGATGACGCCGACAAGATCCCGCAGATGAGCCAGCTCTACATCGACGTGGGCGCCAAGGGCCGCGCCGACTGCCCCGTGCAGGTGGGCGATACGGCGGTGTTCGTGCGTTCCTTCGCCGCGCAGGGCACACGGCTGATCGCCAAGGCGATGGACGACCGCATCGGCTGTGCAATACTGATCGAGACGCTGCGTCGCCTGAAGCGCACCCCGTACGACGTATACTTTGTCTTCACCGTGCAGGAGGAGGTCGGCTTGCGGGGAGCGCGCACGTCCGCATATGGCATCGATCCCGATATGGCCATCGCCGTCGATATCACCGCTACCGGCGACACGCCCGAGTCCATGCACATGGCGGTCGAGATGGGCAAAGGCCCGGCGATCAAGGTGCAGGATCGGGGGATGATCGCCCACGTGGAGGTGCGGGAGTTGTTGACGCGGCGGGCAAAAGAGGCCAAGATTCCCTACCAACTGGAGGTGCTCGAGCTCGGCTCAACCGACGCGGCGGCGATGCAGTTGGTGCGCGCCGGCGTGCCTGCCGGGTGTATCTCTATTCCCTGCCGTCACTTCCACAGCCCTTCGGAGATGGTGGACGAGGGGGATGTGGAGAACTGTGTGAAATTGTTGTTGGAGGTGTTGCAGAAAGCCTGAGTATTTCGCGGCGCAGCCGCGAAATACTCGTCGTAGCGGTTTCGCAAAAGGATAGCTGGGCTTTCTCAAAGCGAAAGGAGGAAGACCGTGAAACAAGGACCGACGGTAACAAGTCGAGTCTACCTGATCCTGACCCTGGTTGTCGGCTTGATCGCAGGTGGTGCGATTGTGTACTTTACGATGCGCGCCGCCGTCCCCAGTACGCCCATCTTCGTCTCTACACCTCTCCCGACGCCGACGCCGTTTCCCTCACCTACGCCAGCTCCTATCCGGGTGCACGTCAGCGGCGCGGTGCGCCAGCCCGATGTGTACGAGTTGCCGCCTGGCAGCATCGTCAAGGATGCAATCGAGACGGCCGGCGGCCCGGCTTCCGATGCCGATCTGGACGGCGTCAACCTAGCCGTGGAGCTGCGCGACCAGCAGCAGGTCTACGTGCCGCGCCAGGGGGAGGTCGCGCCGATGGCGCCGGCCGTAGGAGGCGGAGCGTCGGCGGGGCCGGTGAACATCAACACCGCCACGGCGGCGGAGCTGGAGGCGTTGTCGGGTGTCGGGCCAAAGACAGCAGGAGCAATCGTCGAGTACCGCGAGGTCAACGGCCCTTTCAAGAGCATCGAGGACATCATGAACGTACCGGGTATCGGTGAGGGGACGTTCGAAAAGATCAAGGGCGAGATCACGATAGGGTCGTGAGCTTTCCCCCTCCCAGGTGGGAGGGGGCTAGGGGGAGGGGGACACGATTGCGCGTGTAGGGCTTGCAGCAGTCACCCCCACCTAGCCTCCCC
>JAFGED010000347.1 GCA_016931785.1 Anaerolineae bacterium
TAACTGCTCAGCCTTGCTTCGCAGTCGCCTTTCGCGTGTGAAAAGAGAGGGGGCGGGGGTTTGGAGAGCGGCGAAGCCGCTCTCCAACCCCCCATCTCTCCCTTTTTTCGAGCGAGGGAGACTGCTCGGGCGAATAGCCTGAGTAGTTACGTTATGTCAACGTTTTCTTGGACGCAGATTAACACAAATTTTTCGCTTTTGATCGGCATCGATCAGCGTTTTTCTGCGTTTATCTGCGTCCTGGGGCATGGGTATTCGATATCAAGAAGTCAACCCATGGGTGAGCGGGTTTTTCGAAAATTCAACTATGGGTCCTTATTCTTGTATGATCATCAGCGTGCCTAACTCTGCCCAGCCGTAGAGCATAGCGGCTTCGTCCAGGCCGATGACGATGCAGCCGAAGGACACTCGCTCGACCCCCAGGCTGCCTTTCCACACCAAGACGTTATCGCCTCGGGTCGGCAGGCCGTGAATGCCGTTCGTAAAGTCAGGGCCGGAATGATAGACGCCCATAAAGTGGGGCATCCACAGGTTCCAACTAGAGGCGTATGCGTTTTCCTCTTTGCTCAGTATCTGAAAAGTGCCCGGTATGGTGGGCGAGGAATCGATGCCGGTCGAACAGGGCAAGTCATAGAGCAACGTCTCTCCCTCATAGGCATAGAGGTGCAGTTCGGAGATATCGACCAATATGCGCTTTTCGGTGATAAGGGGGTAAGGAAACAGGATATCTATCGAGGGAATGACGACTTCTTGCCCGGGGTGCAGGGCGCTGGTGTCGATGTCGGGATTGACCTCGACCAATCGCCAGGCGGGGAAGCCGTGCGCCCGTGCGATGGAGGTCAGCGTATCGCCCGGCTGTACGACGTAGATGCGTGGCGGGTGGGCCAACACGGCGATGGCCTGGCTCTGCGTGGTCATGATCGCCGCTTCGATATTCGCCGCCGTTTTCTCTACGTCGATCGCGATTTCATCGGTGGTCAGTTGGCCGTTCAGGGTATCCAGGTGCGCGCGGATCGCGTCTTCCTGCCCCCCCAATTCGAGTCGGGCACCTTTCTCGTCCTCGACTGCCTGGACGGTCAGCCAGCTCGCTACGACGCTAGGTTCTATCGTCCACGCTCCGCTATAGTCGGTCAGAAAATCGTAGGCCGATAGCGCGAATGGGCGCGCCAGGAGCGCCTCGGCCTGGGCCTGGGCGGGGCCGGGATTGCCAATGGCCGGTTCCACCTGTTTGGTCAGGAGGTTCAGCACCAGCCCCCCGGGGCCTACACTGACAGCGTGTGGAAGCGCCGCCACGGTGGCTGCTACGTCTAGCTCCCGTCCGGCCTGGGCCGGTACCGGAACGACGCCATCTGCCCGGATGATGAGGCTGGCGTCGACAGGCGGCACGGCTACTTCAGGTGCCAGGGCCTCGAGCGCGGCGGTGGCCTGGGTTGGGTCGGGCAGGACGATGACGGGGGACAGCGGCCAGCCCGCGATGAGCGCCTTCAGTTGAACGGCTCGTCGTTCCTCAGGCGCTCCCTCGCGTCCCACCTGGTAGGCCAGGTGCGCGGTCGATGTGGGGTCGAGCTTGATCCCCAGGTCGGCCCACGTGCGGCTCCAGGTGCGGTCTCCATCGCGCACCGTCAATGGTTGTGTGGTCGGATCGGGAAATGTGGATAGGAGCGCGGCCACGGCTTCGTCTACGGTCTTGTCGCCCAAGTCCACCCCGTAGACGTTCACGCCGGGGTAGATGCGATCGGCATAGTTTCGGCTGTAGGCCTGGCTCACCATGGCCAGCCCGCCCACACCGATCGCCAGCACGATAGCCATGAGGATAACGGCGTAAATAAACCAGGCAGCGCGACGATTCACGGGATTAACATACCACACAATGACGCGCGCTGCAAGTCCTGGCGTATCGCCCAAAGCTGGGGTATAATGCCATCGAACTGTTGTTCTGTAGTGGCGCGGGTGTCACATTTTATCGGTTGGATTCATTAGGTCATGCAGGAGAATATTATGCCCGAGTTTCAACTCGTCTCCGATTTTCAACCCACCGGCGATCAGCCGGATGCCATCGCGCAGCTCGTGGACGGCGTCAAGAAGGGGCACAAACACCAAACGTTGTTGGGAGCCACCGGCACAGGCAAGACGTACGTCGTGAGCCAGTTGATCCAGCAGGTACAAAAGCCCACGCTCGTGCTCACCCACAACAAGACCCTGGCCGCGCAGCTCTATGCCGAGTTCCGCGACTTTTTTCCCCACAACGCCGTCGAGTACTTTGTCTCGTACTATGACTACTACCAGCCGGAGGCGTACATCCCCAAGCACGCCCTGTACATCGAGAAGGACGCGGATATCAACGAGGAGATCCAGCGGCTGCGCCTGGCCGCCACGACCTCTTTGTTTGTTCGCAAGGACGTGATCATCGTCGCCTCAGTCTCGTGCATCTATGCCCTCGGCAATCCTCAGGAATGGGGCCGGGTGATGGTCGAGCTGAAGCAGGGGGAGAAGCAGCGGCGCAATAATTTGCTGCGCCACCTGGTGAGTATCTACTACAAGCGTAACGACCTGGAGCTGCGGCCGGGCACCTTCCGCGTGCGGGGCGATACGCTTGAGGTGATGCCCGCCTATGGCGAGACGGCCTATCGCCTGAGTTTCTGGGGTGACGAGATCGAGCGTATCACCGAGGTCAGCACGCTCACCGGTGAGGTGCTGCAGGAATTGGACGAGCTGCGCATCTTTCCCGCCAAGAACTTTGTCACGCCGGAGGAGACGCTGGATCAGGCCCTGGCCGATATAGAGTCCGAGCTGGAGCAGCGGCTGCACGAGCTGCGCGGGGCGGACAAGTTGTTGGAGGCTCAGCGCTTGGAGCAGCGCGTGCAGTACGACCTGGAGATGATCCGCGAGATCGGTTATTGCTCCGGCATCGAGAACTACTCGCGGCACCTGGAGCAGCGCCCGCCCGGCGCTCCGCCGTGGACGCTGATGGACTATTTTCCCGCCGACTACCTGCTCGTGGTGGACGAATCGCACATGGCGATCCCGCAGGTGCGGGGGATGTACAACGGCGACCGCAGTCGCAAGCAGGTCCTGGTCGATTACGGCTTCCGGCTTCCCTCGGCGCTGGATAATCGCCCGCTTGACTTTGACGAATTCGAGGAGCGGGTCAACCAGGTCGTCTACACCTCCGCTACGCCTGGCTCCTACGAGCTGGAGCGCAGCCAGCAGGTGGTACAGCAGATCATCCGACCTACGGGCATCGTCGATCCCCGGATCGTGGTCAAGCCGGTGCAGGGTCAGGTGGACGACCTGATCGGCCAGATCAACGAGCGGATCGAGCGGGGCGAGCGCGTGCTGGTTACCACGCTGACCAAGCGCATGGCCGAGGACCTGGCCGACTATTTGAAAGAGCTGGGCGTCAAGGTGCATTACCTGCACAGCGAGGTACAGACTCTGGAGCGGGTCGAGATCCTGCGCGATCTGCGGTTGGGCGCTTACGATGTCGTCGTGGGCATCAACCTGCTGCGGGAGGGGCTGGACCTGCCCGAGGTGAGCCTGGTGGCGATCCTCGACGCCGACAAGGAGGGCTTTTTGCGCTCCGACACGGCGCTCATCCAGACCGTCGGGCGGGCAGCGCGGCATGTCGAGGGCACGGCGATCATGTACGCTGATCGGATCACCGATTCGATGCAGCGGGCTATCGAGGAGACGGAGCGGCGGCGCCAGGTGCAGGTGGCGTACAATGAGGAACACGGCATCGTTCCCGCCTCCATCGTCAAGGAGGTGCACGACCTGACGGAGCGCATGCGGGTCGCGGCCAGCGCCGAGGAGGTGGAGGAGACGCGCGGCGTCGCCCAACTATCCAAGGACGAACTGGCCCGCCTGGTCCGTGAGTTGGAGCGGCAGATGAAGGCGGCCGCACAGGAACTGGAGTTTGAGAAGGCGGCGTTGCTGCGGGATCAGGTCTTTGAGCTGCGCGCGATGATGGCGGATAAGGAGGCCGACGACGTGCCGGCCTGGGAGCGGGAGCGGCGCATGGCGCGCTTGGGCGTGGAGGAAGAGGGCGCGCAGGGATAGCGATAACTCATTCTAAAAGAAACCCCCTCGCCAATCCGGCGAGGGGGGGTGTTTTTTTGACTCAGGAGCGCCTGCGCCGTCGTACCGGCCTTTGGTGAGTTGCGTACACTGGTTGAGGGGCCAGCTTGGGCTTTCCCCTGCTCGGACTGACGCTGGGCACGGTCCTGCGCCGGCGCTGCACTTGGCTTCGTTGCCGGGCGGCTCGCAGCCGCTGTCGCAGCGAGTCGGCATCCAGTCCAGCTCGCAGCCGCAGCCACGCCAGCGCCGTCGCGGCGAGCGCGATGCCGGTCAGGGCCAGCGACGGCACCCACACCGAACTGAACCCCGCGCCGCGCAGCATCACGCCGCGCAGGATCACCAGGAAGTGCTGTACCGAAGAGGCGTAGGACACGATCTGCATCGCTTTTGGCATGTCGGCCGCCGGCACGATAAAACCCGAGCAAGCGACCTCCAGCATCGCCAAAGCAAAGACGAACAGCACGGCCTGCTGTTGGTTATGAGAGACCAAGGAGATGAGCGTGCCCCAGCCAATCTGCGCCAGGATGAAGGGGACGAAGAGCGAGAGCAATAGGGGCAGGGACCCGTGTATCGGCACCTCGAACCACATGGCGATCAAGCCGATCATCAGCATGCCATCCACCAGCCCTATCGCCAGGGTGGGGATTGCCTTGCCCACGATGAGTTCCACGCGCCCAAGCGGCGTGATGCGCAGTTGCTCCAGCGTGCCGCGTTCGCGCTCGCGGGTAAAGCTCTGTGCGGCGATGATGAGCGTCACCTGGTAGATGATCAGGCCCAGCATGGCGGTGATCGAGCGCGGCCGGTCGTCGAGGGTGGCGTTGAAGCGGGCCACGAAGCTCATTTTCACAGGCCCGCCGCTGATGTTCATCATTCGGGTTGCCAGGTCCTGGGTGATTTCGGCGGCCACGTTCTTGACGCCCGATTCAGCGACGAGAGCCACCACGTAATTGGAGTCGTCCACGATTACTTGAAGCTCTGCGCCTTGCCGGGGATCGTTCAGGGATTTCCCATAGCCAGGTGGCACGACGACGATGGCGGCCACTTTTCCTTGCTGCATCGCTTGGCGAGCCTGGTCGATGTTTTCCGCGCGCATCTCCAGTCGCAAGTCGTCGGACTGGTCCAGCAAGACGACCAACTCGCGGCTGGCTCGACTGAGGTCCTTATCCACGATGGCCATCGGCAGGTTTCCCGCTCCGTCCCCCACCATGTTGGCCATCAGGGCCAATTCCAACAACGGGGCCAAGATCACGAATCCCATCAGCACCTTGTCGCGGGATAGCTGCAGGACCTCTTTGACGACTATGCTCCAGATGCGGTGTAGAATGTCTTTCATCAGTTCACCCGCTTCTTGAAGGTCAGTGCGCCTAGCCCGATCCAGATAGCGGCGATGCCCAAAAGCCCGACCACGGACGGCCATATCTCGCCAAAAGTAGCTCCTTTGACAAAGATCGCGCGACAGATAGTGACAAAGTGAGTGACGGGTAGGGCGTAGGACATTCCAGCACTCACTACGTTGGTTGTGTCGATGGGATCGATCAACCCTGCCAGGAAAAAGCCCGGGACGAAAAAGACGAACAGGGCGATCACTGTGGCGGTCTGTTGGCTGTGCACCAGGTTGCCGATAAAGATCGCCATTCCCATATTGGCGAGCAGGAACGCAGCCGTCGTCATTACGAACAGCACCGGACTGCCGCGGAAGGGCACGCCGAATACCACCGTTGCCACCAACCACACCGGTAACAACCCGACCAGGGCCGTCGAGACGTAGGCGACGAGTTTGCCGGCCAGGTATTCCAACGGGCGCACGGGGGTGACCACGAGGGACTCGAGCGTCTTGGTCTCGCGCTCGCGCGTCAGGGCTAGCGCGGCTGCCATTGCCGGCAGGGAAAAGACCAGGGGGATGAGGCCAGGGATCATACTGCTGCTTCTGTCTGCGCCGGTCGAATAGGCGCGCTGCGAGTAGACTTGCAGCGGTGAAGATGGTAGAGCGAATTGCTTGCTCAGCTTGGCGCCAAAGCTGGAGGCATAGCTCAGCAAGCTGCCGGTCGCCTGGTTGGCGGCGACGGTGTCTACGCCGTCCAGGATAACCTGTACCGGGGCTCCTGAGCCCCGTTCGCGGACGGTATCACCAAACCCCGCCGGGATGACGACTGCTGCGTCGATGCGTTGGTTTACGAGCAGGTCGTCGATCTCCTCGTAGCCATCCACGTACGTGACGGAAAAGTCGGTATTGCTATCCAAGTTGGACGTGAATTCGCGTGACATCGGTGTGCGGTCGTGATCCCAAACGGCCAGATCGACGTGATCGCTGCCGCTGGCGAAAAGGAAGGAAAGGGCGACGAGGACGAAAGCCGGGGAGAGGAATATCATCCACAGGGTACGTGGCTCGCGCAGGATGTGACGGTACTCTTTGAGTAGCACGCTGATGAATCGGCCAAGTCCGAAACGCATGACGCCACATCATAAAACATGTGGCGTGTATTGTCAATAGGATAATGGGACTATGATAGAGTCCTACAAAGAAGGCGGCAGGGTCTCGGCGATGCGCGCCAGGGCGAGCAATCCGTTCAGCCACTGCCTGGCTTCATCGGGTGAGACGTTGAATTTGAACAGCCCTCTGTTGCGATACAGGTACAGGCGAAGCTTGCCGGGCTCCATGTGTACCTGCCGCATGAGGAAAGCGCTCTCGCTGAGGATCAGTTGCCGCAGCAGCGCTTTGACCTCCGGATTGGCGAGTAGCGAGAGGGCCCAGACCTCGTCGTGGGCAAAGATGGTCAGCCCGCTGAGCCCGGGATCGGTCAGGTCGAGAGGCTCGCGCCCAAACAGGCGCGCCAAGGGCAGGCTGACGGTATCAGAATTCGCGATGCTGAGACGGGCCTGGGTTGTCGTGCTGGTGCGCATGTCGAGCGTCGGGCCGCGGTAAAAGTAGACGTCTACCTGGCGACCTTTCACGCTGCCGTGATACTGCCGCCCGTTCAACAAGTACACCTTTCCCTTCAGTCCCAGTGGCCCAAAAATGGCGTCGTATTGCTTTGCGCGCCGGAAGAAGACGAACAGCAACACGGCCGCCCCGCCTCCGAACACGATCAGGAGAAAGATGACGGCTGAACCAATTGCCACCCACATTGCAGTGGTGGAGTCATCGGCCCTGGCGGCAATTGCCAGGGGGACAAAGATCAGTACGCAGACGAGGGGCACCGCGATGGCGGTCGAGATCAGTGTGATGATGAGGGAGCGCATATAGTCTTTTGCTAGCACCTTGAAGAATTTGGACACGGCAGCTACTCCTGATGTATGCAATATTGGTGGAGCTAGTTAGTGTTGAACTTGGACTGTCGACGACACGGCATCTTGAGAATCTTGCTGGGAATTGCACGGGGAAGGACCAAATATCAACATGGCCTAGTCTAGGCTATACTCCTCGCGCACTGCGTCTGAAAGCTGGCGTGTGAGGCGCATCACCCGCTCGGCCACGGGGACGGTGAGCGTGCCCGTGCCGCAGGCCGGCGTGAGGAACGCCTTGGCAAGCAGCTCCTGCCGGTCAAAGCCCTTGCGCTCAAAGAGCTGCAGTGCCCGCTCCAGCACCTCGCGCGCTTTTTCCAGCGTGATCGTCTCCGCTTCCTCGCCGGTGTTGGGGATCAATCCCCAGGCCAGCATGCCCCCCCGATCCAGGAACTGGCGTAGTTCGTTAGGGTAGAGTGCCAGGTTATCGGCATAGCCGTAGGCGTCGAAAGAGATGATGTCCACCGACGTGGCCAACAGCAGGCTCCAATCGGTGTTGGCGCAGCAGTGGGTGCCCGTCCAGCAATCAAGCTCGCCGAACACTTCCTCCAGCGCCGACACGACATCCTCGCGGGAGATGGCGGCGAAGGCGCTGCCGAACATCGAGAGGAACGGCTCGTCGACAAAGACGAGGACGTGCGGGTGGAGCGCCTTCAACTGCGCTTCTTGCCACTGTGCGTGTCGCAGCGCGTTCTTGACGATCGCGTCGCGCATCATATCGTCGTACAGGCTGGGGCGTAGACCTGTATCGGTCACTTGCAGGCCAAAGCTGATGGGGCCGGTAACTTGGCCCTTGACCGCCCAGGCGTCCTCCAGTGCGCCGCGTCCCAGCATCTCGTGCAGTCCGGCGGCGTATTCGGGGCTGGGGGCAAAGGGAGCGGGGTCTTCTTCCAAAAAGTGGGCATAGAACCCCTCCGCTTTTTCCAGCCAGTCGTCGCCCAGATCGACGCGGATGCGCTCCTCGGCGTCGTCGATCAAGACGCCGGGCAGGTGCTCGCTGTACTGCACGTACATGTTTTCGCGAAAGGTGCGGCGCGGAAGCTGCGGCCAGTACGGTATGTCCGGGAAGATCTTGAGCACAAAGTCCACCGCGGTGGCGGGATCACTGTGGGGGGTGCTGCCGATCCCTGTGGCTCGACAGTTGGGGTATTCTTGCGTCATTGAGTGTCCTTCTTGATCTGTTCTGCGATTTCGTATCCAACCGCCAGCGCTTTCAGGTTTATCTCCGTGGTGCTTGGTGGTACGCGGGCGCGGATGGCCGCCTCTAGCGATTCGCGTGAGACGACCTGCGCCAGCCCGGCCAGCACGCCCAGCCCGACCACGTTCGCCGTCAGACTCTCGCCGACCGTTTGCTCGGCCTTGCGCGTAAGCGATACGCGCACGGCGCGCGTCGTCGGCGCGCGGCGGATGAGATCGGCGTCGATGACGAGCATCCCGTCTTTGCGCAGCCGCCCGCTATACCGGTCGCACGCTTCTTGGCTCAGGCACAGCATCATGTCGGCCTCGATGACCTTGGGATAGTCGATCTCTCCATCGGAGATGATGACCTCTGAACGGCTGGCTCCCCCTCGCGCCTCTGGCCCGTAGGACTGGGTTTGCACGACGTTCAAGCCATCTCGGACGGCGGCCTCGGCCAGCAAGACGCCAGCCAAGATAATGCCCTGGCCGCCGGTGCCAGCCAGGCGTATCTCGTGGCGCTTGCTCATCCAGCCACCTCCTCTGCTTGCGCGCGCTCGATGACCTGATCGTAGAGCTGTGTGTACTCGGGTATGTCGCGATCAGCGAACACGCCGCGCACGATTTTCCAGCTTTTTTCTTCGTCGCTCAGTTTCTCGGCTTGTTTTTGTGAGACGCTGTTGTCTTTGAGATAGCGCATCATGTCCGGCGCGGTGCCCCACTTGTTGATCCGCCCCAGGGTCGTGTGGCAGTAACTCACCGCTTCGACCACCGAGAAGCCGTCCTTGCTGATCGCCTGGGCGATCAGCTTTTCCAGTTCCTTCACGTGGTAGACAGTGCTGCGGGCGATGAAGGCGGCCCCACTTGCCCGCGCCAGTTCGACGATGGGGAAGGGTTGCTCGATGTGGCCGTAGGGGGCGGTCGTCGCCAAGGCGCCGGTGGGCGTGGTGGATGAATGCTGGCCGCCCGTCATCCCGTAGACAAAGTTGTTGACAATGATGGCGGTCAGGCCGATGTTGCGCCGCGCAGCGTGGATGAAATGGTTGCCGCCGATGGCCAGCGCGTCGCCATCGCCCATGATCACGATGACCCTCATATCCGGACGCACCAACTTGAGGCCGGTGGCAAAAGCCAGCGCCCGGCCGTGGGTGGTGTGCATCGTGTTGAAATCCACATAGACGGGCATGCGCCCCGTGCAGCCAATGCCAGAGATCATCGCCACATCGTCTCGGTGCAATTGCAGATCGTCTATCGCCCGAACGAGGGCGCCCAAGACGATGCCAATGCCGCACCCGGCGCACCAGACGTTGGGGAACTTTTTGTTGTGACGCAGGTAGTGATCGTGGAGGCGTGATTCGCGGTCGGATCTTCTCATCTTGCCCACTCCTCGATGGCGGCCAGAATTTCGCCTGGCTGCATGATCGTGCCATCGGCTTTGTTGACGCGGTGCACGCGCTGTCGTCCAGCCACGCGCTCGACCTCCAGTACGAGTTGCCCCAGGTTCATCTCCGGCACCACCACGTGCTCCACCTTGGCGGCAGCGTGCTCGACGACTTCCTCGGCAAAAGGCCAGAGGGTCTGCAGCTTGAGGAAGCTGACCTTGCGCCCGCGCGCGCGCGCCTCCTGGACGGCGTGATGGGCCGTGCGGGCCACCGAGCCGTAGGCGATGACGAGCGTCTCGGCATCTTCGTCCTCGTCCTCTTCGTAGAGCAGGATGTCCGAGAGGCTGCGCTCGATTTTTAGCTGCATGCGGCGCTGCCATGGCCGGATTTCGTCCGGGCGGTCCGTCGGGTAGCCGCGCTCGTCGTGGTGCAGGCCGGTGATGTGGTAGCGGTACCCCTCGCCGAAGGGGACCAGCGGCGGCACGTCGAGCGGATAGTTCTCGTACGGTTTGTACCAGTCCGGCGGCACCGTCGTCTTGGGCCGTTCCTCAATCTCGATGGTCGCCGGGCCAGGCAGCTCGACCCGCTCGCGCATGTGGCCGATGATCTCTTCCATCAGCAGGATCACCGGCGTGCGGTATCGCTCGGAAAAGTTGAACGCCTGGATGGTCAGGTCAAAGGTCTCGCGGACGGACGAGGGAGATAGGGCGATGATGGGATGGTCGCCGTGCGTGCCCCAGCGGGACTGCATCACGTCCCCCTGCGAGCTGCGGGTGGGGCGACCGGTCGAAGGCCCCATGCGTTGTACGTTCACGATGACGCAGGGGATCTCGGTTATCGCCGCGTAGCCGATATTTTCCTGCATCAGGCTAAAGCCGGGGCCGGAGGTGGCCGTCATTGCCTTTGCCCCACCCACCGACGCGCCGATGACGGCAGCCAGCGAGGCGATCTCATCCTCCATTTGGATGAACTTGCCGCCGACCTGCGGCAGCCGGCGAGAAAGCCGCTCCGCGATCTCGGTGGCCGGAGTGATGGGGTATCCTGCAAAGAAGCGGCATCCTGCAGCGATAGCGCCTTCGACGCAGGCTTCGTCGCCTTGCAACAACAAGGCCTGGGTTTCTTTTTCCTTCAGCTTTTTCACGGCTCTGTCTCCGGCTCGGTCTCGTCTATCTCGGTCACAAAGATGGCAAAGTCGGGGCAGTGTAGCTCGCACCAACGGCAGGCGGTGCACCTCTCGGGATGCACGGCGACGACGTTGATGCCGGGTTGGTGCTCCAATACCCCGGTCGGACAGAACTCGATGCACAGGTCACATCCCTTGCACCAGTTAGGGAAGACGGTTACGCGATAACGCGGTTTTTGTTTTTGCTGTGTCGCTTCTTTTTCGCTCATGATCAGTCTCTCTGAAGCGGATATTATCCCACAAAATGGTGGTTTGGGCCAGTGAAACGACTACTTTGCTAAGAACTTGGCTTGAGGAGGCGTTCCAGAGATGCCCTGGATGCCGCCTCGACCTGGTCGTGGATGCTCTGCCCGCCTTGCCAGTCTCTCCCTATCTATCTTTCCTTGCTGCACGGTTCATTCGTGAATGTAGACCGGCGTCCCCACGGTGACCCAGTTGTATAGCCATTCTGCCTCCTCAGTAGGCAGATTGATGCAGCCGTGGCTCGCGGTTTGGCCAAAGTTCATGTGCCAGTAGGTGCCGTGGAGGGCGTATCCCTTGTGAAAGTACATGACGTAGGGCACATTTGGCAGAAAGTAGTCAGAGCCACGCATATCGTCGTAGCGCAGTTTTGTGTGGATACGGAATAACCCTGTGGGTGTGGGTGTCTTTTCCTTCCCTGTGGAGACAAGGGTGGTGCGCACCAATTCCTCCCCCTGGCGGGCTTTGAGCGACTGCTGGGTCAGGTCCACGTCGATCCAGCGCCCGTAGAAGAACAGGCCGGGTGGTGTCGGGGATGGTGTGATCGTGAGATCGCTCGACGCCCTTGCCTTGGGCGGGGTCGCTACGGGCCTTTGAGTTGGGGTCGGAGTGAATGTGGGCGTCCAGGTGGGAATGGGAGAGGGTTTGGTCGTTGGTGTCGGGCTAGGAGTTGGGGTGGTTACAGTGGTTGCTGTTGCAGTTGGTGATTTTGCGGAGAAGGCCATAGCCATCGCCATCGGATTCTCCGAAAACGCCCACAGCGTGCCAGTGACTAGGATGATCAGCAGGCACAGAGCGATGGCAGCAATCAGCCAGGAGGGTGTTTGGCTTGCCTTCACGTTTTTCATGACCCGTGCGTGCCGCAGTTAGAATTTCTCCAGCTGCGCCGCCAGCTCCAGCGGCGTGTCTGCATCGACGGGCACGTATGAGACACCCGCGTAGTAGGTCTCAAAGAAGGCGAATAGGTCGTCGCCCCAGGCGGAGGGGTTGACCGCGA
>JAFGED010000043.1 GCA_016931785.1 Anaerolineae bacterium
CATTATCTGATGGATGGCGGGGACCTGGGCACGCTTTCAGATATCCTGGGACATTCTGATGTCTCGGTGACCAAGTTGTTTTACGGCGTCTTTACTACTGCTGAGTTGCAGGAAAAACACAGGCAACACAGCCCTATTTCAAGGCTAAGGAGTGGCGAAAATGAAAACTGATGGTATAATGACCGTGGACGTTGAGGTTAAACACCCTTATTCTGGGCACGGGAGTGGAGACTTTGAATCCGTGTACCGGGGGTTCGAATCCCTCCTCCCCAGCCTGAGTTAAAGTCTGTAGGGCTGCCCTGGGGTGATCGAAGCACTAACTGGGCCAGCCAGGTACCAGGCCCCACCCGGCAGGGTGGGTTTTTGTTTTTTTTGATGCGGCAAGGGACTGGGGGAACAAGATGCTCGCTAAAGAGCTCCATCGCAAACGAGCGCTAGGCGTCGTCGGCAGCCCGCGCTATGCAGGAAACACCGAGATTCTGGTGGATGAGGTGCTGCGTGGAGCACAGGATGCCGGTGCACAGACGGAGAAAGTCATCCTTAATCAACTGAACATCGCGCCCTGCCAGGCATGCGGCCGCTGTATGGGTACCGGCGAATGTGCTCAAAGGGATGATATGCCCGCGCTTCTGGAGCAGATGAAGCAAAGCCAGATCTGGGTGCTGGGCACACCGGTCTACTGGTCGGGACCGACCGCGCAGTTCAAGGCGTTTCTGGATCGATGGTACAGCGCCAGGCAGGTCGATTTCGAGAAACCGCGTGTGGTCCTCGTCATGCCGATGGGGGAGCCAAACGTCGCCTACGCCGACTGCACCGTGCAAACGGTCAAGACGGCCTTGGCTTACCTCAAGGTAGAGCTCTTTTCTGTGGTGCCGGTCCCCGACGTATGGGATTTGAGCGAGGTGCGCGAGCGTCCCGATGCGTTGGAAGCAGCCTATCGCGCCGGGCGGGAGGCGACAGAAATCGACCTCTCACAAGCGCGGGCAGATGCGGGAGAAGAAGCAGTGCTCCTTTCCTCCGAGCCTGATAGCCCAGAGGAGGCCACACTCTGGCTTGATGATCTTGCCAAGATGACCTGCCCGCGCCTGGTCGTCACAGGAGCGCCGATTCCCCTTCTTCAGGATGAGGTGCTGATTGGACGGGTCAAGCCGGAGGTAACCCCGGTGCCCGATGTCGACTTGGTGCCGCACGGCGGCGACCGGATGGGCGTCTCGCGCCACCACGCCCGGATGTTGCGCGGCTCTGGTGGCTGGGTGCTGGAGGATCTGGAAAGCACCAATGGTACGTTCCTCAATGGAGAACAGGTTCCGCCTGGACAGCAGGTCCGGGTGCGCACCGGCGACCTCATTCGCTTCGGCACGCTGACGCTGATATTCTACGAGTAGCGCAAGGAGAACGCACAACGTGAAATCGATAGCCGTATCGGGCGTGATCCTGGCCGCAGGCCAGGGCACCCGCATGGAATCCGATCTGCAAAAGGTGCTTCACCCGCTGTTGGGCAAGCCGATGGTGACCTACGCGGTGGAGATGATGCGGGCACTGACGGGCGCCGCTCCCGTTTTGGTCGTCGGGCGCGGGGCAGACGCAGTGCGAGAGATCGTGGGGGAGGACGCCGTCTTTGTCGAGCAGGCTGAGCAGCGGGGCACGGGACACGCCGTGCTCCAGGCACGGGACGTTCTCCAGGGCCGAAGCGATTTGGTGCTGATCACCTACGCCGACATGCCGCTGCTGACGGCAGAGACGCTGAAACGACTGGCCGAGCGGCAGCAGGGGAACGCCGGGCCGCTGACCATACTCACGCTCGTGACCGACACCCCCCGCGGGTTCGGGCGCATCGTGCGCGATGAAGCGGGTGGGGTGTTCAAGATCGTCGAGGAGGCGGTGGCTACGCCGGAGGAGTTGGCGCTCCGCGAACTCAACGCCGGCGTCTACTGCTTCGACGCTGAGTGGCTGTGGTCGCACGTCGATCAGATTCCCCTCAGCCTGCCCAAGGAGGAGTATTACCTGACCGACATGGTCGAGATGGTGGTGGGCGATGGGCGGCGGGTCGAGGCTGTGACGACGGAGGACGACACGGAGGTCCTGGGGATCAACACCCGCGTTCACCTGGCGGAGGCGACGCGCGCGCTACGACGGCGGATCGACGAGCGCTGGATGCTGGCAGGCGTGACCATCGTCGACCCCGATACGGTCACCATCGAGCCGGATGTGGCCATCGGGCGGGATACGACCATCTGGCCCAACACCCACCTGCGCGGCCAGACGACGGTGGGCACCCACTGCGCCATCGGTCCCAACACCGTCATCGAGGGCTGCCAGATAGGCGACCGCTGCAAGGTGCTGGCCTCAATCCTGGAGCAGGCGGTGATGGAGGACGATTCCGACATCGGGCCGTTCGGCCACCTGCGCAAAGGGGCGCGGCTGTGCCAGGGTGCGCGCATGGGCAACTTTGGCGAGCTAAAGAACAGCACGCTCGGCCCTGGCGCAAAGATGGGCCACTTTAGCTATCTGGGCGACGCCCAGGTCGGCGCCGAGGCAAACATCGGCGCGGGCACCATCACCTGCAACTATGACGGCAAACGGAAGAACAGGACCGAGATTGGGGAGGGGGCCTTCATTGGCTCTGATACGATGCTCGTCGCCCCGGTGAAGGTGGGCAAGGGGGCCAAGACGGGCGCCGGGTCGGTGGTCACCCACGATGTTCCCGACGACGCGCTGGCCTATGGCGTGCCGGCGCGGGTAAAAGGTGAGAAGGATGAGCATTCCTGAATTCGACCGCGAGGAGTTGGTAGCCAGGGCCATCGAGGCACGTGAAAGGGCCTACGCTCCCTACTCGAACTACCGGGTGGGGGCGGCGCTGCTGGGAAAATCGGGGCGGATCTACACCGGCGGCAACGTGGAGAACGCCGTTTATCCACTGACCACCTGCGCCGAGCGTGCGGTGGTCGTCAAGGCCGTCTCTGAAGGCGAGCGCGAGTTCGTGGCGCTGGCCGTGGCGACCGAGAACGCTGGCTCCCCTTGTGGCTCCTGCCGCCAGGTACTGCGCGAATTCGGGGCGGGCATCATCGTGCTGGTCGCCGACGCCGAAGGGGTCTATCGCGAGACGACGGTAGCGGATCTGTTGCCCGATAGCTTTAGCGCGGAGGATTTGAAATAGGGTTTGCAGTTTTGAGCGATGTCACGCGGCGGCCTGGTGCGATTTTTGCGCCAGGCCGTTTCTTTATCGCCCGCAGGCCGTGGGGGAAGCGTAGGGCGGCCGTCCAGTCGGAAACGCCGGAACACGGTACAATGACCTCCGTGGAAAGGCGGAAACCTCATTGGCTCACACGGGCCATCGCTGCTTTATTGCTCCTGTATGCGCTTCTCGTGATCGGCTGGGCCGTCGCGCACCGGTTCGTCGGCGATGGCTTTTGGCTGCTGGCGCTGGTCAATGCCTTTGCTGTCTACCTGTTTGCGCCCCTACCCCTGGCTGTGCTCCTGATACCGCTGACCCGCTGTCGCGCTGCTTGGCCGGCACTTTTGGCCGTGGCGCTGCTCTTTGTGAGCTTGTTTGGCGGGGAGATAACCCCTCCCCCGTCGGTCGCCCACGCCGGGACCGGCTCTCCAACCTTGACCGTGATGACGTATAACGTGCTCTTTGCGAACGACGACGCTGCACCCATCGCTGCCACCGTCGCGCAGGCGGAGCCCGACCTGATCGCCTTCCAGGAACTCTCCTATTTGCGGGCGCAGGCGCTGGCGCAGACGCTCGGCGAGCGCTATCCCTACCGCACGCCCATCATCGCCGACCGGTGCTACGTCCAGGTCGCCATCTGGAGCCGCTACCCAATCCTTGAGATCGAGGATGTGGACCCGGACGTGTTGTGCCGCGTGCGCTCGGTGGTGATCGATTTCGATGGGACCCCGGTGCGGGTGTTGAACGTGCATGCCTGGCCCTACACAGGCATTGACCGGGAGAGCGTGGAGCGCAGCTTCCGTTGGCGGCACGAGCAGATCGACCTGATAAGCCATATGGTCGCGGGGCGACCGGAGCCGCTCGTGCTGTTGGGCGATCTGAACTCGACGCCCATGAGCGAGGTCTATGAGATGATCTCGGCGCGCTACACCGACGCCTTCACCGAAGCGGGCTGGGGCCTGGGACATACCTTCCCTGCGGAGAGCGGGCGCTGGCACGGCGTCCCTTACCCTGACCGCCTGGTGCGCATCGACTACGTCTTCCACTCCGCCGGGTGGCGAGCCGAGGAAGCGTGGGTCGCCGAGTGGGATGGCGTCTCGGATCATCTCCCCGTCGTGGCCAAGCTGCGATTGATCCGTTTTCCGTCTCCTCAATAATCCGTCGATCCACTGTTTGCGCTTCCTTAGCGGGATGGTATAATCGACCCGACACGCAATCAGCAACATAGCGTGCTGGGGATCATCGAAACAATCCAAACCTCGACAGTGTGAATCCGCCTATGCCGCTCTAAAACCCAGCAGCGAAAGGATGAGATGCTTCGGCTCTACACCTTTGGCGGACTGCGAATCGAGCGCGAGGGGCAGTTTCTCCAACTCTCCACTCAAAAGGCCCGCGACTTGCTGGCCTATCTCGTCACTTTTCGCGATCGCCCTCATCCCCGCCCCGTTCTGGCCGGCACTCTCTGGCCTGATCTACCCGAGGGCAAAGCCCGCCGCCGTCTCTCCGATACCCTGTGGCGCGTCCGCCGCGTCCTGGGCGATCACGTGATGGCGGACGAGGAGCGCGTCAGGTTCAACACAGAAGCCCCCTATTGGCTGGACGTGCAGGAATTTGAGGCAAAGAGGCAGGAGGCAGAAAGCGGGGAGCAAGGAACTGAATCTTATGTCCTGTCCCTTGTCTCCTGTATCCAACTTTATCTCGGTCCCTTCCTCGACGGCCTTTATCACGACTGGGTGCTCCTGGAGCGGGAGCGCCTGCAGGAACGCTACCTGGAAGCGCTGAAGCGCCTCCTGGAGTATAACAAGCAGACGGGCGACTATGCCGAGGCCCTAGCCATCGCCCAGCGGCTCGCCGCCGTCGAACCGCTGCACGAGGCCGCTCACCGCGAGCTGATGCGTCTCTATCATCTCCTGGGCCGGGACGCCGAGGCTGTTGCCCAGTACCAGCGCTGCCGGGAGATCCTGCGCGAGGAGATGGGGGTGGATCCTGCCCCGGAGACCGAGGCGCTCTACCATACGCTGAGTGGACCTGCTCCCACGCCCCCCGGCGCGCCGGCCGTCCATCTGCCGACGCCTGCGCGCCGTCCCACCCACGACCTGGATGATCTGCCCCTGGTCGGCCGCGACGCCGAGCGATCTGCCCTGCTTGGGCTCCTGGAGGCTGCCACGGCAGGCCAGGGAGGCATCGTCCTCCTGGAGGGTGAGCCTGGCATCGGCAAGAGCCGCCTGGCCCGCGAGCTCATTGCCGGAGCGCGTTGGCGCAACGTCGAGGCGATCCTGGCTGGTGCCAGTGAGGGCTCAGCATCCTCCTACGCCTTGCTCGTGTCGGCGCTGGCGCCCGCCCTGACCTCCCTGCGCGTGCGCCAATTGATCCACGCGATGGAATCCGTTCACCTACAGGCCATCGCTCCTCTCCTCCCTCAGACCGCCCCTGCCGTTGCAGACCTGCCGCCCCTCCCCGATCTACCTCCACCCCAGGCCCGCGAGCGGCTGCAGCAGGCCTTCGTCGCGCTCATCCTGGGCCTGGTCCACATCGCGCCCTTTCTGTGGGTGCTGGAGGACCTCCAGTGGGCAGATGCCGAGACCCTCTCTCTACTTCCACTGCTGCTTCCTCGCCTGAGGGAGAGCCGGGCTCTGTTCCTGCTCACCGGTCGCAGCGCCGAGCTGCGGGCCAATCCCGCCGTCTGGGAGGCGCTCCAGGCACTGGACCGGGCGGCCCCCTTTCCGCGCCGCTCCCTGACTCGCCTGGATGCAGATGATATCGGTAACCTGGTAAACCATCTACTGGGCGAGGACAATCCCGCCCTGACCGGCCGCCTGGCACAGGAGAGCGAGGGGGTTCCCCTCTACGTCGTGGAGGCCCTCAAAGCCTGGCGGGACGAGGATCACCTGCTACTGGGCGAACGCGGGGAGTGGCGTTGGCGAGGAAGCGCGGCGGCTGCCTCATCTATGCAACTGGGAGCCGCCATCATCGAACGCCGCCTCTCTCACCTCTCGCCTGCCGCCGAAGAGATCCTGGCTGCTGCGGCAGCTATTGGCGCCGAGGTGGATTTTGATCTTCTGACGTGCGTCTGCGCTCCGCGTGAGACCACGTCTGGCGCGGTCGATTCCGATCTCCACTCGCCGGTGACTGACGGCCTGCTTCGCTTGGGATTCCTGGTCGAGACGGACACCGGCTACCGCTTTAGCCACGAGCAGGTGCGGCGGGCGGTCTATCGTGGACTGTCGCCCGAGCTGCGCCAAAGGCTCCATCGGAGAGTCGCCCAGGCCCTGGAGGCACTTTTCCCGGAGCAATTCGAGCGGCTGGCCCAGCACCACATCGCCGCCGGCGAGCGCGAACCGGCCATCCACTACCTGGAACGCGCGGCTGAGCGCTCCCGCGAGCTCTTTGCCCACCAGACCACTTTGACCATCTATGACCGGCTGCTGAGCCTGTTGACCCACGCAGAGGACCGCGAGGCCCGCTACGATATCCTGCGCGACCGGGCCGAGGTGTTGGGCTGGATCGGCGACCGCGACGCCCAGGGGCGCGACCTGGGGGAGATGCTCGACCTGGCCGAGGCCCTCTCCGATAAAGTCCGCCGGGCCCGCGTCCTCCACGCGCGAAGCGAGTGGCACCGGCTTCAGGGGCGATACGAGCCCGCCAACGAGGATGCCCGGGCGGCGCTCGAGATCTATCGCCAGGTTGGAGATAGTCGGGAGCAGGCTGCTCTGCTGTGCCAGCTTGGCTGGAACATCGTCTACACGTCTGCAGCCTCTCAAGCCGCCGAGTATTTCCGAGAGGCTCTCCCCATCTGCAAGTCTATGGGCGATCTGCGAAGCCAGTTGAGCTGTCTCTCCGGGCTGGCTGCTGCGGCCAAGATGGTGGGTGACTATACCCGCATGCTCTCCTACCTCCAAGAGCACATAGCCCTGGCGGAGACCTGCGGCGACCCCTCGCGCATCGGCCGCGCCCTGAACAACGCGGGGATCATTCACTACACTTTGGGCGATATAGAAGTTGCTTCGACTTTTCTGCAGAGGGCCTTGCAGTTCAAAGAGACCGCCGGCGATCGGCGCAGTACGGCATTCACTCTCGTCTATCTGGGCTTGATGGATGCTGAGCACGGCGAGTTTGAAGCTGCCCAGGCCCACCTCGATACCGCCCTGGAGACGTTCCGTGAGGTGCAGGATGCACCCTGGGAGGGAGAGACCTTGGGCATGCTGGGCCGGCTGGCCCTTTGGCGCGGCGATCCTGCCGCTGCTGGCGAGCTTTTGCAGGCTGCCTACCAGTGTTACCGTGGCGTCGGCGAGTTCGCCGGCGCCGTGGGGGCTCTCTCTTGCCTGGCCTTGGCCGAGTTGGCGCTGGGAGATGAAGCTGCCGCCTGGCAGCACAGCCTGTCCGCTATCGACGAACTGGAGGGGACCGCGTTGGAAATCGAGCACCCCCAGGAGATCTACTATAACCATTTCTGTGTTGCCGAGGGCATCCGCCGCTGGGCCGCCGCCCGCGCTGCCCTGGAAAAGGCCGCGCGCATTTTGGACGAACAGAGCGAGCGTATCAACGACCCGGTCCTCCGGGAAAAGTATCGCACCGGGCGCCGGTTCAACCGCGACATCGCCGAGGCTCTCGCCGGTCAGCCCTCACCGGGCCGGTTGCGCGTCCACCTGGCCCGCGCCGACGCGCCCGCCCGCCGCCGGCCAACCCGCGACGAACTGGTCGCCGTCATCTGGACGGTGGACGCCGGTGAGGAGGACGCCGCCCTCGCCAAGCGGGCGGGCAAGGTTGCCCTGCGCCGCCACCGCCTCCTGCGCCTCCTGGTCGAGGCCGAGACGGCAGGCGGGCTGCCGGCTGGTGCCGACCTGGCCGGCGCTCTTGACTTTTCCCCACGCACCATCCGCGCAGACCTGGCGGCCCTTCGCCGTCAGGGACACGCCGTCCACACCCGAGGGATACAAACCTAAGTCGTAACTACTCAGGCTATTCGCCCGAGCACTCCCCCTCTCTTTTCACACGCGAAAGGCAACTGCGAAACAAGGCTGAGTAGTCACCCCAAGTCCTTATTTTTGCCGCTCTAGTCCCCGTCTGACCCCTGCAATCACCGCGCTTCTTTCGACACTTTTACGATACCCCTGTGGTAAACTGTGAGCAATCCGTAACCACGATGCAAGGAGGGACAGTTTGTCCAATTCAGTCTCCCCTTCCGTTCACGGCCACGCCTTCATCGTCCGCATCTGGTGGGAGCCAGGATTGACCCTGTCCGACGGCTGCCCACTGTGGCGCGGTCGGGTGCAGCATGTCGCCAGCGGGCAGACTTTGGTCTTTCAGTCGCTGGGTGACCTGCTGCGTTTCATCCAGTCCCGAACCGGCGATCTTGAGAGTGCAGAGAAAGCGTAGCATCATACCCCGCCCAGGCGTTCGCGTCGCGTCCACCGCGCACTTTACCGATTGGGTGTTACCCTCATATGAGAAAGGAGTTCTGACATGAAATGCTTCATAACCCGCACAACCGTGGCCCTGACTTTGGGCCTGGGACTGGCACTGGCCCTGCTGCTTGGCCTGAGCGAGGCCGAAGGGTGGGCGCTCGGAGGACTGCCCACAGCCCACGCCGCGCCGGCAGCCACCACTCGCTACGTTGCTCCTGACGGTGACGACGGATATAACTGCAACAGCGTCGCCAACCGCTGCCGCACGGTACAGCGGGCGGTCGACGTGGCCAACGGTGGCGACGAGATTCTCGTCGCCACGGGGGCCTACACAGGCGTCCAGACCCGTGAAGGGGAGATCCAGGTGATCTATATCAGCAAGACGATGACGATACGGGGCGGCTACGACACCACCTTCACGACGTGGGATCCCGATACCCAACCCACTACTGTGGACGCTCAAGGGCAGGGACGAGCCATCTATGTCCTTGGCAGCCCAACCGCTCCCATCACCCTGACGCTGGAAGGATTGCAGCTCACTAACGGCACGGGCGACGAAGGTGGCGGCGCTCACGTCAGATTCGCGCATCTCACCCTCAAGCGCTGTCGGGTTTTCAGCAACACGGCCAGCTCCCGGGGCGGCGGGATGTATTTGAGCACCTTCGAAAACACCACGCTGGTGGACAACCGGGCTTACGACAACGAAGCCGCCGATGGCGGCGGGCTCTACCTCGACGCCAGCCACCAAGCCACGTTGAGCGGCAACCGAATCTACAGCAACACGGCCACGGCGAGCGGCGGCGGGGTCTATCTCAGCAGCAGCGACAACGTCAGGCTGGCGGATAATCAAATCTACAGCAACACAGCCAGTTCAAGCGGCGGGGGGGTGCATCTCCCATCCAGCGACGGCGACACGCTGTCGGGCAACGCCATCTACGGCAACCAAGCCAAGTACGGCGGCGGCGTCTGCCTCGCTGCCAACAACGACGCCGTATTGACCGGCAACGACGTTTCCGACAACGGCGCCCTCAACGGCGGCGGCATCTTTCTTCAGAACGCAGGAAATGCCACGCTGAGCAACAACCGAGTCTACAGCAACACGGCCAGCACGAACGGCGGCGGGGTCTATCTCAACAGCAGCGATGATGCAATGCTGGCAGGCAACCGAGTCTACAGCAACACGGCAGGGGTCAACGGCGGTGGCATCTTTATCTTTGCCAGCGAGAACGCCTTGCTGGTCAACAACGTGATCGCGGGGAACCGGCTCACCGGCAGCGGCGACGGGACCGGAATCCGTGTCCACAGCTCTGATGCTCACCTGCTGCATACCACCATCGCCCGTAACCGAGGTGGGGGTGGCAGCGGCGTCGCCGTCTCCCACGGCGGGTCGAACTATAGCACCGTGGCGCTGACCAACACGGTCCTTGTCAGCCACACGACGGGCATCTACGTCTCAGCCGGCGACGCCGCTACGTTGGAGATCACGCTGTGGGGCAGCGGGGTCTGGGCCAACGGCGACGAATGGGGCGGCCTGGGCACCGTCATCACCGGCACAGATCTATACGGCGACCCGGCCTTTGTGGCCCCCGACGGCGGTGACTACCACATAACTTACGGCTCGGCGGCGCGCGACGCTGCCGCAGACGCAGGCACAGTTGACGACATAGACGGTGACTCCCGCCTATTTGACGCGCAGCCCGACGTGGGAGCGGACGAATACGCTTGCCACGTGCGCCTCAACGGCACGCCTTATCCCACGGTCCAAAATGCCGTGGACGTCGCCACCGGCGGCGACGTGGTGCAGGTTGCCGGCACCTGCCGGGGCATGGGGGTGTACACCGCTGTGGCTTTCATCACCAAGAGCCTGACGATACGCGGCGGCTACAGCAGCGACTTTTCCACGTGGGACCCCGACGGCTACCCCGCCACGCTGGACGCTCAGGGGCAGGGACGGGTGGTGTACGTCTATGGACAGCCCGCTGCCTACATCAGCGTCACCATAGAGGGGCTGCGCGTGACCAACGGCTCGGCAGCCGCCGGTTCGGACACCACGGGCGGCGGCATCTGCTCTGTATGGGCCAACGTCGTCGTCAGCGACTGTCGGGTCTATGGCAACACGGCCAGCGGGTCTGCCGGTGGCATCTACGCGAGCTCCGCCGACAGCGCGATGCTCATCGGCAACGACGTCTACAGCAACACGGCTCCCAACGGCACCGGCGGCGGCATGTATATCGGCAAGTTCAACGACGTGACGCTGGCAAACAACACAGTCCACAACAACAGGGCCAAGTTCACGGCCGGCATCTACCTGGCCCAAATCATCACCGACACCGTGCTGGTGAACAACGTGGTGGCTGACAATCAGCTCGAGAGCGCGTTTGGGGCCGGCATCCGCCTCCGCACCTGCAATGCCCACCTGCTGCACAACACCATCGCCCGTAACACCGGCGGGAGCGGCGAGGGGATCTACGTCTCCAACGCCTCCACTGTCTGGATGACCAACACGATCCTGGTCGGCCACGCGATAGGCATTTGGGTGGATTCAAGCTCGGCCGTGCTGGAGGCCACCCTGTGGGGCGAAGGGGCGTGGGCCAACGTCACCGACACGGTTGGCAGTAGTATCGCCACCGGCACGGTGAACGTCCGAGGCGATCCGGCCTTCTTGGCTCCTGCAGAAGGGGATTATCACGTCGGCGTGGCGAGTGCGGCTATTGACGCCGGCGTGAACGCAGGGATCGCCACCGACCTCGACGGCGACATGCGACCCTGGCCGGCCGGCGGCGGTTACGACATCGGCGCGGATGAGATGCAGTATCTGTCCGTCCACCTGCCGCTTGTCCTGAGCGAAGCCGAAGGACTTGTCCTGCGGGACGACTGAGCGTCACACCGGGCCGGCCCCCGGACGTGCGTGGAACCCGGTGGGGATGGGCCGGTATCCTCACCAAGACCCTGTTACACAGGAGGTGTAGCGATGAAAACCAAGGGACGGCTTATGATCTCGGCCCGCCTGGGGCTGGCTATGGCCGTGCTGGCGATGCTGGGCGCGCTGCCGACGGCGCTGGCCCTGGAGACATTCCCCACGGAAAGCAGGGGGGATAGGACGGGCTGCGCCGGGGCCGCCGACGGGAGCTGCAGCGGCGGCTTCACCCAGGCCAGCACCGATCCTACGGGAGTCTATGGTGGCGGCGTGGCGTGGGGTGATGTCGACGACGACGGCGACCTCGACATCCTCCTTGCCGGAGATGCAGGCAGCACCAATGTCACCGAGGTGTGGCGCAACGAGGGCAGTAACACCTTCACCCAGGCCAGCACTGCCCCCACCGGTGTCAGGGAAGCTAGCGTGGCGTGGGGCGATTACGACGACGACGGCGACCTCGACATCCTCCTCGCCGGAAGCACAAGCAGCTCCCTTACCACCGAAGTGTGGGAGAACGATGGCGGCACCTTCACTATGGCTAGCACTGCCCCTACCGCTCTTCGCCAGGCCAGTGTGGCGTGGGGGGACTATGATAGTGACGGCGACCTCGATATTCTCCTCGCCGGGAATCCTGTCATCGGCAGTTCCGTGACCACCGAGGTGTGGCGCAACGAGGGTAGTAACACCTTCGTCCAGGCCAGCACCGATCCCACGGGAGTCCATGGTGGCGGCGTGGCGTGGGGGGACTATGACGACGACGGCGACCTCGACATCCTCCTTGCTGGATTCACCGGCGGCACCCGCGTCACCGAGGTGTGGCGCAACGATGGCGGTGATACCTTCACCCAAGCCAGTGCCGCTCCCACCGGCGTCTCCAATAGCAGTGTAGCGTGGGGAGACTATGACGATGACGGCGACCTCGACATCCTCCTTGCTGGCTGGACGGGCAGCGCCCGCGTCACCGAGGTGTGGCGCAACGATGGTGCCACCTTTGTCCAGGCCAGCACCGCCCCCACCGGCGTCTCCAATAGCAGCGTGGCGTGGGGGGATTACGATGACGATGGCGACCTCGACATCCTACTCGCCGGATACACCATCGCCGACACCCGCGTGACCGAGGTGTGGCGCAATGACGATGGCGACGTCTTCACCCTGGCCTCCTCCGACCCCACCGGGGTCAGCGGGAGCGGCGTGGCGTGGGGGGACTATGACGACGACGGCGACCTCGACATCCTCCTCACCGGCGCGGACACCGTCAGCACCCTCGTGACCGAGGTGTGGCGCAACGAGAGCTGCCGCTGCTCGGGGAGCACTTTCACCCAGACCGGCATCGCTCCCACCGGCGTCGACAATAGCAGCGTGACCTGGGGGGATTACGACGACGACGGCGACCTCGACATCCTTCTCGCCGGATATACGGGCAGCGCCTACGTCACCCAGGTCTGGCGCAACGATGGGAGCGATACCTTCGCCCAGGCCGGCATCGCCCTCACCGGCATCCGCCTCGGCAGCGTGGCCTGGGGGGATTACGACCACGACGGCGACCTCGACATCCTTCTCGCCGGGTCCACCGGCAGTACCACCCGGACGACCGAGGTGTGGCGTAACAATGATAATGGCACTTTTACCCAGGTCAGCACTGCCCCCACCGGCATTTCCGGCGGCGGCGCAGCCTGGGGCGATTACGACGACGACGGCGATCTGGATATCCTCCTCACCGGACACACGGGTACCGCCAGCGTGACCGAGGTGTGGCGCAACGACGGCGGCACCTTTGTCCAAGCCAGCACCGCTCCCACCGGCGTCTCCCATAGCAGCGTGGCCTGGGGCGATTACGACGATGACGGCGACCTGGACATCCTCCTCGCCGGAAGCACCGACAGCGTCAACGTGACCGAGGTGTGGCGCAACGACGGCGGGGACACCTTTACCCAGGCCAGCACCGATCCCACCGGGGTTAGCTATAGCAGTGTGGCGTGGGGGGACTATGACGACGACGGCGACCTGGACATCCTCCTCGCTGGCCGCGCTGCGGGCGGTATCCGCGTGACCGAGGTGTGGCGCAACGACGGCAGCGACACCTTCACCCAGGCCAGCGCCGCCCCCACCGCGGTCAGCGATGGCGGCGTGGCGTGGGGTGATGTCGACGACGACGGCGACCTGGATATCCTCCTCGCCGGGAGTACCGGCAGCTCCCGCGTCGCCGAGGTGTGGCGGAACGACGGCAGCGGCACCTTTACCCAGGTTGGCGCTGATCTCACTGGCGTTCAGAACAGCAGTGTGGCGTGGGGGGATTATGACGATGACGGCGACCTCGACATTCTCCTCACCGGCTCCACTGGCAGCGCCCGCGTCACCGAGGTGTGGCGCAGCGCATGCTTCCAGGTATTTTTGCCGTTAGTAAGCGTTCAAAAATAACTCGGATGTTTTCTCTCGTTGTCTAGGGTGATTTCGCCTAAAAAGTAAAGACTTGTTTTGAACGCGGCCTTGTATCTTATCAATAAGCAGGGGAAGACGGGGCCCCCCACCCCCCGGATTATTGAGATGATACGCGGCCTTGTCTGGCGAGGCAATCGAGCATCGCACCGGGCCGGACATGAGTGAGATTGGGTGGAGTGGGCCGGCATCTCTCAAGCGCCTTTGCGCAAGCAGTTTGCACAGGAGGTAAAGATGAAAACCAGAAAACGGTCGGCAACTATGCTCCGTCTGGGGATGTTGGTGCTCGTGTTGGCCGGGCTATCGGGCGTGCTATCTTTGCCGAATGCCAATGCCGCCCAGTTGGAGCGGGGCGACCTTACACCGCTAGGCGCCCTGCTCAAACCGGATGGCTTTCTGGACCTGGACTCTGGCTTTAGCGGCGCGCTCGACCCGACCGGCTGGCGGATGAGGCACGGTCCCGATGGCGCGCCGATCTTTGAACCGGCAGCAGCGCTATCCCCGGCCAACACCTGGCACGCTCTTGGCACGGGACCGAACGGGAGCGTTGAAGCTATTGCCGTGGCCGGATCGAACGTCTATGTCGGTGGTTGGTTCACCCAAGCGCATCTTGATCCCAACGCCAGCCGCATCGCCCGCTGGGATGGTTCAGCCTGGCACGCACTCGGCGCTGGATTGAACAACGATGTCTATGCCATCGCCGTGGCCGGACCGGACGTCTACGTCGGTGGGCACTTTACCGACGCAGGCGGGGACGGCGACGCTGACTGCATCGCCCGCTGGGATGGCGCTGTCTGGCATCCCCTCGGCTCTGGGCTGAACAATACTGTCCGCGCCGTCGCCGTGGCCGGATCAGATGTCTACGTTGTGGGTCACTTTACCAACGCTGGCGGGGATGGTGCCGCCGACTACGTCGCCCGCTGGGATGGCTCCACTTGGCATCCGCTTGGCTCTGGGACGAACGGCTACGTCGACGCCATTGCCGTGGCCGGATCGAACGTCTATGTCGGCGGCGCGTTTACCAGTGCGAGCGGGGTTCCCAACACCAACCACATCGCGCGTTGGGATGGTTCCACCTGGCACGCTCTGGGCTCCGGTGCGAACGGCGCCGTCCACACCATCGCCGTGGCTGGACCGGACGTCTACGTCGGCGGCAGCTTTACCGACGCAGGCGGAAAAACCGCCGCCGACTACATCGCCCGCTGGGATGGTACGGGCTGGGACGCCCTTGGTCTCGGGCTGAACAACATCGTCTATACCATCGCGGTGGTCGGGCCAGACGTCTACGCCGGGGGTGCCTTCTCCAACATAGGCGACTTGAAGGCCAATCGCATCGCCCGCTGGGACGGCGCGAGCTGGCACGCCCTTGGCCCTGGGCTGAACGGCGAGGCGCATGCCATCGCCATAGCCGGACCGAACGTCTACGTCGGGGGCTATTTCACCAATGCGGGCAACGTTCCCGCCGCCGACTATATCGCCCGCTGGGACGCCGCCGAGCTCGACCCGGCGTGGAACGCCCTCGGCTCCGGGCTGAACGGCAACGTCTTTGCCGTCGCCGTGGCCGGACGGAACGTCTACGTTGGAGGCTTTTTCATCGATGCGGGGGGAAATCCCGCCGCCGACCACATCGCCCGGTGGGATGGCGCGAGCTGGCACGCCCTTGGCTCCGGGCTGAGCGGCGAGGTCTATGCCATCGCCGTGGTCGGGGCGGACGTCTACGCCGGCGGCGCTTTTCTCGACGCCGGCGGAGACCCCCACGCCGACCGCGTCGCTCGCTGGGATGGCACGAGCTGGCACCACCTTGGCGTCGGCTTGAGCAGCAACGTCTTTGCCATTGCTGTGGCCGGGTCGAGCGTTTACGCCGGCGGCGTCTTTCTCAACGCAGGTGGGTACGAGGGTGCCGACTACGTCGCGCGCTGGGATGGCACGAGCTGGCACGTCCTCGGTTCCGGCACGAACGACACCGTCTATGCCATCGCCGTGGCCGGGCCGGACGTCTACGTCGGCGGCGCTTTCACCAGCGCAGGAGGGGCGCATCGCACCAACCACATCGCGCGTTGGACCGGCTCCTTCTGGGCCCCGCTTGATTTTGGACTGAACGATGTCGTCCGCGCCATTGCAGTCGCAGGTGGGGATGTCTACATCGGCGGGAGCTTTACCGACGCGGGCGAAAACCCCACCGCCGATTACATCGTCCGCTGGGATGGTACCTCCTGGATTCCTCTCGGTTCCGGCCTGAGCGGTTCTGTGGGCAGCAACGTCTACGCCATCGATGTAGCCGGGGCGGATGCCATCATCGGGGGCCATTTCTACAATGTCGGCGGGGATCCAGGCGCCGACCGTATCGCTCGCTGGGATGGCGCCACCTGGCACTCTCTCGGTTCCGGTTTGAACGATCAAGCCCACGCCATTGCCATCGTCGGGGCAGATGTCTACGTCGGAGGTCATTTTTCTGACGCGGGCGGAGACGCCGAGGCCGACCACATCGCTCGCTGGGGGATGACCGTCGAGTATGTCTACCTGCCGCTTGTCCTGAGCGCGGACTGAAGGTCCGCAACCGAAGGGCTTGTCCTGCAGAGCTCGCCTTGAGCGCAAAAGATCGTTTGCGCTCAACAAGTAGGGGAAAATAGGGGGTGCGAGGACGGCGTAGCCGCCCTCGCACCCCCCGCCCCCGGATTATTGAGATGATACGTTTGCGAGTATAATAGAATGGGTTTGTTGGATCTGACGACAAACAGTGATCAATAGGAGGCAAAAAGTGAAACGCTCACATCTAATCCCGATTCTTGCGACAATCATCATCCTTGTGACCTCAGCGCTGGCGTGCGGCTCCGGCGCGGATACACCCGCGGCCGTCACCGCGCCGCTGCCCACCACGGCCGGCGTGGAAATCCGCGAGGCCGTGCTGGCCCACGACGTGGACGACGACCACAAGCCGGTGGACCCCGATACCGAGTTCGCGCCCGACGAAAAGATCTGGCTTTCGATCGTCCTCAAGGGGCGGCCCAAGGAGGGCGTCGTCGCCGTCCAATTCTACCTGCACGACGAAGTAGTCGCCGAGGCTGAGGCGGACCTGGCCGATGTCAACAGCAGCGTCATCTTTTCTATCGGCGAGGATACCTACGTCAATTTCTGGCTGGAGGGCGATGACACGCTGCCCATCAGCCAGGCGTACCGGGCCGACGTGTTCTACGACGGCGGTCTGGTCGATAGCTACACCTTCAGCGTGGTGCCGCCGGCAGGAGCCATCCCCTCCGTGATCCGAGAGGCGGCGTTGGCGCGCGGAGTGGACGACGACTACAATCCCATCGAGCCGGCCGCCACCTTTGCGCCGGACGAGAAGGTCTATCTGGTCGCGCGAGGGGACTTGGGCGTGTACACCTGGCTGCGGGCCGAGTGGTACGTGGGCGGCGAGCTGGACGAGGAAGGCACTCGCCAGATCGTGTCGAGTGAGGACAGCGCGGACACCGGCTTCTTCTTCTCCTATCTGCCGGAGGGAGGCTGGCCGGAGGGCGAGCACCAGGTGGTATTGACCATGAACGACGAGGAGGTGGGACGCTACGATTTTGCCGTCAAGGAGATGGCCCTGGTGCCCTTCGAGGACCCGGAAGGAATCTTTACTATCAGCTACCCGCCTGACTTTGATGAGATCGAGCAGGAGCTGGGTGAGGAAGGGTATGCTTCCACCTTTGAAGCTCCAGGGGATTCGAGCTTGATATACGTCTTCTTCGGTTCGCTGGGCGGGTCGATCTCGGACGATCAATGGGCAAATTTTGCCGAGGGCTACTCTCTGGCTGGCATGTCTGGGTTTGGGGAGGATACCGTCGAGTTGGATCGCAAGCTGGGCGACCCCGGAACCCACGTGCTGTTCCTGGAAGTCGAGTCGAAGGAGACGAACGTGCACGGCCTGGCCTGGGTTGAGGAATCCGATGGCATTCTGGCCGTCGTCGTGCTGGTCGTCCCGATCGACGAGTGGCCGGAGCGGGAAGCGGATCTCCGGGCCTCGCTGGATAGCTTCACCTGGTCGCCGGAGACCGCGCGCGCCGTTCTAGGTGAATAATCGCCGTGCGTCCTCCCGGAGGTCGATGAACTTCCGGGAGGACCTGCGGGAGGAAGGCAGTCGCTAAAGGAGTTTTGAGATGAGACGCTTTGCTAAAACCATTGCTCTGGTTTCGCTCACCTTCCTGCTGGCGATCGCATGTATGCCAACCGCGACGCCACTGCCTACTAACATCTCCATATTCATTCCCACGTCCGAGGTCACCTCGACCAGCACACCCAGTCTCACCCCCACCAGTACCTCTATTCCTCCCACTCTCACACCAACATCCAGGCCAACTAAGACTCCAGCGCCTACCGCCACGCCAACTTCCACGCCTATCCCGTTGCCCGAGATGTTCCATCCGGCCATCCCTGCCGACGAGGTGTTGGGGGGTATCGAGCGGCTGTGCAGCTCGCCCGACGGCGGACTGTGGGCGATCACCGAGGAGGGCATTGCCAAACTGGAGGATGGCTCCTGGAGCCTCTATCTATCCGACTATACGGGCGAGTTGGCGGGTATCGACAGCTCCGGCCGCGTTTGGGTGCTCGGCGAGGACGGCGGCGAGATTTCCGCCTGGAATGGCGGAGACTGGACGACCTACGGCGCCGATGAGGGCTGGACGCCTCTCGCCGAGTCGTGGTACTATTACGCCAGCGGCGGGCAGAGCGACGCGCTGGGAAGGCTGTGGTTCGCCACATCTCAGGACGTGCGCGTGTTCGATGGCGAGCGGTGGATCGTGTTTTCCCCCGAGGATATGGGTATGGGGCCGCCGGTAGGCGAGGATTTGGACATCGTATTCGGCGTGGCCATCTTGGAAAGCGGCGCCGTGTGGGTGCGGGAGTGCGAGTGGGGCGGGCCGGGTCCCTTTGGCGGGCGCGGCGTGCGCTGGTTCGAAGGTTCTGTCTGGCATGGGGCAGATTCGCCGGTCGCCTCTGGCTGCGCCACAGAGATCGTCGAGGATGGCGCCGGGAACGTCTGGTTGGGGGTTGAGGAGAAGCTGTGGCGCTACGACCCCGCCTCCGGCGCGTGGACCGAGTTTGCGCCGCCCGAACCGCCTATCGACGGGCGCTTTGGCTTTCTCGACAGTCTGGCCGTGGATCCGTCCGGCGATCCCTGGCCGATGATCGTGATCTGCGGCGGGGCCAGTTGCTATGGGAACGTCGCGCTCTATCACGTCCACGATGGGGCGTGGACCCAAATCGGGGATGTGGCCGAGTACGATCTGCAGTGGGGGCCGTTCTTTGGCGCGGATGGCGCACCGTGGGTCTTTTGGGGTTGGGGTGTGTATCGCATCGTGGAGGATACACCAGAGTTTATGGCCCCGTTGTACGCCCGGTCCGTCGTGACGGACGGTTCCGGGCGGGTGTGGTTCCTGGCGTGGTACGAGGGCCGGGATTGGCTGTGGATGCTCGACATCTGATCTTCCCGAAAGCTACCGAGGCTTGCGCAGGAGGAGCACACCTGATACTTTTCGGGTACAAGTCTTGTTCGTCAAGCTCGGTCTCAAGCTTTCGGGAAGATCGGGTTGTTTGCGGTGATTGCGTATCCTAAGCATGATGGTATAATCCTGCGAATCCAGATCGTAGATCCACATCTAGACTAAGGACCCGTAAAAGAATAATCTCCCGCGGTGTTGTTACCGAAAAAGGATTTGCTCTCGCTATTTGATGATTCTGACGAGCTTTTACGG
>JAFGED010000044.1 GCA_016931785.1 Anaerolineae bacterium
AGCGGCTATCCTCCCCCCGCGTAGCGGGGGGAGTTAGAGGGGGGAATTCGACGCACAAACAAGCTCGAATCTAACATTGTCGAACTAAGTAAGCGTTCAAAAACAACTTGGGTGTTCTCTCCCATTGTCCGAGGTGATTTCGCCCAAAAAGTGCGAACTTGTTTTTGAACGCGGCCTAAGGTGTAGTTTGGGCGCAAGCCCAAACTGCCGGGAGCATTTGTTCTTGCCTGATGAACGCTAAAGCGTGTGTTATGCCTATTTCGCCGGAAACCGAGCGCCCGCTGCCCAGGGGGCAAATGCACCCCATGCACCTTGGAAGTTTGGCGATGTGTTGTATTCGTGCTATACTGATTGCCAGGAGGGATGATCCGATGGAAGAACGCAATCTTCTAGTGGTCAGCGATCTACATCTGTGTGAGGGTATAGACCCAGAGGGCGGCAAGTACTCTCGGCAGGAGGATTTCCTCTTCGATGATGCTTTTGCGCGCTTCCTGTGCTACCATGAGAAAATCAAGGCCCAACCCCGCTTCGGTGGCCGTCCTTGGTTGTTGGTCTTTAACGGCGATTTGATCGACTTTCCGCAGATGGATGCCTTGCCGAAGGAGGGGGAGCCGCTCAAGCGGGTTAAAGGGGTGGCGCGTTACGTCGAGCTGAGCGCCGACGAGCGAAACTTTGGCCTGGGGACGACGGCCGCAGAGTCTGCCTGGAAACTGATGCGGATCGCCCAGGGGCACCAACGCTTCTTCGCTGCGGTGGGGTGGTTCATCGCCCACGGCAACCACGTCGCTATCCTCAAAGGCAACCACGACGTCGAGTTCCACTGGCCTGCCGTGCAGGAGCGTTTCATCGTGGAGGTGGAACGGGCATACGCTCACCAGCGACAGATGCTGGGTGAGGGACCACCGATCACCTTGGACGAGCTTACAGAGCGCACAAGATTCTACCCTTGGTTCTACTACGAGCCCAACCGCCTCTATGCCGAGCACGGCGGGCAGTACGAGTCGAGCAGCCATCTCCCCGACTATTTGCACCCAGAGTCTCCGGACGACCCCGCACGCCTTGGGGTGATATGGGGAAACCTGTTCGTCCGCTACCTGTTCAATCAGATCGAGGACGTGCATCCCTTCGCGGATAACGTCAAGCCTCCCACGCGTTACCTGGTGTGGGCGTTTCGCAAGGACCCGTTCATGACGCTCGGTTTGATCGTGACCCGTGGGTGGATCTTTTTGCGGGCCTACTGGAACGTCACGCGGGCTGCTTTTGAGGGACGACAGGTGCAGAAGCGGGCCGCGGATTCTGATCTGGTTTCCTTGCCAGCAGATGTGACGGAGAAAATTGCCGTGCTGGCCCACAGGCAGGCCGAGGACTCGCGGTTGGAGTGGATTGGCGGGACGCTGTTGATCTTGCTCGTCGTGCTGGTCGTCGCGCTGATTATTGCGGCGGGGGTGAGCTTTCTCGGTGGATTGTGGATGGTGGGGGCGGTATGCCTGGGAGTCGCAGCGCTTCTTTACATCGTGCGCCTTGTCGCAAGTCGCAGGCTTCCCTCGTTCGACGATCTCATGTTTCGCGTGGCGCAGGATTTGAAAGAGGCTTTGGGAGCCGAGCACGCGGTTCGCTACATTGTCCTGGGACACGACCACGCAGCTGCCATAGAACCTATGGGGGATGCGTGGTACGTCAACACCGGCACGTGGGTGCAGATCTTTGAGCAGAGGGGGCCGATCGAGGCGCGGGAAAAACTGACCTTCTTCCGCCTGGCGTGGGGATACGAGGGCGTGCCGGAATTGTTGTGCTGGGACGATGCGGCGGGCGAGCCCGCCTGGTTGCGATTGGGGTTGATTGAGTAGCTTGCCTCGCCTGTCTAATACCCGCCGAGCGTGATGCCGTGCGGCGCGTTGTTGAGCACGGTGCCCACGATGCGGATGTGTACGCGTTCCAACAGCTCCTTGGCCCTTTGGGCATGCTCCCGCTTGGTGTGCCCGGCACTGACGACTAGGAGCACGCCGTCGACCTTGGTGCCAAGCACCACGGCGTCGGTGACAGAGACGACGGGCGGCGCGTCAAAGATGACGACGTCGGCGCGCGACTTGAGGGCGGCGATGGCCTGCTCCATCTTTTGCGAACCGAGGAGGTCGGATGGATTGGGCGGCAGCGGGCCGCTGGGCAGCAACCACAGGTTTGGCACGCCCGTCTCCGCCAGCGGTGGATTGTTGAGCGTCGCTTCATCGACGATCATCGTCGTCAGTCCGGGTTCGCCGGTCACGCCAAAGATATCGTGCAGGCTGGGACGACGCAGGTCGGCTTCGACCAGGATGGTGCGCTGCTCGCTCTGTGACATCGTCACCGCCAGGTTGGACAGAATCTTTCCCTTCTCGTCGTCTGGCGCGGCCGTGGCGACGACCAGGGTCACGAGGGGCGCATCGAGCGCGGCAAAGGTCAGATTGGTGCGCAGCGTGCGATAGGCCTCGGAGGCCGGGCTGCGTGGATCGGTCAAGGTGATCAAGTTCGGTTGTTCAGCCATAGTTTTCCCCTTGTTTTTTTAGATGGTCGGTTTTTCGAGCGCAGCGGCACGTCCCTAATCGTTCGGCGGGATGGCGCCTACGACGGGCAGCCCTAGCTGGCGCTCCAGGTCCTGCGGCGTGCGAATGACGCCGGTCTCAACCCACTCCAGGAAAAAGATGACCACGCCTGCGACTACCAGTCCAAAGACGGCGCCTGCAGCTCCAAGGATGCTTCGCCTTGGCGGCCAAGACTGGGAGTAGGAGGGTGGGTCGCGCAGCTCTGCGGAAACGCGGTCTTCCTTGTTCTGCTCGGCATTCTCCTGGTTGCGCCACTGGACGAGCAGGTCCGCCCAGGTCCGCGCGATGTCGTTGGCTACGTCGCCATCCGATGCTTCGACCTCGATTTTGATCACCATGCGGTCATCCAGGGCGGCGAAGCGCACGTTGCCGCGCAACTCCTGGTCGGTCATCGATAGCCCCAGCTCGTCGATCACCTTTTGCGCCCACTTGTTCGAGTCGGCCACGGTCATGTAGGTGCGCAGGAGCCATTTGGTTGACTGGGTGAGTCCCAGGTCCGGGCGTGCGGGTTCGATGATCACCTCGACGGTGGAGGTGTATTCCTCGTCTTGGAGCTCGCCAAAGACGAGGGCGCTGGCGGCGGTCAGTACGACGGCGACGGCGATGATCCACCAGCGTTTGCGGACGATGCGGATATAGTCGTTAAGTCCCATGATCTAGAGCCTCCTCAAGCAAGCGCGCGATATTGTACCATATCAATGAACAATTAACAATGAGAAAATGTAACTACTCAGGCTATTCGCCCGAGCAGTCTCCCTCGCTCGAAAAAGGGAGAGATGGGGGTTTGGAGAGCGGCTTCGCCGCTCTC
>JAFGED010000348.1 GCA_016931785.1 Anaerolineae bacterium
CTTTTACGGGTCTAAACTGGCAAGAATGTCCAGATGGTTATGCCGCTTGAGCTTGGGCAAGGGAAGTTATTCTTTAACAAATCCTAAGGCTGAAGGTTGAACCTTCGCAAGGTCAAGCTAGAGGAGATTGGCTGGTGAGCAAAGTCGCGTTTTCTTACGACATCCCCTTCATCGAGCAAGTGGACATCACTCCCAACTGGGCCAAGTGGCTGGGCGAGATGGGCAACATCCGAGAGCTGCAAAACGAGCCCATGGTCGCCTGTATGGTGCCCTGGAGCTACAAAAAACACGGCCTGCTGCCCTGGATGCAGTTCTTCTACGACTGGCGCTTTGCCGACCTGACCGGCGATGGCAAGATCGATTTTATCCTGAGCTGCGGCACCTTTCGCCAGATCGCCCACAAGCAGGATGGCACGATCCTGTGGCGTTACGAGGACCCCAGCGCCAAGTTCAGCGACGTACGCTGGGACTCGAACGTGCCCATCGTCGATATCGACGGCGACGGTACTCCAGAGTTCATCTGCGCCCGGCGAGTGGACGGGGCAGTGCACCTGTGCATCGTGGATGCCCGCGCCGGGCAGGTGAAAAAGAGCGTCCCCTTCCCGGACCGGGACGGCATACCGGAAAACCCGCTCGGCGGGCACCTGCGCTGCTCCCTCACCGTGATCAACGCCACCGGCCAGCCGCAGCCGCGCGACCTGCTGCTGTGCTGGGACTATCGCTCCATCACCCTGCTGGATAACACGCTCAACGTCCTCTGGAACCGGCAGATCGCCGAGATGCCGGCGCGCAAGCACCGCCAGATCGGCCACTCCCCGCACGCCGCCGATATCGACGGCGACGGCTGCGACGAGATCCTGGCCAGCTCATGCCTGCTGGATAAGAACGGCGAAGTGCTCTGGGTGGCGCCCGACCTGCCCGCCCTGGTGGAGGACGGCCACGCCGACAGCGTGCAGATCGCGCAGCTCGATCCCGAGGGCCGCCCCAACTTGACCATGAGCACCGGGGCCTACTGCTTTTCCGCCGAGGGCGAGCTGCTGTGGGGCCGGGACGAGCTGATGCACGGCCAGGCCCAGCGCGTGGGCAAGCTCCGCGCCGACGTGCCCGGCAGGCAGCGCGTGATCTACGAAGGGGCCAGCCGGGTGGTGCCGGGCTTGCCAGATAAGGTAATCGCCCTGGGCGGCGGCGAACTGCTGTGGGATTTCGAGGTCGTGCAGCCGGATATGCAGGAGGGCGGCTTTGGCTTTTGGCTGGGGGATTGGGATGGCGACGGGCTGGACGAGGTATTCGTCAACGACCCGGAAAAGGTGATCGTCCTCGACGGCTACGGCGACGTCATCGATACCATCCCCGGCCACCTGATCTATGTCTTTGACCTCGTCGGCGACAGCCGCGCCGAGGCTGTGGTGCTGACCGGCATCGAACCGGGCATGCAGATGCAGATCGCGACCAACGACCGGCCCAATCCCAACCCGGCCACCAACCGCGTGGTCGAGCACCGCCAGACGACGCCCGAGATGGTCAACTGCACGCGGTACTAAGACAACCTTACATCTGTCTAGCCGCGAATTTCACGAATTAACGTATCTACTCAGGCTGTTTGCCCGAGCAGTGGCCCTCGCTCAAAAAAGGAAGAGATGGAGGGGGCGAGGGCGGCGATCCTTATATTCGTAGCTAAAAATCCACCGTTCAAAGGAGGGAAAATGTCCAAGCGAGCCCCACATCCGACTGCACACACAGCAGAGCCAAGCCACCCGCGCCGCATCTCGCGGCGCGAGTTCCTGATGGGCGCAGCGACGGTAGCTGCGGGCCTGTTGGCCGGGTGCTGCCCGGCCTCCCCACTCGTCCCGGATTCGGCCATCCGCCGCCCAGAGATCATCCGCTTCTACCCGGACACGCCGAGCAAGGTGGTGCACGCCCACCACGCAGGCGTGTGGACGGGCGCCCCCCAGGGCGACCTGGGGGATGACACTCTCCTTTCACCGGAGGCCCTGCACCAGATGCTCGACGCCGCCATCACCGAGCTGACGGGCATCGCCGATGCCGGCGATGCCTGGGCCGCCCTGTTCGATCCCGATGAGCGCGTCGCCATCAAGGTCTGCACGTACGGAGGCGGGCGTGGGGGCAGCGAGATCTTTACCCACGTCCCCTTGGTCATGGCAGTGGCCGACTGCCTGCAAGAGGTGGACATTCCGGCCGAACAGATCGTCATCTACGACCGGCAGACTGCGGAGCTGAAAGGCGCCAACTTTACGATCAACCGGAGCGACCCCGGCGTGCGCTGCTACGCCACCGGCTACGAGGGAAGCTGGGACCTGATGGGCAACAACATCAAACTCGCCAGCGTCCTACTGCAAAGCGACGCGCTGATCAACATCCCGCTACTCAAGTCGCACGGCATCGGCGGTATGTCCTTTGCCATGAAGAGCCACTATGGCTCGTTCAATCGCCCGCAGGACTTTCACCAGGGCAAGATCGAACGCGCCATCGCAGAACTGAACGCACTGGAGCCGATCAGGAACCGCACCCGCTTGACCATCGGCGATGCCCTGGTGGCCTCCACCACGCCCCACGGCTCGCGGCCATACTGGACCCTGGATGTCGTCGGCGATTCGATCCTGATGAGCTTTGACCCGGTGGCCCACGATGCTATCGGGCTAGAGATGCTGAACGCATTCGCCGGGACCGGCGGTGGAACCAGGCAGGTCATCAAGATAGCCGAAAAGTGGCTCAAGAACGCAGCAGAGTTGGGCCTGGGCACCAACGATCCGGCGAATATCGACTTGGTGGAACTGAACCTGGGATAGCGAAACCGGCAAGAGGTTCTGCATGTCATCACGCGATACGGACACGACCCTCGACAGCCTAAAGGACCAGCTCAAGGCCATTGAAGATGTCTAGGGTTGACTGCGCGACTGCAGCCAGCTATAATTGCATTTGTCGAAAGCAAAAGTTGAGGTCTTGTGAAAAATTCAAGTCATGTAACCATCGTTGACGTCGCCCGTGAGGCCGACGTTTCCTACACCACAGTCTCACGGGTGATCAACAACAAAGGCAGTGTCAAGCCAGAGACGCGAGAGCGTGTCTTGACGGCAATGACGCGTCTAGGGTATGTCGTGGATCAGCGCGCGCGCAGCCTGGCAGGCGGGCGCTCTCAAGTCATCGGATTGCTCGTCCACGACCTGAGCACCAGCTACATCGGGGAGATCATACGCGGCATCGACGCAGAACTGGCCTCTGTCCAGTACGACCTGATACTCTACACCACCCACCGCCGCAAGACAAAAGAATCGACCTACGTAGGCACACTGACTCGGGGGCTGGCGGATGGGTTACTCCTCGTTCTACCACGCGATCCGGGAGCCTATCTGGAGACGCTGCGTCAATACCGCTTTCCCCACGTCCTGATCGATCACCGGGGCGTCGACGAGGAAACTCCGGCCGTCGCCGCCGCAAACTGGCAAGGCGCATACAGTGCCACCGAGTACCTGATCAAGCTGGGGCATCGACGGATCGGATTCATCACCGGCGCAATGGACCAGATATGCGCCCAAGATCGTTTGGCAGGCTACAAGACCGCACTGACGGATCACGGGATCACCTTC
>JAFGED010000349.1 GCA_016931785.1 Anaerolineae bacterium
GATCTGGACAAATGAGTCAAGTTTCGCAGCTAGGTGCCGCTCGTCGGGTGCAGTTTTGGCCGCAGGCCAAAACTGCTTCGGGTCGGCTTCGCCGACCCGCCTAGAGTTCAAAAGAAAGGAGTAACAAAAATGGCTATCAAGCATGCAATGTGGTGTCATGGCCATAGCCTCGCCATCGAGAATGTAGGTCCACTCCAGGTAGTCAGACAAGGAAACGGCATCCACCTAACCTTACCTGGAAAGGCGACTTACTCGACCTGGGTTCACTTTGCGATTCCGACCCCCGTGTTGGTTAACGACGTAAGACTCAGTGTTGGGACAGTCATACTGCGATTCAAAGCAGGTGCTGGTACTATGGTGACTGCCGTTCACGTGTACGATGGCGAGAGTCCACCGATTGCCAACTTCAACAATCTCAAACTGACCGGCGATCACCTGATGGAAAAGTTCGCCATAAAGGTTAAGGGGGCTCATCCCGAAATTAAGTGCGGGTTGGGCATTTCAGTGCAGGTAGGATTTGCTGTAGATGTTTCCAACAAGACAATACATCTGATCAGCGCGGGGTGTGATTTTGTCTAGCCCGCGCCGCTAGCCAAGCCAGGCAACTTGCTCGGATGGTCGCCTAACACACCCTCCCGCGGGCGCCGACGCTCTGCGTCGGTGGCACCTGCGGGAGGGTCACCCATCCCTGTCAGGCAATGGCCTTCAGCAGCCGCAGCGCGTCGATGGTGACCCACTTGCTGGGCCGGTTGCGCTTTTCCAGCGGCCACGTGTGGGAGACGGAGCCACAGAGCCAGCGGCCTTGCTCGTCCTGGCGGGCCAAGACGCGACCGAGCAGCGGCCCAAAGCGCGGGTCTGGGCCATAGCCGTGGGCGGCCAGCGCCCGCAGCGCGCCGAGCAGATCCCACACCCGTGGCACGCCGAAGGTGAGCCAGCGCCTGTGCTCGCCCTCAAAATCGTAATCGGCGTCGAGTAGCGCGTCGGCCAGCCGCCGCACGACCGCTTCCGACCGCGGCGAGCGCAACTCCTCCGGCAGCGCCGCCAGGCCGTCGAGCGCGGCAATCGCGCCCCACAGGCAGTCCCGGTGCTGGTAACGCCCGCAGTCGAGCGCGTCGTCGCGGGTCATATCCGTGACCACAAACTCGAATGCCCGCCGCACGCGGGGATCGTCCCCCAGGCCAAAGGTGACCAGCATCGGCAGGTGCGCGCCGGTGGTGCAGGGGAAAATCCCGCTGCAGCGCGTCTTGACCATCGAAAAGCCGCCGCATTCGTTCTGGCAGAAGCGGAGGAAAGAATCGCAACCGGCGGCGGTGCGCGCGTCCGGCTCGACGCCGAGCATGTACAAGAGACCCAGCACGCCCAGCGTGCCATCGGCGGTCATGGGCTTGGTCTCGTCGCCGCCCCAGTGGCCGCCGGGGTGCTGCTTGGCGAACAGCTCCTGCACCAGCGGCTGCTGCGCGATGGTCGCTCGCGCCTCCTGCGCCTCAGTTGGTCGGTCGAGGATATCGACCAGCGTCCAATACCGCACCGATGGGTTCTGCGGCTCCAGCAGCCAGTCAGTCGGGTCAGCCTTGAGCAGGCTCCTCCACTCGCTCATTCGGTGCAACCTTTGGTTGCCATTCGCTTCAACACCCGCACCGCTCGCAGCGTGACCCACTTGCTGGGCCTGCCCTTTTCCTCGACGTCGATCCACATCTTGCCGTTGTAGCTGTACTCCATCGGCCAGCGGCCTCGCGCGTCCTGCTTGGAAAGCACCAACTCGACCGCTTCATCCAAACGCGGATCGCCGCCGCAGCCCGCCTCTGCCAGCGCCTCCAGGTTCAGGAGCACGTCGGTGACGTATCCCAGCGGGTAGCCAAACTTGAACCAACTGGAGCTGACGCGCTCCTTGTAGGGATAGTCAGCGCGGGCGACGTCGTAGCTGAGCAAAAAGTCCACGGCCGCCTCGATAGCCGCCTCGACCACGGGCGTGCGCCCCTCGGCGGGCACGCGGGCGAGCGCCCACAGCACGCGCACCGCGCCCCACCCACACGGCAGGCCGTAGTTGGCCGAGCAGAAGAAACCGGGGGCTTGGATACCACTCCTGCGATACCAACCATACCCGTCGCCGGTGACGGAGCGGGCCAGCGCATCTACCGCCCGCGCCAGCCGCTCGTCGCCCCAAGTGCCCAGGTCGATCAGCGCCCGCACCAGGTTGCCCCACAGGCAGTGGATGGTCGTGCTCGGCGTACCGCTCATGGCAAAAGCGCCGCTTTCCGCCTGGCCGTGCTCGAAAACACACTCGACGGCCCGGCGTATGCGCTCGTCGCGTCCATCCGCTCCAAGCTGCGCTAAAAAGAGCACCTGCCACACGGTGCCGCGATATTTCGGGGAATAGATCGATCCTGGCTTCATCCAGTAGCCATCGGGGTACTGGGCGTCCAGGATGGTGGGCACGGGGCCGGTGCGCATCACCGTGTCCTGCGCGGCGACGACCTGGGGATCGCCGGCAGGCCGGTCGAGCAGATCGCGCAGCGCAAAAAGGCGCACGCCGGGATTGGCCTCGTCCGGTTCCAGCAGCCAGGGGAGCGGATCGGCGTTGAGCAGCAATTCCCAGGTCATGGTTCTCCTCCAAGGCAAGCAATCGATCTACGGGAATTGTAGCACTGCTGGGCAAGGGGGACAAACGCCCCAAGGCAAACCAAGACACTTGGCAACAAACGCTTTCGGCCTATAATGCACACCTGGGAAGATGAGGACGGAGGAGCCACCTATGACGTCACACCATGACCCCACCCTGATATGGCGAGAGGCGTACACCATCCGCTCATACGAGGCAGACGCACAGGGCAAGGCGACGATGCCCTTGCTGTGCCGTTTTATGCAGGAATCGGCCTCCAATCACGCCGAGCACCTGGGCTTTGGCATCTCGTGGCTGGTCGAGAACGGTTTTGCGTGGTTCCTGACGCGCCAGCTCGTCGTCGTAGAGACCTACCCGAAAATGGGTGAAACCATCCAGATCCTCACCTGGCCAAAGGGACGCGACCGCCTGCTGTGGTACCGCGATTTCAAGATCCTCGATGGCAGCGACAGCGTCATCGGCAGGGCGACGACCGCCTGGCTGGTGATCGATCTGGACAGGCGCAGGCCCAAGCGCGCCGACACCCTGCCTCCCCTCCACCCGCCGAACGACGTCGAACCCGCCCTCGCACGCCGACCGGGGAAGGTCGCCAGCTTGAATGAATGTACCCGCAGCCATTTCATCCGCGTCGGCTACCGGGACCTGGACGTCAATGAGCACGTCAACAGCGCCCGGTACGTCGAGTGGATCCTCGATACCTTTGACGCAGGGTTTCACAAATCCCATCAATTGAGCGAGTTGGAGGTCAACTACCTGGCCGAGGCGCTGTACGGCGACGGGCTTTCAGCCATTTGTGAGGATGCGGACGGGCAAACCTTCCTCCACAGCCTGGTGCGCTCTAGCGATGGCCTGGAGCTTTTCCGGGCCAGGACGGTGTGGCAGCACAGCAAGTAGGTTAAGCAACTGCCGCCGTTACCAAAACGCCCGCCGCATCCGCTCGCAGTAATACTGCACGTTCTCCCACTTGGCGTCGGGCGGGATGCGGTGGTCGGGGCAGGGAATGTAGCCGCCCAGGTCGACCAGGGGCCTGATCCGCTCGATCTCGACATCGACCGCGGCGTAATCGCGGGCAAAGGCCCGCTTGTCCACCCCGCCCACGCCGCGCAGCTCCCGCCCGTACCGCTCCCGCCAGGGTGCGATGCTGGCCCCCCACGTCCCCACCTCGATGGGGAACATGATATTGACGCCGTTCTCCAGCCAGATGGGAACCAGGGCATCGATCTTGCCGTCGCAGTCGAGGGAGACGATGTCGACGCCGCGGCTCAGGAGCAGGTCGGTGATGCGCCTGTAATGAAGCCCGACCTTCTCACGAAACACCTTGGGATTAATCAGCGGACCGCTCTTGAAGCAGATGTCCTCCCAAAAGTGGCCATAGTCGAACCGGGCGCCGATATCCAGCGCCGCTTTGGTGCACTGGTAGCACAGCTCTGCGACCGTCTCGATCATCTCGTCGAAAAGCGCGGGATCGTCGACCTGCAGGTAGGCCGAGTTCACCAGCCCCAGGTAATCGCGAATCTTGCCATACAGGCTGCCGACAGAGACGCCGAGGGGGGATTCCCACTCCCCCCGGCGCAGGTAGGCGAGCTTTTCTTCATCGACGACCAACCGCTCCGCAGAGAACTGGAGCCGGGGCAGGTAGTGCTCCTCCCACTCCTTCCGCCCCTTCAGGATGTGATCGACCTCGGAGGGGATGCCGGTCGCGCCATCTTTTTGAATCACGACCACGCCATCGACGTTAAGCACCTTGCGCGAGCCGTCGGGCAACTCCTCCAGCACTTTCTCCTCGAAAGGTGGAAAGAGGCCCAGGTTTGCGCCAAAACGCGGCGACCACTCAAAGTCAAAGCCCAGCTTAGCGGCGACGACGTCCCAATCCCCTGCCTCCTCCTGCGTGATGTGCCCCTGCGCCGCCCAATGATACGGGGTCTCGTCCCAAAATCCAAAGTGCACCAGCGGCAGCCGGTCGTAATTCTCATAGTGCAGGATAGCCCACGTTCTTTCCCGATCGTTCATCGCTATTCTCCGTCGTCGTTTTCCGCCGCCAACCACTCGGCGATCTGTGCGGCGATGCTCTTGCCAATCCCCGGCAGCGCCTGCAGGCCTGCCTCGCCCCTCGCTGCGTAGATGTCGCCGATAGACTCGCCCAGCTCGTCCACCGTCCACGCCGCCTTGCGATAGGCCCACAGGCGGTATTCCTTCGCCTGCTCCAGTTCCAGGTCGTACGTCTTGAGGAACAGTCGCTCGGCAATGCGCTTGTTAAGCACCAGCGGGCCCGGCGCGATGTAGCGCGGCATGCGGTCGAGAATGGAGTGGCGGGCACACAGCTCGCGGACCAACAGGCCCAGCCGGGCATTGTAGGGCCCTGGAGGGCCGTACTGGGGCTTGCCGCCCGTCTTCCAGGCATACAGTTCTCGCACCCGCGCTTCCAGCGCCGGGTCGAACAGCCGAAAAGCCTCCAGCGTGCGCTGCGCCTGAACCCCGCCCATCGTCAGTCCACCGCCCAGCACGAACGCCCCGCCGTGATCCTTGACAGCGCGCACCACGTCCTCCAGGTGCGCCTCGTCGTCGCCCACAAAGGGCAGCACGGGCATCAAGTTGGCGCCGACACGTATACCCGCATCCGCCAGGTCACGGATAGCCCGCAGGCGCAGCCGCACGCCCGGACTGCGCGGCTCGAAGGCGCGCTTCAGCGCCGGATCGACGCTGCCCATCGAGATGGTCACCCCCACCCAGGCCCGCGTGTTGATGTCGGTCAACAAGTCGAGATCGCGGGTCAGCAGCGGCGAGCGTTCGGTGATGAACAGCGGGAAGCCAAGATCGCGCACCACCTCCAGCATCCCGCGCGAAAGGCGATAGCGGTCCTCCGCCGGGCGCTGCCAGTCGCCGACGGAGATCACGTCTATGCCAGATTGGCGCGCGAGCTTGGGCAGCTCCTCCCGCAGCAGGTCTACGGCGTTGACCTTGACGCCGATGAGCGTATCGAAAGTCGCGGGGTCGCGCCGCAGGTAGCGCTCGCCCCGCGCGTAGCAGAACTCGCAGCCGCTGCGGCAGCCCACATAAGGATGCGCCGTGTACTTGCCCCAGAACCAGGGGCCATCCACGTGCTTGTGGACGTTGACGATCTTGCGCGGGCGGTATTCGTGGAATTCGAGTCTCATCGCCATCAGACCTTTCGGGTTTTGGAAACCCGAAAGGTCTCCCGCTTTTCCTCCGATAGCCCCGCCATCGCCTTGCGCAGCATCAATGCGCGATGACCGTGGCCCACTCGTCCCGGCAGCCAATCGGCCACCAGGTCGGGATAGTTGCGGCTCATCGTCTTCAACCCCCACCCCACGCCTTTGACGGCGATCACATCCCACTCGCCCCACACCGGCTCCAAAAAGGCCAGCAGCGTCTTTGCTTGAGGTACAAGCTCCGCCGAACCTCGCGAGCGCTTGGCCCAAAAGTGCACACCGGTGCCCACTGCCCGCCGCACCCAGGGGTTATCATCCTCACGCCAGGGGGCAAGCAACTCTAGCGCCGGTTGGAAGTGACGCACCAGCGCCTGGCCAACCACGCCCTCCCCCAGCGTATCGGCCGCGTACCACACGTCGGCGGCGACGATGAAATCGCGGCAGCGCGCGAACGCACCGGACAGGGCGCGATCCAGCGTCTGCTCCAGCACGCTCTGGATGATCACCCAGCCGCCCTCCGTTCTGTCGGTAGCGATAAGGTCCAGAAAGGCATCTAGCGCTTTCTGTGGGCACGCGCCGACCGGCTCGCCGATGTGGCGCAGCATGTCGAACGGCGTGCGCTCGGCGAGGATCGGAGATAACAAATCGCGAGCCTCGAACACTTGCCCATCTCCGACGAGCGTGGTGATGCGCGCGCCCAACTCTCTAGCCTTGTGGGTCTTTACTCGTCCTCCTCTGTCCTAACGTTATCGCCGGGCACCCACCCACTCTGCCCGGCCTGGTTTGTGCACCACACCCAGCCGCTCTCCTCTTCTCCTGTGATGATCAGTTCCTCCCCAACCCTGACCGAGAGTTCGGTCGCCTCATAATCGCGCAGCATCACGCATATGTCGCCCGCGCACTTCACATACGCCTCAGGCACCCACCTACTTTTCCCTTCCTGATTTGTGCACCACACCCAGCCATCCCACTCGCTTTTCCTCTTGCCGATCGTCAACGTCTCTCCCGCGCTAAAGGTGCAGGGATCGGTATATGATGACTCGTAGGTAGCGATGATCCAAGCCCTCCTCATTTTTCTCTCCCGCTTTTGAGCCCCGTGCGCAGCTTGTTCTCTGCCTCACGCACGACGTGGCCCGCCAGTACGCCCCGGTTTTGCTTCACGTAGGCAGCTACCTCGTCCCGGTGCGTTTTGGATGTCTCGCGCAGCACCCACGAAACCGCCTTGGTGACCATCGGGTGGCGCTCCTCCTTGACCCGGTCGATCAACTGGAACGCCAGGTCAGGGGCCGTGAACCCCAGCTCGCCGCGGTTGATGCGCGCCAGGGGCACCAGCGCCAAACGCCGGCTCCACACATCTTCGTCGCCGACCAGCTCCCACAGGTAATCCAGTCGCGCCTCGGGGTCGCCTGCCAGCCAGACGGCCAGCATCCATCCCAAGCCGTCCGTCTCCACCCAGCTATCCAGGCCGCGACGCCAGCGCTCAAAGTGGGCCTTGGGCAAGGCAGGCACCCACCGATCAAAATGCTCGAGCAAGTGAAACGCGATCCCTCTCTCCTCACGCGACCCGCTCTTCCACAAGGCCCCCACCAGAGCAAACAGGTCGTCGCGGGCGACGTCCTTGTGCGCGCGGTACCATGCCTTGGCGATCTTGCGCAGCTCGGGCACCCTCACACCGTACACCCTCAACCCGGTAGGCGCTGTCCTGTCTGCAACGCCCTCCCGGGCAGAGTCGACGCGCCCCTCAATTTGCTCAAGCAGACATGCCGCCTCGCGTTCAGCCCAGTTAGGCATCGTCCCGATTCTCCACCCGCAGCTCGAGGACGACGCGCCCCCAGCCTCCGCACTGCAACCCCACGTCGAAGCAGCCAGCCCGCTTGAACCGAATCTCATTGGGATCAACGCCTGCGTAGAGCATCTCGTTGGCCGCAAAGACCATCATCAGCGCCGAGTTCAGCGAGTAGGCGCACACCTTCTCCGGGCACAGGCCGGTGAGCAGGTTGCCAAAGGCATCGAAGATAAACCGGTCGCCGACCTTGTGACGGCTGTTACACCCGTGGGATTCGACCACCTCCAGGACGATGCGCTTGTCGGCCAGGCCCGCGCCCCTGGATATGACATCGGCGTTCCGGGGATCGGCCTTGAACAGCACCATCTCCTCGTCGCTGTAGCCCAATCGCTTTTGCATCACTTTCCAGGCTCTCTCGTCGATTTCCATCGTCTCCCTCACTTGATGCGTGAAACGTGATGCGTGATTCTGTCCTCACGCATCACGCCTCACGTTTTACGTCTTACACCTGCTCTACCGGAAATTGGATCTCTGTCACATAGTCGGACGGATCGCGACCGGGCTCCGGCCCCTGCACGTACACCTCGCGGATCGGTCCGGCGATGCGGTAGCCGTTGGCCTCGATCCACTTGAGCAACTGACCGTACGTCCCACCCACGTCCTCGTAGGCGCCCTCGTGGATGATGCTTGCCGCCTGATTGACGCCGGGTAGTTCGCGCACCTTTACCCGTCCTCCCTCAGGCACCGAACCCACCACCGGCGCCGCGATCTCGGCGTCTATGACCCCCTCGTGGAACTCGCCATCATAGTAGATACCGACGGGCGGGCCGGCCGGGCCGAGGCCAAGTCGGCCCAGGTAGCCAAAGAGCTCGCCAAAGAGCTGCCCGATCCCCTCGGTAGAGACGGTATCCCGCACCGAGGCAATCGTCTGAGTCGGAACCCTCTTGATAATCACTTCTTGTGTAGGCATTGCTTCCTCCTGTTCGATTTGTCTCAGCCGCTGCTCGACCCGCGTCAATCGCGCCTGCTCCGCCGCCACCTGCTGCCTGATCTCGGTCTGCTTCATCCGCAGGATGCCGCGGATCTGATCTGGGGTCAGGTCGCCCTCGAGCAAATCGCCGATCTGCTCGAGGGTTAGCCCCAGGTCCTTCAGCGCCAGGATGCGGTGGATACGAGGAAACTGACTGGCCGAGTAGTAGCGGTATCCGGTAAAGGGGTCTACCTCCGCCGGCTTTAGTAGACCGATCTCGTCATAGTAGCGCAACGTCTTTACCGTTACCTGGCTGAACCTTGAAAATTCTCCGATTTTGAACATTGTCTTTCTCCATCTATCAAGTGAAGCTCCCCGGCGCAAAGCGCCGGGGCTTCTTAAGGGAAAAGCCCTTGGGGGCTGCCGCCCCCAAATCCCCAGCTTTGCCATTCACCCCCACCGCAAGCGGTGGGGTTCTCTGGCTTTTCCCCATATAAGCTTCTATGCCTACAGTATACACCCTCCAGTAAGGGGAGAGTCAAGGGGTGCGTTTGTGTCTTGGGGCAAAGATGACCACGCCGCACAAAATGAAGAAACGAGCACAACCTAGCGCGCATACATGTACCCAAACGCACCTCCGCGGTTTGCGCAAGCGCAAGACGCTTGCACAAGCTGCTCATTGCAAACCTGCACGCCTCCACAACCGGTCTGCCTATCCCAAGAAACAGATACTCCCGAGTCAAGAGCCATTTCGCACAAAATAGAACCTACGTTCTAAAAGCCATGCTATCAGAACATAGGTTCCCTGTCAACAGCAACTCTCACAACGGGTGCATTTGTTCCCTGGGGCCAGATGGATTTGCCCGACCAAGTCGAAAGAGACAATGCCACGCAACGCGCATAGAATCGTCCAAATGCGCCTAGGCAGTTTGGGCTAGCAGCCCA
>JAFGED010000350.1 GCA_016931785.1 Anaerolineae bacterium
GAGAGCGGCGAAGCCGCTCTCCAAACCCCCGCCCCCCTCTCTTTTCACACGCGAAAGGCAACTGCGAAGCAAGGCTGAGTAGTTACGCGGGCCCTTAGTTTGGATTGCCAGATAAGAGTGGAGAAAGTATCACCGAGATGCGTGTGATAGTTCGGCGGGATACCGACATCGTGCTTGCCTGTCAGAAAGGGCGGGCTTTGGCGGAACGCGTGGGCATAACGGGCGATAGCCAGGTCGTGGTGGTCATTGCCATCTCCGAAGTGGCGCGCAATATCATCAACTATGCCGGTTGTGGTGAGATTGTTTTGGATGTCATTGGGCAGAATGGCAGGCAGGGTATCTCTATCGTGGCCCGTGATGAAGGACCGGGTATCTCCGATATCGAGAAGGCGCTGGAGGGCGGCTATTCGACGGGAGGAGGCTTGGGCTTGGGCCTGGCAGGAGCCAGGCGGTTGATGGACGAGTTCGAGGTCAAGTCGCAGCCTGGAAAGGGAACGACTATCAAGATGGCAAAGTGGGGGCGCGATGGGCGTTGACGCCGCTCCCTTTATTGAATGGGGCGTCGCTCTTCGGCGGTTTTCCGGGCAGGACGAGTCGGGCGACGGGTATCTGATCGAGTCGCACCCGGACGGTGTATTGGTCGTGGTCGTGGACGGGCTGGGCCATGGCCCGCAGGCGGCAGAAGTTACCCAGGTCGCTATCGCGGCGTTGAAGGGACACGCCGACAAATCGGTCGATTTCTTGTTCAAGCGCTGCCACCGGGAATTGGCGGGGACACGAGGAGTTGTGATGAGCCTGGCATCACTCGACGCGCGCGGCGGGGCGATGACGTGGGCGGGGGTTGGTAACGTGACCGGCTTGCTCCTGCGCGCCGATAGCCAGGCTGAGCGCGCCCGCGAAACGCTGTTGCCACGGGGCGGGGTGGTGGGATATCGCCTGCCGTCGCTTTACCCGGTTGTGATCTTTGTCGCGCCAGGCGATACGCTCATCTTTGCCACCGATGGCCTGCGCAGCGGCTTTGCCGAGGACGTGCCGCTAAACGATGTGCCCCAGCAGATTGCCGAGCATATTCTCGAACACTACGGCCGGGGTACGGATGATGCGTTGGTGCTGGTCGCGCGCTACGTTGGAAACGGAGTCGCCTGAGGGGGGGGCGTCGCTCGCGTGATAAGGCTCGCCTCTTGCGGCGGCCTTTTTTTATGCCTCTCGGGGGCGGGGCTTGGCTCCGCGACACTCGATGGCGTTCAGCACGGTCTGCGCGCAGGTGGCCCAGGAGAACCGGCGCGCATTGATGAAGCCGCGCCCGACCAGCGACTCGCGCAGGGTGGGGTCGGCGGTGATCCGCTGCATCGCGTCGGCGATGGCGGAGCTATCGCGTGGATCGACCAGCAGTGCCCCATCCCCTGCCACCTCCGGCAGGCTCGACGTAGTGCTGGTGATGACCGGGCATCCGCAGGCCTGCGCCTCTAGTACAGGCAGCCCAAACCCCTCATATAGTGACGGGAACACAAAGGCCAGCGCGCCGCTCAGCAGGGCGGCCTTATCCTCTTCTGCGATGTAGCCGGGAAATAGCACGCGTTCCTCTAGCCTCAATCGGCGCACCTGGCTGAAGAGATCGTCGTGGAGCCAGCCGCGCTTTCCGGCCAGCACTAGGGTGGCTTTGGTTTCTATGGTGGCGAATGCGTCGATGACGCGCGCCAGGTTCTTGCGCGGCTGGAGGGTGCCTAGGTAGAGGAAGTAGTCTCCACCGGTGTTGTAGCGGGACTTTACTTCTATCGTGGCGGGGTCGCGAACCGGGCTGAGAGCTTGATCGTAACCGGGATAGGCCACGCTGATCTTTTCCGGTGGGGTGGCGTAATGGGCTATCAGGTCAACCTTGGTGGCTTCAGAGTCGGCCAGGATGTGGGCCGCCGCGCGGGCGTTCCAGCGGGTTGTCAAATCGAGGTACAGGTGCTGGAGCCGGGGATGCGCCTCCGGGAAGTGGAGGTATCCCAGGTCGTGGACGGTGACCAGGCTGGCTCGCGGGTGGATGGGGGGCAGGACGTGGGAAGGGATGAAGAGGGCTTCCGGTGGACGGCGGGCCATCTCCCAGGAGAGGCGTATGTGGGTCCACAGGCGCGGGAAGGGGATGGTGTGCAGTTCGGCGCCCGCAAAGGTCCCCGCCAAGGGCGGCTCTCGGAAGTAGAGCCGAAACTGGTGCGGGCTTTCCATCCCCAGCAGGGCCTGGATGAGCCGCTGTGAGTAGACCTCGGTGCCGGTCGGACGGGCGGCGATGGCGCGGCTGGCGTCGATCCCGATGAGCATCAGCGCTTACGCAGCAAGCCGCGCAGGAGCAGCATCAACCCCATCAGGACCAAGAGGGCGGGCCACAGGTTGGGCAGGAGCTGGCTGGTTTCCGGGCCGAGCAATTGGAGGGTGGCGATCAGCCCGGCGCCGCCGATTGCGAGAGCGACTACCCCGAGGAACAGGGCACTCCAGTCGCGGAAGCGCGCCGCAGCCCATTGGGCCAAGAAGGCGATGCCGCCTATGAGGACGAATGCGGGCCACCAGGTATTCAACGCCTCGTATTCGAGAAACCCCAGCGTGAATGGGAAGAAAGCCAGCCCGACGAGGACGGCGGCCGTGCCGACAAAGACCTTGCCGGGATCGCGCTGCCAGCCAAGGACGTAGCCGAGCAGGAGGGCCAGGCCTCCCGCCAGGGGAAAGACGGGCCAGATGACGCCCCAGCTAGGGATGCCGACGTTCAGCTCGTTCAACAGCATGTAGGCGCCCAGCAGGATCAACAGTCCCGCAATGATGAGCGTGCCTTTGTTGCGCATACTATCTCTCCTTGTCGTCGAGCGCGTTGATTTTGTCAACGCGTCGAGCGTGACGCCCTCCCTGCGCTTTGGCGCTTAGGAAGGCGTTCACAATATCTAGCGCCAATCCGGCGCCAATCACGCGCCCGCCCAGGCAGAGAACTTGGGCGTTGTTGTGCTCGCGCGCCATGCGCGCCATGTAGCAATCGGTGCACAACGCGGCGCGGATGCCGCGCACCTTGTTGGCGGCCATGCTCACGCCGATCCCTGTGGCGCAGATGATGATGCCACGTTCGGCCTCGTTGTTGGCCACGGCTCGGGCCACCGATTCCGCAATATCTGGATAGTCCACCGATTTGATCTCGTGGATGCCTAGGTCTATTACCTGGTATTCCTGGTCGATGAGGTGCTCGACCACTTTTTGTTTCAGCTCAAATCCGCCTTGATCGGCGCCGACAGCGATTTGCATCTAGATTCAATCCTCTCGTGTGGTTTTACTCTGAACGTGCCTCAGCCCAGGCGTCCGGTGATATAATCCTCCGTCAGTTGCTGGGTTGGGCGGGTGAATATTGTGCTCGTCTCGTCGTACTCGATCAGCTCGCCCAGCCAGAAGAACCCGGTATGATCGGACACGCGGGCCGCCTGCTGCATGTTGTGCGTGACGATGACGATGGTATAGTGCTCGCAAAGTGCGTGCATCAGGTCCTCGATCTCTAGTGTGGCGGCCGGGTCGAGCGCAGAGCAGGGCTCGTCCATCAGAATGATCTCCGGCTTGACGGCCAGCACGCGTGCGATGCACAGCCGCTGTTGCTCGCCAGCCGATAGGTCCAGCGCGGAGGAGCGTAGTTTGTCTTTGACCACGTCCCACAGCGCCGCATCCCGCAGGCTCTGCTCGACCAGGTCGGCCAGCTTGTTGCCCTTGGCCGTCTCCAGCACGCGCGGTCCAAAGGCGGCGTTATCATAGACCGACTGCGGGAAGGGATTGGGGCGCTGAAAGACCATCCCCACGCGCTGCCGCAGTTCGACCACGTCTACGTTCTCCGCATAGATGTTTTGGCCGTCGAGAAGCACCTCGCCTTCGACCCGCGCGCCGGGGATGGTATCGTTCATGCGGTTGAAGCAGCGCAGGTAGGTGGACTTGCCACAGCCGGAGGGGCCGATCAGGGCGGTGATGCGCTTCTCTTCGACGCACATCGTGATGCCCTTTAGCGCCTCAAAGTCTTTGTAGAACAACCGCAGGTCGCGTGTTTCGATTTTGCTCATCGCGGGCCATTGTACCGCAAGCTGTCTGAGTGGGCAAGTGCCAGGTCTCTCCGATCTGGCGCAGACGCGAGCGTAACACGGAGGGGACAAGAACAGGCGGGGAGTAGGGGCAAGAGGTTCGTTATACAGGCCAAAACGGGGCTGAGCCAGACGTATAATCAAGAGGCGAATGTAGGGCGGGTTGGCCGCGGCTTGGGAGAGAGCCCGTTGTTTCAACGCGTAGCAAGAGAAGTGGAGCGTGGCGAAGAAGCGAGAGAGCGGTCCGCCTGCCGTCTTGTGGCTCCGAGCGGCAGGTAGGCTTTGTCCCCAACTTGATACGCTCGCCGCGGACGGGTTTGACCGTATGGGTCGCCAGTGTTATAATCCCGCCCGGTATGCAGAAACGCCGCACTGTCATCTTTCTGGTTTTCACCGTACTTACTTCGCTCGTCGCCTGCCGGCCGGCCGAGGGGGAGCCTGGGGAGGGCGGCGTCGCCATCCAGAACGTCGGCTCCGATACGATCGTCAACCTGGCCCTGGCATGGGCGGAAGCGTATCAGGAAGCCCATCCTGAAGTTCGCATTGCCGTAACTGGCGGCGGGTCCGGTACCGGCATCGCCGGTCTGATCAATGGCACCGTCGATATCGCCAACGCCTCGCGCCAGATGAAGGCGGAGGAGGTGGATAAGGCGCAGGCGAACGGCATCACGCCGGTCGAGCACGTCATCGCCAGCGATGCGATCGCTATCGTCGTCCATCTCTCCAACCCCGTCGACTGCCTCACCCTTCAGCAGCTTTCGGACATATTCAGCGGCAAGATCACCAATTGGTCAGAGGTGGGCGGAGAGGATCGCCCCATCGTGCTTCTCTCGCGAGAATCCAACTCTGGCACGCACGTCTATTTCTTGGAAGAGGTCGTGCGATTGGGGGAAAAGGAGAACAAGACCCTGTTCTCGCCCGATACGCTATTGATGCCTTCGTCGGAGGGGATCAGCGCCGAGGTGCGCCAGAACCCCAACGACATCGGCTACGACGGGCTGGGATACGTCACGCCCGATCAAAAGACCATCGCCGTCGCCGCGAGCCCAGATGGATTGTACGTGCAGCCGAGCATAGAGACGGTGAACCGGGGGACCTATCCCATCGCCCGCGATCTCTACATGTACACCGCCGGCGAGCCGGAGGGGGCCATCGCCGACTATCTGGATTGGATCCGCTCGCCGGAGGGACAGGTGATCGTGAGGGAACTGGGGTTCGTGCCGTTGCAGGCGGGGGGGGAGTGAACGGGATGCTGGAACGCCCGCGTGTTCAGACGACCTTTGTCGAGTACTTGATCGAGCGTCTCATCCGCGTGACCGGCGTCCTTGTGATCCTCTTCTTGGCGCTGATCTTTCTCTTTTTGGTGAGAGAGGGCAGCGCCACATTCGTCGAGGTGCCGTTGGGAGACATGCTCCAGACCCGCTGGTATCCCAACGAGGAGCACTTTGGCCTGTTGCCCTTGATCCTGGGATCGCTCGCCGTGACGTTGGGGGCGGCTATCCTCAGCATACCTTTGGGACTTTTTACGGCAGTGTTTATCGCCGAGGTCGTGCCCCGTTGGGTGCGCGAGATCCTCAAGCCCTTCATCGAGGTGTTGGCTGGTATCCCCTCGGTGGTCCTGGGTTTCCTGGGGATGCTGGTGGTATCGCCCTTGATCCGCGAGTGGCTCGGCGCGCCGACAGGGTTGACAGCCCTGGCAGGTTCGGTGATGTTGGGTTACATGGCTCTCCCCACCATCATCAGCGTGGCCGAGGACGCATTGGATGCCGTGCCCAAGTCCTATCGTGATGCCGCGCTGGCGCTGGGCGCCACGCGCTGGCAGACCATCTGGCGGGTGACGGTGCCGGCGGCGAAATCGGGCATCCTGACCGCGATTATGCTGGGGATAGGGCGCGCTATCGGCGAGACGATGGCGGTGATGATGGTCACGGGCAACGCGGCGCGCATGCCGCTCACACTCGGTTCGTTCTTGATGCCGGTGCGCACGATGACGGCGACCATCGCCGCCGAGATGGGCGAGGTGGCCCAGGGGAGCACGCACTACCACGTCTTATTCGCCGTCGGCTTGGTCTTGTTCGTCGTCACGTTTATCATCAACCTGGTCGCCGCCTGGGCGATCTTTCGACAGGGGAAGCGGTTCGGCCGGTTGTTGTCATAGCGACTCGGCAAGAAGCATGGGGCAACGATTGTCCCGCGTCTTGCTTCCCGTGTCATACATAATTCAACGATGTCGAGAAACCTGCGTCAAAAACTTGGCTTTGCGCTGCTGAGTCTGGTTACCATTATCGTCGTGTTGCCTATCCTGTTGGTGATCGGCTACATCGTCGTTCAGGGTGCGCCTGCGATTTCGTGGGAGTTTATCTCTGCGATGCCGCGCGACGGGATGCGCGCCGGCGGTGTGTGGCCGGCCCTCGTCGGCACGCTGCTCCTGACGCTAGGCACATCTATTTTTGCCGTGCCCCTGGGCGTGGCGGTCGCGATCTACTTGGCCGAGTATGCCCAGGATACGCTGCTCACGCGCATCATTCGCCTCGCCATCATCAATCTGGCCGGGGTGCCCTCGGTGGTCTATGGGCTCTTCGGCCTGGGGTTGTTTGTCATCTTTTTCCAGTTTGGCACCTCGATTCTGGCCGGGTCGCTGACGCTGGCGATCATGACTTTGCCGGTCATCATCAGCACGGCGGAGGAGGCGTTGCGCGCGGTGCCCCAGTCTTTCCGCATCGTCAGCTTTTCGCTGGGCGGCACACGCTGGCAGACCATTCGGCGCGTCGTGTTGCCTCAGGCTTTGCCGGGCATTCTCACCGGCGTGATCCTGGGATTGGAGCGCGCCGCTGGGGAGACCGCGCCGATCCTTTTCACGGTGGCGGCGTTCTTCCTGCCGCGTCTGCCCAGTTCGATTTTCGATCAGACGATGGCGTTGCCCTATCATCTGTTCGTCATCAGCACCCAGGTGCCCGGCATGCCGATACAGATTCAATACGGTACGGCTCTGGCCCTGTTGATCTTTGTGCTCTCGATGAATATCCTTGCGGCTGTGATGCGCAGCCGGTTCCGGGCCAGGCGACAATGGTAGCGATGGAGACCAGGATACAAGCCAAGTGCGAATTTCAGGCCGTCAGTTATACGTACGAGGACGGCGTCCAGGCTCTGCGGGACGTCAGCCTGTGCATCTATCCCAACCAGGTCACGGCCATCTTTGGACCCGCAGGTGGGGGAAAGTCCACACTGCTGCGATTGTTGAACCGTCTCAACGACCTGATCCCTGGACGGCAGTTGGAA
>JAFGED010000045.1 GCA_016931785.1 Anaerolineae bacterium
AAAAGCTTGTCAGAATCATCAAATAGCGAGAGCAAATCCTTTTTCGGTAACAACACCGCGGGAGATTATTCTTTTACGGGTCCTTAGCCTTGCCCTTATCCCCCATTTCGGAGTATAATACGCCCGAGGCAAAAAGAAAAACCCATGAGCAACGAAAAGCTCCGCCAGCTCCCCAGTGTGGATAAACTCCTCGGCCAGAGCGATGTACAGGCACTGGTCGCCGCCTACGGCCACGAGCAGGTGGTGAACGCCCTGCGCACGACGCTCGAAGCCGCGCGCGGCGAGGCGCAGGACGGCGCCGAGGTGCCGGATGCAGCCGCGCTCGCGGCGCGGGCAGATGGATTTCTGAAGGCACACCTGGCCCCCACACTGCGTCGCGTCATCAACGCCACCGGGGTCATCATCCACACCAACCTGGGACGCGCGCCCCTCTCCGATGCCGCGCTCGCGGCGATGGAGGCCGCAGCTCGAGGCTACTCCACGCTGGAGTACGACCTGGCCGCCGGGAAGCGCGGGCAGCGCACGGCTCACGCCGAGCAATCACTATGCGAATTGACCAGGGCCGAAAGCGCGCTGGTGGTCAACAACAACGCCGGTGCAGTGCTGCTGGCGCTCACCGCAATGGCGCAAGGCCGAGGCGTCGTCATCTCGCGCGGGCAACTGGTCGAGATCGGCGGCGGCTTTCGCGTGCCCGACGTGATGCGCGCCAGCGGCGCGCGCCTGGTCGAGGTCGGCACGACCAACCGCACCCACCTGAGCGATTACGAGCAGGCAATTGGAAACGACCAGGACGTGACCCTGATCCTGCGCGCTCATCATTCCAATTTTCGCATCGTGGGCTTTGCCAAGGAGCCCACGCTGGCCGAGTTGGTCGCCCTGGGCGCGGAGCACGGCCTGCCGGTGCTAGACGACCTAGGCAGCGGCGCGCTGCTCGATACGGCGGCGTACGGGCTGGCACACGAGCCGACCGTGCAGGAGAGCGTCGAAGCAGGCGCGGACGTCGTCTGCTTCAGCGGCGATAAACTGCTGGGCGGCCCACAGGCCGGCATCATCGTCGGCCGGGCCAAGTCCGTAGAACCGCTCAAATCTCACCCGCTGACCCGCGCGCTGCGCGCTGACAAGCTCTGCCTGGCCGCGCTGCAGGCGACGCTGCTGCATTACCTGAAAGGCGAAGCCGCCGAGCACGTGCCCGTCTGGCGAATGATCGCCACGCCGCCGGAGGAGATCGAACGGCGCGCGCGCCGCTGGCAGCGCGCGCTGCACAAGGCCGGCGTAAAGACAGAGATCGTGGACGGCGAGTCGACCGCCGGCGGGGGCAGCCTGCCCGGCGAGGCGCTGCCCACCAAGCTCGTCGCCCTGACCTCGCCCCACCCCGACCGACTTGCCGCGGCGCTCCGGGCCGCCGATCCCCCGGTCGTGGCGCGCATCGAGGAGGATCGACTGGTGCTCGATCCACGCACGGTATCGCCAAAGGACGAGGAGGAGTTGTTGGCGGCGATAAACTCGATAGATAAGGAGGTCCTCCAGTGAAAAAAGACCTTGACCGCCTGATGGAAGAACGCGGCCTGGATGCCGCCTTCGTCAGCGGGGCCGTGCACGGCAACCCGCCGATGTACTACATGGTCAACGGCGCGGGCCTCACGCGCGGATACGTGCTCAAGAAGCGCGGCGAGGAGCCGATCCTCCTATGCTGGCCGATGGAACGTGAGGAGGCCGCCGCCAGCGGCCTCTCCGTCGTCAACCTGGCCCGCTACGATTTCAACGCGATCATGCGTGAACTCGGCGATCCGCTGGCCGCCACGGTCGAGCTCTACCGCCGCGTCTTTGCCGATCTGGGCGTGAGCGGGCGAGTGGGCTTTTACGGGCTCGACGATAGCGGCCGCTCCTGGAATCTGCTCAACACGCTGGACGCCCAATTGGACGATGTCGAGGTCTGCGGCGAATTCGACGTGACGCTGATCGAGGCCGCCCGCACCACCAAGGACGCCGACGAGGCAAAGCGCATCCGCGAGATGGGTAAGCGCACCTGCGACATCATCGGCCAGACGGTCGAGTTCCTGCAGTCGCACGCCGTCAAAGATGGCGCGCTGGTGCTGGCTGATGGCGCGCCGCTGACGGTTGGCGGCGTGCACGCAGAGATCAACCGCCTCATCGCCGTGCAGCGGCTGGAGGACCCCGAGGGATTCATCTTTTCCATCGGGCGCGACGCGGGCATCCCGCACAACAAGGGCACGCTCGACGCGGTGATGGAACTGGGCAAGACCATCGTCTTTGATATCTTTCCGCGCGAGGCGGGCGGCGGCTACTTTGCCGACGTGACGCGCACCTTCTGCCTGGGGTATGCCCCGCCGGAGGTGGAAAAGGCCTACCAGGACGTGTACGACTGCCAGGCGACGGCGCTCGGCGCATACACGGCTGGCACGGAGGCCAGGCGCTACCAGCAGATGACGTGCGACTTTTTCGCCGCGAGAGGACACCCCACCGTCGCCAGCGATTCGCTGACCGAGTCCGGCTACGTGCACACGATAGGACACGGGCTGGGGCTGAACATACACGAGGAGCCGTCCTTTAGCGACCAACCTTCCAACACCGACGTACTCCAGCCCGGCCACACCTTTACCTGCGAGCCAGGGTTGTACTATCCGGACCGGGGCTATGGCATGCGCATCGAGGACGACGTGTGGATCGACCCCGATGGCGCCGCGCATAACCTGACGGACTTTTCAAAGGAGTTGGTGATCAAATTATGATCCGCATCCTGGCCATCGAAACCTCCTGCGACGAGACAGCCGCTGCCGTGGTCGAGGACGGGCGGCGCATTCTATCGAACGTGGTCGCGTCGCAGGTGGAACTGCACGCCCAGTACGGCGGCGTCTTTCCCGAGATCGCCTCGCGCGCCCACATCGAGGCCATCGTGCCCGTGACCGAGCAGGCGATGCGCGAGGCGCACATGGGCTACGACGATCTGGACGCCGTGGCCGTGACCTGCGGGCCCGGGCTGGCGGGATCGCTCCTGGTGGGCGGCAACGCCGCCAAGGGCATCGCCCTGGGGCGCGACCTGCCGCTGGTGGGCGTCAACCACCTGGAGGCGCACATCTACGCTCACTGGCTGGAGACGGAAGGCAAGGAGACCCCCTCCCCGCCTGCGGGGGGGCTCGAGTTCCCCCTCCTGGCCCTGCTCGTATCCGGCGGCCACACCGAGTTGATCCTGATGCGCAATCACGGCGCCTACGAATACCTGGGTGGGACAATCGATGACGCCGCGGGCGAGGCGTTTGACAAAGTGGGGCGACTGCTGGACCTGCCCTACCCCGGCGGCCCCTCGATCCAGAAAGCGGCCAAAGAGGGCAACCCGGCAGCCGTGAGCTTTCCCCGCGCCTGGCTGGAGGACAGCTACGATTTCAGCTTCAGCGGGCTCAAGACCGCCGTGCTGCGCGAGGTGCAAAAATACAGCGTCCCTCCCCAGGGTCGCTCGCTGGCCGACCTGGCCGCCAGCTTTCAGGCCGCGGTGGTAGACGTGCTATCGGCCAAGACGGCTCAAGCGGCGGAAGAGTTCGGCGCGACCGCGGTGCTGCTCAGCGGTGGCGTCTCGGCCAACGCGGCGCTGCGGAAGACGACCGCCGAGCGGGTGCGCGAGCGCGTGGGGGTGCCGGTCTATTATCCGCCACTCTCACTTTGCACCGATAACGCAGCCATGGTCGGCGCCTGTGCTTACCGGCACTTTATCGCCGGAGAGCGCGCGGGATGGGACCTGGACGTCTTACCCGGCCTGCGATTAGTCTGACGGGAAAGGCCAAACATGCGACCCGGACAGATTCGACCGTTAGCCCTGGCCGTCATCTGGCGCGGCGACGAGCTTTTGGTCGGCGAGTTTCACAACGAGGAACAAGGGGCTTTTTACAGGCTCTTGGGTGGGACGATCGAGTACGGAGAACATGGCCAAGAAGCACTCCGCCGCGAGTTCCACGAGGAATTGGGGACAGAGTTGGCCGACGTGCGATATCTGACAACCCTGGAGAACATTTTCACGTACAGAGGGCAAGTAGGCCATGAAATCGTCTTGCTGTACGAGGCGACGATGAGCAACCAGGCCCTTTACGAACAAGATGTGCTCGTGGTACACGAAGAGTACGGCGCTCAGCCAGCGCGTTGGATGAACTTGTCCACGTTTGACGATGGCACTCCGTTGTATCCCAACGGGCTGCCAGAGTATCTAGCAGAAAGAAAAGGTGCAGCCGCCGACTCGCCGACTCGCTGAATCGCAACGATGAATCCTATCCGCCTTCTATACAATGTCTTGCTGGCAATCGCCAACTTTCTGTACTCGCTGCGGCGCAAGGGGTTGGACTGCATCGTCCTGCCCATCGGCGGTCCGTATCCAGAACTGCCCCCTCCACGTATCCGATTGCCCTTCCCGTTCAACCGCCTGCAGTTTCATCCCTCAGCGACCACCCTGGAAGACATGCGGATAGTGATGGAGAAGATCGGCAGCGACCCGCGCGTTCGGACCGTCGTGCTGCGCTTTGACTCGCTCGCCGCGGGCCCAGCCGCGCTTCACAGCCTGCGACGCATGCTTCTCGATCTGCGCGACAAGGACAAACGGCTCGTCGCCTGGCTGCCCGGCGCCGATACCTGGGATTATTACCTGGCCTCGGCCTGCGACGAGATCATCCTCCCGCCACCGGGCCGCCTCTCCATGCTGGGGCTGCGCATCGAAGCCACGTTCCTGAAGGACGCTCTGGAACTGGTGGGGGTGAAAGCCGATCTCGAGTCCATCGGCGAGTACAAGACCTCGGCCGACACCTTCCGCCGCACGACGATGACCGAGCCCTACCGAGAGATGATGGACGCCATCCTGGACTCTTATTGTGACGAGATCGTCGCCGCCATCGCAAAAGGGCGCGGGCTCGAGCCGGCGCAGGTGCGCGAGACGATCGACCGGATGCCTATGCTGCCAGACGAGGCGCTGGAGGCAGGGTTGATCGACGCGGTGCTCTACGAGGACGAGCTGCCAGCTCACGTTCGGCCCCCAAAGAAAGAAGGAGAGAAGGCCGCGCCGCTGTGCGCCTGGAACGACGTTGCCCACTGGCTGCACGACCCTATCAAGCGCCCCACCCGCCAGTTCGTCGGCGTGGTATCGATACAGGGAATGATCGTGCCAGGTGAAAGCCGCCGTACACCTATCCCGCTGCCACTCCCCATCCAAACGGCCCAGGCCGGGGCAAAGACGATCACCCATATGCTGCGCCGGGCCGAGGTTGACAAACGCATCGCGGCCGTCATCCTCGCCATTGACTCACCTGGCGGCTCGCCGCTGGCATCCGACCTGATCTGCCGGGAGGTGCGCCGCCTGCGAGCGAGCAAACCGGTGGTCGTGCTGATGGGGGAATACGCCGCGTCAGGCGGCTACTACATCGCCGCACTGGCCAATCGCATCGTCGCCCGCCCGACTACGCTTACCGGCTCAATCGGCATCTGGGGAGGCAAGTTCACCCTGGGCGGCCTATACGACAAATTGGGCATCAACCGCGAAACGCTACAGCGCGGCGCGATGGCAGGCATCTACTCCGACGTGACGCCGTTCAGCGAAGCGGAGCGCGCCTGGATCCGGCGCGACATGGGCGAGACCTACGCCCAATTCAAGGCGCTCGTGGCCGAGGGACGGGAGATGACGGAGGAGCAGGTGGAGGAAATTGCACGCGGGCGAGTATGGAGCGGCGCACAGGCACGCGAAATCGGGTTGGCGGACGAATTGGGCGATTTCGACACAGCGCTGGCCTTGGCCAAGGAACTGGCCGGTTTCAAGCGCAGCCAGGACGTCCCAGCCGCTCAAATACCCCTGCCCCGACACCTGATAATGCCGCAGCCCTTTCCCGTGCCGGGCGAGGCGTGGACAGAGCTGCTCGGTATTCTACAAAGCCTGGCCCGGGAGCGGGTGTGGGCGATGGCTCCTTGGGTCATACAAGTACGAGTATAAGAGGTTAACGCGGATGGACGAATCGAACCGGCAGTGGGGATCTTATACAAAGCGCAGCGTCGCGTTCATTCTACTGGTGTTGATCGCGCTCATCATCTATCGCTTCCAGACCATCATCTCGCCGCTGGTGATCGCCCTGCTGCTGGCCTTTATCCTCGATCCCATCGTGGACTTTTTGACCGACCGCCTCCGCCTATCGCGCGGCCTGGCCACGACGCTCGTCTTTCTGGTCCTGATCCTTGTCGGGCTGGGATTGGTCGCCACGCCGGTGGCCGTCATCCCCAGTCCGCGCCAGATAGTCAACAGCATCCAAGCAGTGGTCAACGATACCCTAACCGATATCAACGCGTTCTTCGAGCGCCCGCTCGAGATCGGCGAGTATACCCTAGATCTGAGCGGTGTATACGGAGAACTGAGCAGCATGGTGCGGTCGTATATAGGCTCGGTCCTGCAAGGGACGCTCACAATCGCAGGGAACATCGCGCAAGGGGCTTTCTGGCTGATCTTTATCCTGATGGCTGCCTTTTACCTGGTCAAAGATATCGACGGCCTGATAAAGCACATCGATGGTCTGGCCCCTCCAGGGTATCAAGACGATTTCGTGCGCCTGCGCCAAAGGATCACAGACGTGTGGCACGCGTTTCTGCGCGGCCAGTTGCTCCTGGCGCTGATACTCACCATCGGCACGGCGGCAGTCTTTGCAGCCATCGGCGTTCCCTACGCGTGGGCCATGGGGCTGCTCGCAGGCATCATGGCGTTCGTGCCCAACATCGGCCCGATCATCTCGGCCGTACCGCCGATCCTGTTGGCCTTTTTCCAGGGCTCTCGATTCCTGCCCATAGACAACTTTTGGTTCGCGGTGCTGGTCGCCGGAGCGTACGTCCTGGTCCAACTGGTCTACAACAACGTGCTCGTGCCCCGCATCCTGGGCCAGAGCCTCAACCTGCACCCGCTGGTGGTCTTGATCGCCGCCATCGTCGGCGGCCTCATGGGCGGGCTGGTGGGCCTGCTGCTCGCCGTCCCCATCCTCGCCACCCTGCGCATCATCGGCCACTATATCATGTGCCGCCTCTACGACCGCGATCCCTTTGCCGAAACAAAGCAAGACGAAAAAAAGAAACCACCCAAACGACCCTCACTCAAACTCGCCTGCCAGGCAGGGCTGAGCCGTCTGCGGGCAAGATGGAGAGATAAAAACTGCCAAGACAACCTTTATGAGAACATCGATGAAAGACGAGACTAAAGAACCACAGACTATCAAGAGTGCGCATCGTTGGAGTTCCACCACCAAAACGATAGTCGTCCTATTCATGGTGGTGCTGCTGAGTTTGATCGTCTATCGCTTCCAGGATGTCATTCCACCGCTGGCGATCGCCCTGCTGCTGGCCTTTATCCTCGACCCGATCGCCAACTTTCTCACCAACCGCCTGCGCCTCTCGCGCGGGTTGGCGGCGGCAATCGTCATCCTGGTCCTGATCATCGCCATGGCGGGGATGGCGGCCACGCCGGTCGCCGTCGTTCCCAGCATCAGACAGGCGGTGGAATCCATGCAAGAAGAGACCACCGGCGTCATCAACGAGATCGGCAGTTTTCTCAATCAGCCCCCCATAACGTTCTTGGGATACAAGCTCGACCTGGGTGAATTCTACGACGAGTTGAGCCAACTGTTGAGGTCTTTTGTCTCCTCCGTGGCCCAGGAGACGATCGATATCGCCATCAGCATTGCCTCGGGATTTTTGTGGCTGATCTTTATCCTGATGATCACGTTCTACCTGCTCAAAGACGCCGACCGCCTCATCGAACAACTCGATAAACTCCCCCCCCAGGATTACCGCCAGGACTTTGTGCGCCTGCGCCAGCAGATCACCGAGGTGTGGAACGCCTTCTTGCGCGGCCAACTGCTGCTGGGCGTGGTGATCGCCATCGTCACGACCGCGGGCTGCATGGCGCTCGGCATCCAATACGCGCCGGTGCTGGGACTGCTGGCCGGGCTATTGGAGGTCGTGCCCAGCATCGGCCCGATCATCGCGGCAGTCCCGGCGATACTGCTGGCCCTGTTCCAGGAAAACACGCTTTTTGGGATGAGCAACTTTTGGTACGCCGTGCTGGTCGCCGGGATGTACATCGTCATCCAGCAGCTCGAGAACAACCTGATCGTGCCCCGCATCATGGGGCGCAGCCTCAACTTGCATCCGGTGCTGGTGCTGATCGCGGTCGTCGTCGGCGGCAGCCTGGGCGGCGTGCTGGGCATCCTGCTCGCCGCCCCCACCCTGGCGACCATACGCGTGATCGGGCGCTACATCTTTTGTCGCGTCTACGACCTCGATCCCTTTGCCGAGACGGAAGTTGCGGCGAAGGCGCCCCCGCCACCGGGCCTCCTCGAACGCATGCACAAGGCCGCGCTGAACTATGTACGCCAAAGAGGCTCTGAAAAACCGGCCGTCCAAGACGCGACCAGCGCGGACGACGCGCCAGACGACGCGGCACCGGGCGCGTCATCTGGCGTAGCACCCAACGGTGCAGACGAAAACGCCTGAACTCACGGACCGCAAGGAGGAAAGAACCGAGTGAAGACAGAGGTCGCCATCGTAGGCGCGGGCCCGGCAGGATCGATCGCCGCACACCGGTTAGCCGCCGCAGGCGCCCGCGTCGCGCTCCTGGAGCGCGCCACCTTCCCCCGCGACAAAGCCTGCGGCGACGGCGTGAGCGCTCACGGCCTGGCCGCGCTGGAGCGCACCGGCCTCGGCGAGTGGGCCTCCCAATTCACCGCGCCCGAGGTGCTGCGCCTCACCTCGCCCGACGGCCAGGTGCTCGACGTGCAGCCCGAGCCGGTTAACGGCCACTGCTACGGACGCACCATTCCCCGGCGGCTGCTCGACGCCCGGCTGGCCCAGGCGGCGGCGGAGGCAGGTGCGCACCTGCTGGAAGGCACGCGGGTGCGAAGCGTCGAACGGGCAAACGGCTGCCCGCTGCGCATCGCGGCCGAGGGTGTGACCGTGGAGGCGCAGATGGTCATCCTGGCCGATGGCAGCAACGCCCCGGTCACGCGCCGGATGGGCCTGGTGCAAGGGCCTCCAGAGCTCATCGCCATCAGGCAGTACTTGGCAGGCGACACAGGCCCCGACAAGCGCATGGAGATTCACTTCGAGCCGTGGATCACCCCCGGCTACACGTGGCTGTTTCCGATGGGCGCCGGCCACGTCAACGTGGGAACGGGGACTTTTACCCGCCGAGTACACCAAGACGGCGTCGCACTAAAAGACATCCTGGCCCGCTTCACAAGCGACCCGGCTGCCATGGGGGAGCGGTTGGCACAGGCCGAGCCGGCCGGCCCGGTACGAGGGCACCCGCTGCACACACGGATGGAGGATACACGCACCCACGCCGAACGTGTGTTGGTGGTCGGGGATGCGGCGGGGTTAGTGAGCCCGCTTTCCGGGGAAGGCATCGCGCGGGCGATGGAAAGCGGCGAGATGGCCGCCGCCCACGCGCTGATGGCGCTCGCCGCGGGCGACTTTTCGGCGCGAGCGCTGGCCGCCTACACCCGCGACCTGAGGGCCCGCTACGCCGCCGAGCAGCGCGCAGCGCGCTTCCTGCAGCGGGCGCTGCACGCCCCGCGCCTGCTCAACCGCATCTTTCGCAAGCTGCGACGCGACGAGGACCTGGCGATGCTCATCGGCTTCATCATCCTCAGCCACAGATCGCCCCGCCTGGCGCTGCGCCCGGCGACGTTAGTGCGGCTACTAACTTGACGCAGGCCGGATTTACCACCTGCTCGATTCACTACCAGACCCTTTTTACGTGGAGTGCGCTCTCTAAAAACGCCGCTGAGATTTTTCGCCACGAACTTGGCTAATTCGCTCCGATCTTTGTCATTCGTGAAATTCGTGTTCCACTTTGGGAGGCAACCTATGGCAGAATCAAGCATCGACATCCTGGCCGAGACCGATCTCTTTAACCTGGTACGCACGGTAGAGTCCGACGGCGAGACGACCTACCACCTCGAGCTGGGCAACGTCACCGTCCACTTTTTCCGCGAGGAATGGGAGACGTTCGTAAAGACGATCAGCGAACTGGGGGAGCATGCTACAACAGGGTAAGCCCACTCCCCAGATTCAAGAGTGGTACGACAAACTAGCGCCCGTCGTCGAGGAGGCACGCGCGACGCTGCGCGAGGTCGAGCCGGATAAGCTGGCGCTGCGCAGCGGCTGCCGGCAGGATGCCGGAGGCAATTTTCGCCTGAGCTTTTTCTGGCGCGAGTACGTCGTCTCCGGCAAAGACTTTGCCGTGCGGCGCGCCGACACAGGCGACGAGATGCCATCGTTCATCCAGAGCATCATCCTCACCTACCTAGTCACCGCCGACGGCGCCACGCCCTCAGGCCGCTGGATCGGCTTCCGCGAGCTGCCCGAGGGGATGTTCTACGCGCAGGCGTTCGAGGGATACTCTGGCGAGCGCCTGGTGCGCGCGCTAGAGGGCTCCGACGCGAGCGCTCAGCCGAGCGGCGGCATCGAGGCCTTCCGCCGCGCCGCCGAGTCGCTGGGCGGCGAGCCGCTGCCACTCGGCGGCGCCGGATACACCTTCGCCGTGCTGCCGCGCGTGCGCCTAGGGCTGGCGTACTGGGAGGGCGACGACGAGTTCCCTTCACAGGCGCGGGTGCTCTTTGAGGACACCGCCGCGCACTACCTGCCCACCGATGGACTGGCGATCCTGGGCAGCCAACTGGTGGGCAAAATCCTCCGGGCGACCCAGTAGGAGCGGGGGCTAAGTGCCGGGCACCTTGCAGGTGCCCGGCACTTTTACAAATCTTCCCCACCGCCCTATCCTGTGGTAAAATACGCACGCTATGGGTGTAAACAAGAACAGGGAGGATAATCGCCCGCTGGGCATGCTCGGCTGCTTGATGGCAGGCTTCGAGATGCTGGGCCGCAACTGGTGGCTCCTGGTGCTCCCGGCGCTCCTCGACCTCTTCTTCTGGCTGGGGCCGCAGCTTTCGATAGCCCCGCTGATGCAGGAGGCAATGGCTACCCTCGAGTCATCTCCCTGGCCCATGCCGGCAGTGCAGGTGCCGGAGCAGTTCATCGAGCGGTTCAACCTGTTCTCGCTGCTCAGCACCATGCCGCTGTTGGGCACGCCCAGCCTGTTGGCCCAGCACGTGCCCGGGGTCACATCGCCGATTGGCAAGCGCCTGGTACTCCCGGTCACAAACGGGCTGATACTCACCGGATGGGGCGCTTTGCTGATCCCGGCAGGGGCGCTGCTGGGGTTTGCCTACCTGAACTCGCTGGCGCGCAGCGTCTACGCAGTGCGCTCCAAAGAGAAGGCCGCGCCCGAAAAACCCGGTCGAAACGTTTCCTGGTGGAGCGCGGCCTTGAGGCTGATCCGCACGCTTCTCTTTGCCACCGGCCTGCTGGTAATCCGCACGCTGATCGCTCCCATCTGGTACCTGATGACCGGGGTAGCGCTCGCCATCGACCCGTGCCTTGGTCCGGCGATCCAGGGGCTCGCCGTGGGTATAGGGGGCTTTGTCATCCTGCACCTGGTATTCGTCATCCACGGCGTGTTGCTCGGCCAGCGCGGACTTTTGCGTGCGATCCTGGAGAGCGTCGCGCTGACCCAGGTGAACTTTCCCTCGGCGGCCGGGCTGGTGCTGGCCGCGTTACTCATCTACCAAGGGCTGGGGTTTGTCTGGTCTTTGCCGGCCAGCGATTCCTGGCTGCTGCTGATCGGCATCCTGGGAAACAGCTGTATCGCCACAGCCCTGATCACGGGCACCTTTGTATTCTACCAAGAGAGAATCGGCGTGCTGAGCGGAAAAAGCCAGCGCCCGACGATCATATGATCGGGAGTGAGAATGGCCAAGAAAAAGGAACAGACAAATCAGGTCGGACAATATAGTGCAGCAGATATCCAGGTGCTGGAGGGATTGGAGGCAGTTCGCCGCCGCCCGGGCATGTACGTCGGCGGCACAGACGCCAAAGCGCTGCACCACCTGGTGTACGAGGTGGTGGATAACGCCATCGACGAGGCGCTGGCCGGCGCCTGTGAAAACATCGAGGTCACCATCCTCCCCGATTCCAGCGTATCGGTGAAGGATAACGGGCGAGGCATCCCCACCGCACCGCACCCGGAAAAAAAGATCTCCACGGTGGAGCTCGTCCTCACCACCCTTCATGCGGGTGGCAAGTTCGGCGGCAGCGGGTACAAGGTCTCCGGCGGGTTGCACGGCGTGGGCGTGTCGGCGGTCAATGCGCTCTCAGAGTGGATGGAAGTCACCATAGACGATCCCCGCGACGGCAGGCAACACTTTCAGCGCTACGAGCGGGGCATCCCACAGGCCCCTCTTAAAGACGTCAGAAAGGCGGTGGGGCAAGGCACCCAGGTCACCTTCCGCTTCGACCCCACCATCTTTAAGGACGTGGACTATCGCTTCGAGACACTGGCGCAGCGCTTCCGGGAGATGGCCTTTGTCACGCGCGGGGTCACCATCAAGCTGGTGGACGAACGCGCCGAGCCCTTCCCCAGGCAGATGACTTTCTATTTTGAAGGCGGCATCGAGTCGTTCGTGCGCTACCTGAACCGCAACCGCGAGGTGATCCACGACGTGGTGCATGCCGAGCGCGAAGTGGACAACATAGGTATCGAGGTCGCGCTGCAATACTCCGACGCCTACGCCGAGTCGGTCTATTCTTTCGCCAACACCATCCACACCATAGATGGCGGCACACACCTGACCGGCCTGCGCTCGGGGATAACGCGCACGATCAACGACTATGCCCGCAAGGCAAACCTGCTCAAGGATAAGGACGACAACTTTTCCGGCGACGACGTGCGCGAGGGGCTGACCGCCATCGTCAGCATCAAGCACCCGGACCCGCAGTTCGAGAGCCAGACCAAGGTCAAGCTGATGAACGCCGAAATCAAGGGCCTGGTGGAATCGGTGGTGGCGACGGCGCTGGGCGAGTACATGGAACGGGATTCCAGGGTCGCACGGCGCGTGGTCGAAAAGTGCCTCACCAGCTCGCGCGCGCGAGCGGCGGCGCGCAAGGCGCGCGACCTGGTGATCCGCAAGAGCGCGCTGGAGAGCCTGACCCTGCCCGGCAAGCTGGCCGATTGCTCCGAGCGCGATCCCAACAAGACTGAGCTGTTCATCGTCGAGGGCGACTCGGCCGGAGGCTGTTTTGCAGGCGACACACAGGTCGCCTTGGCCGACGGCCGCTCACTGAGCTTTGAGGAACTCGTCGCTGAACAGGCGACAGGAAAGGAGCATTTCTGCTACACCATCCGCCGGAATGGACAAATAGGACTGGAGCGCATTCTCAACGCCCGCATGACCAAGGTAAACGCCCAGGTCATCCGAGTCACACTTGATACAGGAGACGCCATCGTCTGCACACCAGACCATCGCTTTATGCTGCGAGACGGCAGCTACAAACCGGCAATAGCGCTAACACCTGAAGACTCGCTGATGCCCTTATACCGCCAGATGTCGGATATCAGTGAGCCAAACATCACCATCGATGAATACGAAATGGCATGGGATCCCCGCTCGGATACGTGGCTCTTCACCCATCTACTGGCCGACTGGTACAACCGCTGGCAAGGAATCTACAAAGAGGCTGACGGCGATCACTGCCATCACATCGACTTTGATAAACACAACAACAACCCAACCAACATCCAGCGGCTGCCCGCCGAAGAGCATCTAGAACTGCATAGGAAACACGCCAGCAAAACGCTACACCGACCAGAGGTGATCGAAAAGCGCCGCGAGATTCGCCAGAGCGAGCCATTTCGCAGGATGATGAGCGAGCGCATGTCGCAACCAGAAATGCAACAGTTGCTTTCCGAGCGAGCAAAGGCACAATGGGAAGACGAAGAGTACAAAGCCTATATGACCGAAGCGTGGCGGGCATACTATGAGGCCAACGAAGAGTACCGCCAAGAGAACCGGCGTCAACTAGACCAAGCACAACGCGAGTACTGGAGCGACGAAGCCAATCGCCAAGCACAAGCTGATCGTGTTCGCCAGTACTTTGCCGATCATCCCGAGGCGCGCAAAGCCTTCTCCGAACGGGCCGAAAAACAATGGCGGGACAAAACCCTTCTGGAATGGCGACGGGAAAAGACACAACAGCAATGGACGCCCGAATTTCGCGCCGAGCGCCGGGCCGCTCTACAACGAACTTACTATGCCAAGACGATAGCAACTCTGAAGCAGTTCTACACAGGGCCAGGCGCCCTGGATCTGGATGCCTATCGCACTCATCGCATCGCCTCACGAGATAAGACGGTATTGCGTTTTGACACCTTCTGCGAGCGGTACTTTGACGGTGATGAAACACAAGCAATGGAAGCTATCGCCAATTACAATCACCGGATTGTTTCAGTTGAGCAACTTGCAGAGCATGTGGATGTGTATGACGTCGAGGTTCCCGGCACACACAATTTCGCTCTGGCCAGCGGCGTGTTCGTCCACAACAGCGCCAAGCAGGGCCGCGACCGCCACTTCCAGGCCATCCTGCCACTGCGGGGCAAGATCCTCAACACCGAGCGCGCGCGCTTGAACAAGGTGCTGGATAGCAAGGAGGTGCAGGCCCTCATCTCGGCGCTGGGCTGCGGCGTGGGCAACGAGTTCGACCTGGAGAACCTGCGCTACAACCGCGTGGTTCTTATGTGCGATGCCGACGTAGACGGCGCCCACATCGTCACGCTGCTGCTGACCTTTTTCTTCCGCTACATGCAGCCGCTGATCGAGGAGGGGCACCTGTTCATCGCCCAGCCGCCGCTGTACCGCGTCGCCGCGGGCAAAAAGGCGCAGTACGTCTACACCGAAGGGGAAAAAGATGCGATGCTGGAGGAAATGAAGGGACAAAGGTTCACCCTCCAGCGGTACAAGGGCCTGGGCGAGATGAACCCGGAGCAGCTCTGGGAGACGACGATGAACCCGGAGCAGCGCACGCTGCTGCAGGTGACCATCGAGGACGCGGCGATGGCCGATACAACCTTCGACATGCTGATGGGATCGTCCGTTCCGCCCCGCAAAAAATTCATCACCACACACGCCAAAGAGGTGCGTAACCTGGACGTGTAGTGTTGTCGGTTTGTCATCGTGGATCAGCCCGACGACGTCGGGTGGTACACCTCGCTGGCCTTTGACGCCCAGGGCCGGCCGCACATCGCCTATTACGACCGCACCCGGGAAGCGCTCAAATACGCCTACCGGAACCTGACCGTCTTTTTGCCCCTGGTGGTGCGTGGTGATTAGGCGGTCGTAGGGGCGGGTCTGAGACCCGCCCCTACACCCCCACAAGATTTCAGCCAGCCCCATTTCTATCAATAATTTAATAGAAAAGGATTGATTTTATCCTGCCAACATGATACAATCGATACAGCCCAAGTGAACGTGGCAATCGAGGGTAGAGAGAAAGAGGGAGGAGACATATGAACGCACGCAGGATTTTATCGAGGATCGTGATGGTCATCGCGAGCGGGGTGCTGCTGGCTGGCTGCGCCTGTCCAGGCACGGAACCGGCGGCCCCCACAGGAAAGCCCGTGGCCACGGAAGAAATGACGAGCACCGAAGAGCCAGTCGCCACAGAGGAAACGATGGCGACAAAAGAGCCGGCGGCCACCGAGGAGATGGCAGAACCGGCGGCAGGGTGGCAGGCGGATGGCGTGATTGTGGATGGCGAGTACGCCCACCAGGCAACCGTTGGCGAGGTGGGGCTCTGGTGGCGCAGCGACGCCGAGTTCCTGTACCTGGCGATGGAGGCATCGACGACGGGCTGGGTGTCCGTCGGGCTCGATCCGGAGGTCCGCATGAAAGGCGCCAACTTTATCGTCGGCGCAGTCGCGGGCGGCGAGGCGCAAATCTGGGACGCCTACGGCACGGCGCCGGTGGGCAACACACACCCGCCCGACGAGGAGCTTGGCGGGACAGACGACATCGTCGCTTACGCCGGCGTCGAAGAGGGTGGCGTCACCCGCTTCGAGGTGCAGATCCCGCTCGATTCGGGAGACGCGTTCGACAAGCCTCTCGAGCCGGGAGGGACCTACCCCATTATCGTGGCCGTGGGCTCCTCCGATTCCTTCAGCGCCTCTCACACGTCACGCGCGGGCGGTTCGATCACACTGGATTGAGAGGAGGCAAAAAATGGAATACACACATCTTGGCCGCACGGGCTTAAATGTCAGTCGCATCTGCCTGGGCACGATGAACTTTGGGCCCCAGACGGACGAGAAGGATAGCTTCGCCATCATGGACCGCGCCCTGGAACTGGGCATCAACTTTTTCGATACGGCCAACGTCTACGGCTGGAAGAAGGGCGAGGGCGTGACCGAGCAGATCATCGGGCGCTGGCTGGCCCAGGGCGGCGGCGGCCGCGAAAAGATCGTGCTGGCGACCAAGGTCTATAACGAGATGGGCGACGGCCCCAACGACCGCGGGCTTTCGGCCTATCACATCCGCCAGGCGTGCGAGGACAGCCTGCGCCGCCTGCAGACCGACCACATCGACCTGTACCAGATGCACCACGTCCAGCGGGAGACGCCGTGGGAAGAGATCTGGCAGGCGATGGAGCAGCTCGTGCGCGAGGGCAAGGTGCTCTACGTGGGCAGCAGCAACTTTGCCGGGTGGCACATCGCCCGCGCCCAGTGCGAGGCCAGGGCGCGCGACTTTATGGGCCTCGTCTCGGAGCAGAGCCTCTACAACCTCAGCGCGCGCACCATCGAGCTGGAGGTGATACCGGCGGTGCGCGAGTGCGGGCTGGGGCTGATTCCCTGGAGCCCGCTGGGCGGAGGGCTTCTCGGGGGCGCGCTGAAGAAGGCGTCAGAAGGGCGGCGTTCGTCCGACCGCATCCAGAAAGCGGTCGAGGAACACCGGGAGCAGCTAGAGGCCTACGAGGCGCTGTGCGGCGCGTTGGGCGAGGAGCCAGCGAACGTGGCCCTGGCCTGGCTGCTGCACAACCCCACGGTGACGGCCCCCATCATCGGGCCGCGCACGCTGGCCCAGTTGGAAGGGGCGATGCGCACCCTGGAGGTCGAGCTTTCCGAGGAGACGCTGGCCCGGCTGGACGGGATCTGGCCCGGCCCCGGCGGCGAGGCGCCGGAGGCGTATGCCTGGTAACCTGCGCTCTCACCGGCGGCGCCATCGAGCCAGCAGCCCGGCGACCGGCGGCACCCGCGCCACGAGCAACGGCAGCAGGGCCGCCCCCGCGACGACGGGCGCCGCCCGCAGCTCCTTAAAGCTCCAGGCGTAATGCAGCACCGCCAACACGCTCGCCAGGTAGGTCAGGCGATGCAGCCGCTTCCAGTTCTTGCCCAGCCGCCTGATCCAGCCGCCGGTAGACGTGATGGCCAGGAGCAGCAGCACGACCAACGCGATCAATCCCGCCAGCGCGCGGCGTCCGTCGACCAGGGCCGGCAGGAGAAACCGCAGGTCAAAGCCATAGTCCAGCCAGGCAAAGCCGAGGAGATGCAGCGCCGCATACATAAAGGCGTACAGCCCCAGGATGCGGCGCACCTTGATCAGCGCCCCGGAGCCGGTGAGCAGTTTGACCGCCGTCGGGACCAGGGAGAGGATGAGCAAGACGATCGCGACCCGCCCGGTGCGCCGGATCACCTCCCCGGTCGGATCGGGGCCTAGCCCGCCCCGCCAGTATCCCCAGGCGAGCACGACGAAAGGCACCCACGCGGCGGCGTGAACGGCGATCTTGAGCCAGAGCGTCTTTTGCGAGCGCATCAGAAATTCTTCGTCAGGTCCAAGCCTTCGTAGAGGGCGGCGACCTCCTCCCCGTATCCGTTGAACAGCAGCGTCTCGCGCCTTCCGGATTCACCGATCCGGCGCTCGCTGGCCTGCGACCAGCGCGGGTGAGATACGTCCGGATTGACGTTGGCGTAAAAGCCGTACTCGGTCGGAGATGCGGCAGCCCAGGTCGTGACCGGCTCCTTAGCCACCAGGTCGATCTTGACGATCGACTTGATGCTCTTGAAGCCGTACTTCCAGGGCACGACGAGGCGCACGGGCGCGCCGTTCTGTGGAAGCAGGTCTTTGCCGTAGAGGCCCGTAGCCAGGAGCGTCAGATCGTGCATCGCCTCGTCGAGACGGAGGCCCTCGACGTAGGGCCAGTCGAGCACGGATGCGTTTTGCCCCGGCATCCGCTCGGGATCGTAGAGCGTCTCAAAGCGCACGTACTTGGCGTCCGAGGTCGGCTCCACTGCCTCGAGCAGCTTGCGCAGGGGGAACCCGTCCCATGGAATGACCATCGACCAGGCCTCGACGCAGCGCATGCGGTAAATGCGCTCCTCCCGCTCAAACTTCAGTATATCCTCCAGCCCAAAGGTGCGGGGGGTGCTCACCAGGCCGCCGACCTCCAGGTCCCAGGGCGACGTCACAAAGCCCTCGGCGAGCCTGGCGACCTCTGTTTTGGATAAGGAGAACTCGTAAAAGTTGTTAAAGCCCGTGATTTCCTCAAAGGTGTTGAGCTCGGCCTCCAAATCGCCCGCCTGCGGCGACTCGATGGGCGCAGAGGTTCCGGACGGCGGCTGCTGTTCCGGCTCCTGCGGGCACGCGCACCCGCCCAGCGCCCAACTCGCCAGCGCCGCACCGGCGCCAAGCAAGAACTGCCGCCTGTTGAGGTAGACGTGCTCCGGCGTGATCTCGGATGGATGGATTTTGACCATTTCCTTCCCCCTATCTTCCAGCGTCTAGGGAACAGTGTACCACATCTCGCCGCCAAGTGCCACCACACCGGTATAAAGGGGGGCATTTGCCCCCTGGGGCCGCGGGCGCTCGGTTTCCGGCGAAATAGGCACAGCGCCCGCTTTAGCGTTCATCAGAAAGCAGCAAATGCCCCCCGGCAGTTTGGGCTTGCGCCCAAACTGCACCTTGGCAACACCATTTCCTCACAAGCAGCGTATACGCCCCAGGGAACAACTACACCGGTATAAAGGGTATCGTGTCTTCAAGTCAGGAAATATCCCCTCTCCCTTTACGCAAAGACAGCGATACAAAAACCCGTGCCGAGTTCGCTTTCACCACGCCGCCCGAAGCTAAACCTCCGGGCTGAGGCCTGCCCTGCGGGCAGGATAAAGCCCTTCGGGCTCAATTTGCCCCCCAGTTCGGCTCGATTTAGCCCCACAGGGGCTTTGCTCCCTGTCCATAGGACAGGCCTTAGCGCGAGGGCTTTAGCCTCGCGCCTTTGGCGGCGAAACCCGGGGCAAATTAACGGAGGGCCATGCTAAAATTTCCCGGGGAAGGATACCCTATCCAGCAGGGCGTATTGTAGAGAAAAAGCTCCTTGGCGCAAAAGACTTTGTCAGGGGGGGGTGGCCTGGCTCCTCAAATAGGTGTATAATCTAGTTGCAGCAGATACCGATCCAGACCACAGGCGTGTTCAGAGCGAACCATTGGTCGATCACCATGATCTTTTGGCGACGGTTGCCCGGGGCGGGGCATAGAGCCTGCCTGCCTCAGGTGGCTGTCGCTTGCACTTTTCGCCGTTGTGGGCGCGAGAACCCGGCCCTCTAAACACACCGGCAATGCGCTACGCACACGTACATCACACTACCCCCGACGAGCAAGGAGGCTTATCGATGAGCAAAAAGCCTTGGACCCAAACCAGACGTCTAGCCCTGACGACAATCCTGGGCGCGGCCCTGTTCCTGCTTTGGCTGTTGGCCGGCTCCGCCCTGCGGCTGCCGGTAGCCCGCGCCGTCGACCGGACGGTCTGCCTCGACGGCCCCGCCTACTGTGACTATGCCTCCATCCAGGCGGCCGTGGACGCCGCAGGGCCCGGCGACGTCATCAAGGTGGCGGCAGGTGTCTACACCGGGGTGAACGGCTACGGCGGCGCGAGCCAGGTGGTCTATATCAGCAAGACGGTGACCCTCCGCGGCGGCTACACGATCACCAACGCGTTCGCCGAGCCGCCCGACCCGGCGGCCAATCCGACCACGGTGGACGCGCAGGGCCTGGGAAGGGCGATGGTCATCGCCGGCCCCACCACTGTCGTCACCGTGGAGAACCTGCGCCTGACGGGCGGCAGGGCGACCGCCGGCGGCGGCATCTTTAGCGATGGCACCTTGATCCTCATGCGCACTGTCGTCTTCGACAACCTGGCCCGGGGCACCGACGGGGCTAACAGCAACACGTACGGCGTGCCCACAGGGGGAGGCAATGGCGGCTTTGGCGGCGGGATTTACAACGCGGGGACGCTGACTGTCATGATGAGCACGCTCGCGAATAACCAGGCCATCGGAGGCACGGGCGGGGGAGATTCAGGAGGGGGCTTGGCCGGCGGAGGAGGCGGAGGCGCTGGTCTGGGCGGCAGCATTTTCAACGACACCAGCGCCACGGTGTCGATCCTCGACAGCACGCTTTCAGGCAACCTTGCACAGGGCGGGGATGGCGGTTATGCGGCAGTGGGCGGCGGCGCGGGAGGTGGCCTGGGAGCAGGTGTTTTCAACAACCAGGGCGCGGTGTCCATTGGCAACAGCACGCTATCGGGCAACCAGGCCAACGGCGGGAACGGCGGTTATTCCACCGGCGGCGGCGCCAGCGGCACAGGTGGCAACGGCGCGTTCGGTCAGGGTGGACAAGGCGCTCACTTCGGCGGCGCGGGTGGTTTTGGCGGCGGCGGCGGCGGCGGCGGCGGGGCGGGAGGCACTAACGGGGCGGGCGGCTTTGGTGGAAGCGCTGGTGGCGGCGACGGGGGCTCGGGGTACAGCGGCGCCATCTTTAACCACGGCACAGGTACGCTGCTCCTTGACAACACCACCCTCGCCGCGAACCAGGCGAATTATGGATTGGGCGGCAGATTCTACAACGTGCCAGGCAGCGGCATCGGCGGCGGCATCTATGCAGACGCCACGAGCGCGGTAACACTAAAGAACACTATCATCGCTCAAAATACCACCACCAACAGCTATCCCGACGTTTCTGGGATATTCATCAGCCAGGGCTACAACCTCATCGGAAATACCAGCGGCGGCAGCGGCTTTATCTCCAGCGACCTGCAGAACATCGCGCCACTGCTCGGTCCCCTGGCGGATAACGGCGGCGATACGCAGACGCACGCCCTCCTGCCCGGCAGCCCGGCCATCGACGCCGGCACGTGCGCCGGCGCGCCCGCTGCCGACCAGCGGGGCGTGGCGCGCCCCCAGGGCGCAGGCTGCGATATCGGGGCATACGAGGCACAGACCTGCTACGCCACGCCCGACGACGGCGCTACCGTCTACGACACCGTTCAGCAGGCGGTGGACGCCGCCGGCTCCGGCGGCACGGTCAAGGTGGCCGGGTACTGCAGCGGCGTCCAGGCGCGGGGCGGGCTGACCCAGACCGTCGCCATCAGCGCGTCGCTGACGGTGCGCGGCGGCTATACCCCGACCAACTGGGCGGTCTCCGACCCGGCGGCTAACCCGACCACGCTGGACGCGCTGGGGCTGGGGCGGGTGATGGTCATCACGGGCAGCGCCAGCGCCACCGTCGAGAACCTCGCCCTGACCGGCGGAAACGCTACCGGCAGCGGTGGTGGCATTTACCACGCCGGAGCTGATCTTGCCCTCAACAACACGATCGTCCTTAGCAACACCGCCGCAGCAGGCACCGGTGGAGGCATGTACATCGAATCCGGCAGTGTGACGTTGAGCGGAACACAGGTTCTCAATAACGTCTCCTTCGCTTCGGGCGGCGGCATCCACAATACCGGCGGCGTGCTTGACGTCAGCAATAGCAGCGTCGTCGCCGATAACCGGACGACGAACAGCGGTCCCGGGGGCGGCATATGGAACAGCGGCACGCTCATCGTGACGGATTCGACCGTGCGCGATAACTATGCCAGCAACAACGGCGGCGGCATTTACAACAGCGGCTCGGCAACCATCATCGGCTCGATGATCCTCAGCAACACGATGAGCTTCATGGGACAAGGCGGCGGCGGCATCTTTAACGACACAAGCGGCGTGATGACGATCGACAGCAGCACGATCGCCTACAACGTGGCCGAGGCCACCCCCACATGCTCGGCTCAAGGCGGCGGCATCCGCAGCGCCGGCACACTGACCATCACCGACAGCACGATCGACGCGAACGAAGCGCGATCGACAGTAGGCGTCACGACAAGCACCGGCGGCGGGATATGTCTCGCCGCCGGCGTGGCGACCCTGACGGGCACCACGATCAGCGGCAACAGCGCCGACAGCGGAGCCTTCAACGCAAACACCCATGGCGGAGGCGTCACGGCCGTCGGCGGCAGCACACTGACGCTCACCAACAGCACCGTCAGTGGCAACCTGGCCGCCGACGATGGCGGCGGCATTTACGTCAACGGCGCTACCATCTATCTGGTCAACGTCACGATCAGCGATAACGCGGCCCCCTTCGCTGGCAGCAGCGGAGGATGGGGCGAAGGCGGCGGCATTGATAACTATGGCACGGTTCACTTCAAGAACACCATCATCGCCGGGAATACGGCTAACGTCGCCGCATACGCCGACTGCCGCAATCTCGGTGGGCCGCTCGTCTCCCAGGGCTACAACCTGGTCCAGACCACTGGCTGCACCATCAGCGGCGACCTCACCGGCAACATCACGGGGCAGGACCCACTGCTCGGTCCCCTGGCGGATAACGGCGGCGATACAGAGACGCACGCGCTGCTGCCCGGCAGCCCGGCCATCGACGCCGGCACGTGCGCCGGCGCGCCCGCCGCCGACCAGCGGGGTGCGGCGCGCCCTCTGGGCGCAGGCTGCGATATCGGGGCGTACGAGGCGCAGGCCTGCTACGCCACGCCCGACGACGGCGCGACCGTCTACGACACCGTTCAGGAGGCGGTGGACGCCGCCGGCCCCGGCGGCACGGTCAAGGTGGCGGGGTACTGCAGCGGCGTCCACACGCGGGGTGGGCTGACCCAGACCGTCGCCATCAGCGCGTCGCTGACGGTGCGCGGCGGCTATACCCCGGCCAACTGGGCGGTCTCCGATCCGGCGGCTAACCCCACCACGCTGGACGCGCTGGGCCTGGGGCGGGTGATGGTCATCACGGGCGCCATCGCCCCCACCGTGGAGGGGCTGCGCATCACCGGCGGCGACGCCTATCTGCTGGGAGGAGGACAATACGGGTATGACGCCGGCGGCGGGATATACGTGCACTCGGCCACGGCTGCCATCCGCAACTGCACAGTATACAGCAACACCGCCAGCAGCAGCTATACAGGCGTAGGCGGCGGCGTGTTCCTCTACGGCAGTCTCGGCACGCTGAGCGGAAACACCGTGGTCAGCAACACCGCCAGCTCCGGTTATTATGGTTTGGGCGGCGGCGTGGCCCTTTACCTCAGCGCCGCCACGCTCGAGGATAACACGATACAGAACAACATCGCCAGTACCTACGGAGCTGGCTGGGGCGGCGGCGTGTACCTCACCGATTCCGAAGGGGCCACGCTCACGAGCAACACGGTGCGAGGCAACATTGCCTCCACTGCCGACTGGGGAGACGGCGGCGGTATCTACGTCGAGTACGGCGCTGCCACACTCGTGAGCAATACAGTGCAAAGCAACACCGCCAGCACGCTCTTTCCAGGCCAAGGCGGTGGTGTGTATCTCGTCGGGAGTCCTTCAACGCTCGTAGGCAACACCATCATCAGCAACACCGCCAGCATCGCCGCAGGGGGTACGGGCGGCGGGGTCTATGTCTATTACAGCGACGCCCTGCTCGTGGACAACACAATACAAAGCAATACCGCCAGCGTGGACTTGGCGGGGCGGGGCGGCGGACTGCACCTCTACGATAGCGCCGTCACGCTGACCGGCAATACCGTGGCGGACAACACGGCCTCCAGCGCTGGCCGCGGTTCGGGCGGCGGCGTGCACGCGCTCTACGAAGAATGCAGCGAGTGCGTCGCCGTGTTCGAGGGAAACTCGATACGGGGCAACGTCGCCAGCGCCACGAACGACGCTTGGGGCGGCGGGCTGCACATCCAAGGCGGCAGCGCCTCCTCCATCGTGCTGACCGGCAACGCCGTGACCGGCAACACCGCTACACTGAACCCCGCAGCCACGGGCGAGGGCGGCGGGGTGTGGATCGGAGAGTTTTGGGGCGACGGCACCTTCACCATGACCAACAACCTGGTGGCGGGCAATCACGCCGCCACGGCAGGCAGCGGATTGTACGTCACAGGCGGCCAGATGGGGACCACGGGGGAGTTGCTGCACAACACCATCGCCGATAACGCCAGTGGCTGCGGTCAAGGTGTGTACGTGGGCCCGTTCACGACCCTCGTCTTTACCAACACGATCATCGCTGGACACACAAACGTGGGCATCACCGTCATGGCAAGCAGCCATATCACCCTCGCCGGCACCCTGTGGTACGATAACGGGCTCGACGCCGGCGGCGCGGGCACGGTCGCCAGCAGCGCCGACGTGTACGGCGACCCGGCCTTTGCCGATCCCGCATCCTGGGATTACCGCCTCACCGTGAGCTCGCAGGCCATCGACGCCGGCGTGGACGCGGGCGTCACGACCGACTTTGAGGGCGACACCAGGCCCCAGGGCGACGGCTTTGACATCGGCTACGACGAATCGCCCTTCACAGTCCAAGCCGACGTGTCGATAGAAAAGTCCGTCACGCCCGCGGTCGCCGGACCGAACGAGGTCGTCACGTATACGCTCACCTTCACAAACGCAGGTCCTCAACCGGCTCGCGGCGTGCTCATCACCGACGCGGTGCCCGTCACGCTGACCAACGTCAGCTACACCAGTGCCGGCGCGGCGATCACGCCCACCGGCAGCTTTTCCTATACCTGGGAGGTGGAGGACCTGGCGCCCGGTCAAGGCGGCGTCATCATAGTCACGGGGATAGTCGATCCAAGCGTGGGCACCGTTTTCGATCTCTCTAATCACGCCGAGATAACGACGACGACAGGCGATCCAACACTGTCGAATAACACGTCTACAGCATCCAACACCATAGATGGGGTAAGACGATGCTACCTACCGATGGTGTTCAACGACTATGTCGCCGCGCCGGACCTGGTGATAGAGCAGATCGTAGCCACAGATAACAACATACAGGTGGTGATCAGGAACGACGGCAATCTGGCGGTGAGGGAAAGCTTCTGGGTGGACGTCTACATCAACCCCAATCCCGCGCCCGCCCAAGTAAACCAGACCTGGCCCGATGTGGCGAGTCAGGGGCTGGTGTGGGGTGTGACCGCGGACCTGGAGCCGGGGGAGACGCTGGTGCTCACGGTGGGCGGCGCCTATTACAAGCCCTCATACAGCAGCGTCTCGTGGCCCCTGGCTGCAGGAACGGTGGTTTACGCCCAGGTGGATTCGTACAACATAGGGACGGCCTATGGCCGGGTGCTGGAAAATCACGAGATCAGGGGAGAGGCCTACAACAACATCGGCCACGTCACCGTGCAGATTCCGGATGCGGGGGAGGGCTCGGGGCGGGTGGAGCTGCCCATGGCAAGCGGGTACCCGCTCGTCGCCCCTGCCGACCTGCCACCAGAATCGAAGAAACAATCACATGAGCCGATTGGCTTTTAGCATTCGGGACTATGGCGCTGTAGGCGACGGGCAGACGCTCGACACGCCGGCCATTCAGGCAACCATCGAGGCCTGTAGCCGGGCCGGAGGCGGCACGGTCTATATCCCCGCCGGTAGCCATGTCACGGGGTCTATATTTCTCAAGCGCAACATCACGCTTTATCTCGACGCTGGAGCCACGCTGTTGGGCAGCCTGGAGACGGCGGACTACCCGGCGGTCGACAGCCACTGGGAGGGGGCCAGTCACAAGACCCACGCCCCGTTGATCGGCGGCAACGATCTCGAAAATGTCGCCGTCGTCGGGCGGGGTAGCATCGACGCGCGGGGGGCATTTTGGTGGGAAATGCTGCGAGAACGCACGCTCGACCGCCCCCGGCCGCGCCTCATCTCCTTCGGCCGCTGCACCAACGTCTTGATCGAAGGCATCACCCTCACCAACTCGCCCAGTTGGACGCTCCATCCCTTCAACTGCGAAAACGTGACCGTGAACAAGGTGACAATCGTCAACCCTGCAAACTCACCCAACACCGACGGGATCAACCCCGAGTCCTGCCGCAACGTCCACATCGCCAACCGCCACGTGGATGTGGGGGACGACTGCGTGACGATCAAGTCTGGCATGGAGCGCGACCGCGAGCGGCTCTCGCCCTGCGAGAACATCACCATCACCAACTGCACGATGGTGCACGGCCACGGCGGGGTAGTGATTGGCAGCGAGATGAGCGGCGACGTCAGGAACGTCGTCATCTCCAACTGCGTCTTTATGGGCACCGATCGCGGCATCCGCCTCAAATCGCGGCGCGAGCGCGGCGGCTTAGTGGAAGATATCCGCGTGACGAACGTGGTGATGAAGGACGTGCTGTGTCCGTTCATCATGAACCTCTTTTACGGCTGCGGCGCGTGGGGCTCGGACAAAATCTCGGACAAGGCGGCCTGGCCGGTGAACGAGGGCACGCCCCGCTTCCGCCACGTCCACTTGAGCGACGTCACCGCCCGCGCGGTGCAGTACGCCGCCGCCTTCATCTACGGCCTGCCAGAGATGTTCGTGGAGGACGTCTCCTTCAGCAACGTGGCGGTCTCGATGGCGCTCGACGCCGAAGCAGGCGACCCGGCGATGGCGCCCGACATGGAGCCCATGCAGCGCGCCGGTTTCTTCGCCTGCAACGCCCGCGGGCTGCGGTTCCACAACGTGGAGGTCACGGACCATCTCGGGCCAGCCCTGATCCTGACCGACGTGGAAGACGTGGAAATCAGCAACTGCACGACCCACACCCCCAACCAGGCACCCGTCATTCACATGAAGGACGTCGCCGGCGCGTTCGTGCACGGCTGCCGGGCAGTGGCAGGCACCGGGAAATTCCTTCACGTGGAAGGAGCGGATTCCCGAAACATTGCCCTCAGCGGCAACGACCTGGGGCGCGCCGGGGAAGCGGTAAGCCTGGCGCAGGAGGTTCGTCCCGATGCCGTAAGCGAGTAGGAGGTAACTCGGAGCGAGGGGCTGATGGCAATTTTTCAAATGGCCACTAGGCGCGTCTCTCGCTATGCGCGCTCGAAACACCCCCTCAGTTTTGCGGAGCAAAACTGAGGCCGGGCAAGATAAAGGCCACGAGGTCTTGCCCCATTTGGACAAGAATTGGATATGAAGATGTCTAGGAGGCAACGCCGTCCAGCGCTCGGTCAGAATCCTCAAGAGCGGGCAGGGTCACGGTGAAGGTGCTCCCCTCATTCTCCTGGCTTTCCACGGAAACGACACCTCCATGCGCCTCTACAATCTCTTTTACCAGCGCCAGCCCCAGGCCCACGCCCCCGTACTGCCTTCTAGTCGAGCCATCCACCTGGTAGAAGCGCTCAAAGATGCGTTTCTGCTGATCGGGCGCAATCCCGATCCCGGTATCCTTGACCTGCAGGATGACGTGCGTTGCGTTGCTCTGCACGCTCACACTGATCGATCCTCCAGCGGGGGTAAACTTGAGAGCATTGTTGATCAAGTTATCCAGCACCCGTCGCAGGTGAAGAGTCGTCCCGCTAACGGCAGGCACGCCAGGGGCGATCTCTGTCTTTAACTCCAGGCCAGCCTTTTCAGCGGCATCCTGAAAATCTTCTACTGCCGCGACGGCCAATTCATCCAACGTGACCGGTTCCCGCTCCAGGGTGCGCGTCTCGGCCAACAGGATGAGAATGATATCCTCCACCAAGCCGCCCAACATCTGGGCGCGGCGAGCAATGATCTCTACCGGTTTTTTCTGTTCGGACTGCAGTTCTCCAAGCTCGCCGCCGTCCAGCAGGTCGGCGTATCCCCGAATCAGCGTCAGTGGAGAACGAAGCTCATGGGAGACATTTTGAATGAACTCGCTCTTGAGTCGATCCAGCTCCTGCAAACGCGCCACGGCTATCTCCAGCTCATCTCCCTGGCGGAGCGCGTCCTGAAACAGGCGGGCGTTCTCGATGGCCGTAGCGGCGTGATCGGCAAAGGCCTCCAAGCGCTGCGCGTCGGCAGAACTGAATTGCCCGGGCTGCGCGCCGCCTACATTCAAGAATCCCACGGCCTGACCGGCTATTCGGACGGGCACAGATACGTACGAACGCAGCTGCTCCCAGCCTGGGATAGACACCCAATCGGGATGCTCGGCTGTATCGGGCAGTAGAATAGGCCATCCGTCCATGATCGCCCGCATCAGAGCCGGATGCTCCGAGACTCTCATCGATAAACCACCTGCGTGCTCAGCCGTCTCAAATGGCTCGTATCCTCGCCAGCGGACGATGTGTACGGTCCCCCCATCAAGGAGCATGATGTTAAAAGCACTCCCATTGACGACGCGCGCCACTTGCTCCAGAATGTGGTCCAGCACCTGATCCAAATTGAGCGTACTGCCCACGACGTCAGCCGCCTTCTTGAGCGCCTCGGCCAGCCGTCGCTGCTCCCGTTCCGCACGTAAGAGACGGCTGTTTTGGACACTCACAGCAGCCTGCTGCCCAAGGAGGCGCAGCAGGCGTATCTCCTCGCCGTTATAGGTCTCTCCAGATAGCTTGGCGCCCAGGGCATAAAGCCCCACCAACTCGTCCCCAATCGCCAGGGGGACGGCCAGCTCGAGTTGATGCCGTTCAAGCCAGCAGAGAGCGTCAGGAGCAAGATTGACAGGCGGTTGCAAGCGCATCAACGGCCTCCCCAAGCGACGCAAGGCCTCGACGAGCGGATGATTCACGGATAGATTTTGAAGGCCCCCCGCAGAGGTCGGCGCGAACTTTTCGCCATCTCGGTCAAGCACCAAAAGAAAAGCACGCACGATCTGCAGCCGCCGAGGAATCTCCCTTGTAAGTAACTCGGTCAGCCGCTCAAGGACAATACTCGTCGCCAGTCGCTCGGTCATCTCTGGCAACAGCTTTTGGTAATCCAGCCTTTTGCGATAGAAAGCGCGGTCGATGAATACCTGCACCTGCCGCCGCAGAGGGTTGAAGGCCAACGCGATGCTCAAAGTAGCGAGAAAGACGACCAGCGTGTCGTTGTGCCTGTTCAAAACAGACTGTACAAGCCACGTCAACAAGTTCACGAGCAGCAAGTAGATTCCGCCCAAAAGAGCCGTGAGCGTGCCGTAAACCACGGTGCGATTGACGACGATTTCGATATCAAAAAGCCGATACCGCAAAATCGAGACGCCAAATATCGCAGGGATGATACCGGTCAGCAACATCACTATGGGATGAAGAATAAACGGGCGGCCAATGAGCGGCAACGGCAGGATATAACCCGGGATCACGACGACCAGCGCCACGCTAGCCCCCCACAGAATCCAGCGAATTTGCGCGCGGCCCACCGGGTCGCGCACGGTGAGGGCTGAATAGATGGCGGCGGCGATGGCAAGAAGCGCCTGCAGCAACGCAACCAGCCAAGATGCATGGCTCCCCGTTCGCAGAGCCTGCGGCCAAGTCGGCGACAACATCATCACCAAGGCGACGACCAGGGCGTGAAGAATGTACGGGGCGAAAATGGTAAAGCGCGGGAAACGCCTCATCAGCGGATGAGGGGCAGGAAAGATCGAGACAAAATTCAGAATCGACGCATAGACGACAATGAAGGAGATATACTCCCAGCAAAAGTGAGACCAAAAGAGAGGAGGACGGGGCAATATGGCGTATTGAAAATTGTACGCATCACCCCATATATGCACGGCTATAGAATTGCAAAAGAGCATCAGCAAGCGCGCCGCCATATCGTTGGGCCGCTTCCAGAAAACGTAACTGCCGATGACGACGAGCGCGACGGACGCCGCCAATTGCCCCCACCAACGGTTGAGAACCGCCCGCAGTGGAACGGGCTCCAGCCCGATCTGCAGCGTCATCGGCCGCTCGTCCCGCAGGATCTCATAAGTGACGACTTCTTGGGCGCGCCACACCTGCCCGCCCGGAGCACCGCTTAGCCATTCATCGATGGTATGCCCGCCTGCCCGGACGATCATGTCCCCGACCCGCAGCCCACCCGGGCGTTCTTCGAAAAGCCACTGAACGCGAAACCCCTCGGGGGTAAAGCTCTCCAGGTCGCCGGTGGCGCCATCGGCCGGCAGGTGTGCGTAAACGAGAAAGACGACCAACCATCCCAAAACGCCGATGCCCCACGCAACGCGCCAAAGCCAGAAAGAGACCCTGCCCCGCATCCTATACTCGCGACCTCCGCCGCTCACACAACAGACCCAGGCGGTACCCCATCCAGGCCCAGGCAATGCCCCCCACCGGATCCGGCAGATTATGTTGGCCGGTAAAGAGGGTAGATAAAACGATAACCACCGCGATCGCCAGCCACAGCCAGCGCAATTTCGGCTGCCAATTCCACCAGAAAAAGACGATCAACATCGTCATGTACGTGTGACTGCTGGGAAAGGCGTTGTTCAGACGGTCGTTGGCATAGATGGTGCGAATCAGGTCGAATTGCCATCCAGCGCCCTCGACCGGCGGACGCTCCACGTAAGTGGGAAAGATGATATACAAAGCGTAGCTGGTCAACAACGTGACGAGCACGCCAATCACGAGAGCGCGATAAAGAGAAGCCGGCATCTTTAGCGCCGCCCAAACAAAACACCCTGCCCACCAGAGCAGACTCAAAAGATAGGGGACGGCCCAGACGGGCCAAAAGGGAACCCAAGCATCCAGAGGAGTGATGAGAACGACCCCGCCCACTACGGTACGATTGATGGGAAAGTAAAGCGCCTGGGCGAGAAATATGGCGACGAGCCAAACCAACCGTTTCTTCAATGTCATTGTATCAACGCGATCATCGCCTTTTCCCAACACAAACGCTCTCCACTATATGACCGACAAAGTAGTACAGCATCTCTGCAGATCATACTATAGCACGGAGCGCGCGAATCCACAAGAAGACGCTTGCATGGGTGTGTTTGTACTTTGGGGCATCCAGGCTCGCTGCACAAAAACGAGTTTCGCAAGCGCGCAGTTTGGGCGCAAGCCCAAACTGCCGGGGGGCATTTGCTGCTGTCTGATGAACGCTAAAGCGTGTGTTATGCCTATTTCGCTGGAAA
>JAFGED010000351.1 GCA_016931785.1 Anaerolineae bacterium
CGCCCGCTCCCCCGTTCTCTAACTGAGATGAAACACACCCAAATCAAACAGCCCGCCTCCAGGCGGGCTGTTTTTATGGGGCAGCTTGTTCGATCAGGGGAAGTAGGTATAGAACGATGATGACGCTCAATCCCCAGAGAAGAATTGCTGCCTGGAAGGGCCTGTCGGAGAGGATGATCTCTTCCGGCTCGCCGCCCATGCCCTTGACGTGGATCAGATAGAGATAGCGAAAGATGGCGTATAGAACAAAGGGGATGGTGAGCATCATAGCGTACTTGACGGGAAACCCTTCTGCGGAAAACGTGTAGAGGGCATAGGCCAGCAGGGTTGAGGCGGTCACGATGGTGATCGCGTGATCAAGCAGCGTCAGGTTGTATTCTTCTAGACTTTGGCGATGCGCATTGGCATTTTCCTTTAGAAGGGTCAGCTCGTGGCGGCGCTTGCCAAAGCCGATCAACAGAGAGCCTAGCATCATGCAGACGTAGAGCCAGGGCGAGAAGCGCGCAGCGTCCACCAGGGGCACGCCGGCCGCTACTCGTAGGATGAATCCACTGGCGATGATCATCACGTCGATGATGACGATATGCTTTAGCCAGAATGAGTAGGCGATCTGCATGATCAAGTAGCCGCTTGCGATGCCGCCAAAGAGCGGATTGAGGAAGAAAGCAAGCGGCAATGCGATGAGCAGTATGACGATGGCGGCACCGATGGCCGTCCTGGTGCCCAGTTGGCCGCTGGCGAGGGGGCGCTTGCATTTTTTGGGGTGACGACGGTCTTTGTCGACATCTGCAACGTCGTTGATGATATAGACCGTTCCGGATATCACACACAGCAGCAGAAACCCGGCGATCGTTCGACCCAGGTAGTGTAATTCGACCAGCTTTTTATCAAAGACGAGTGGGGCGAAAACAAAGACGTTCTTGATCCACTGCTTGGGCCGCATGGTTTTGATCAATCCGACCAATGTTTACTCTCCGAGCAAGGGTTTGGGGGTTGCCGTGTGAAGGATGATACCAGAAGTGTGCGTTTTCGGCAAGGGTTGCATTTGGCTGTGAGTGCTTGCCTTTGCTCACTTCTTGGGGTATGATAGGATCACATGGCAAAGAAACGGCCACGAGAACGATTGGACGTTCTGTTGGTCACGCGAGATCTGGCGCAAAGCCGTGCCCGGGCTCAAAGTTTGATCCGCGCCGGCTTGGTGCGCGTGGATGGGCAATTGGTCGATAAACCCGGCACCCAGGTCTTGCCGGATGCAAAAATCACGCTGGAGGCCCGCCCGCGCTTTGCAAGTCGGGGGGGAGAAAAACTGGAAGCGGCACTGGCGGGTTTTGGGTTAAGTGTGTCGGAGTGGATAGTTGCCGACGTCGGTGCTTCCACAGGGGGATTTACCGATTGCTTGCTCCAGCGTGGCGTGCGTCGCGTCTATGCCATCGATGTGGGGTACGGCCAGCTAGATTGGCGACTGCGCGGCGACGCTCGGGTAGTCGTCATGGAACGGACTAATGCCCGCTATGTGGAGGGCCTGCCGGAGCCGGTGGATTTGGTGACTGTCGACGTTTCGTTCATCTCTTTGGCATTGATCTTGCCAGTGGCAGTGAGGTGGCTTCGGTCGGACGGGCAAGTGATCGCGCTGGTCAAGCCCCAGTTTGAGGCGGGCCGGCGAGAGGTGGGCAAGGGAGGCGTGGTGCGTGACCCGACGGTGCATCGCGCTGTGCTAGAACGCGTGCTGGAGACGGCGGAGGAGCTTGGGCTGGGATTGCGTGGGTTGATGATCTCACCGCTGCGCGGGCCGGCTGGCAACGTCGAGTTCTTGGGTTGGTGGGGGCTTGGGGCGGAGAGTTTGCAGGCGGCGTCCGCGATAGAGGGTTGCTTGGGCGGGGAGGAGACCTAGGTATGGATGAGAAGATCCAGTTGCAACGGCTGGAGAGAATTCTCGAGATCAGCCGCGAGCTGACTTCCACGGTATCTCTGGAGCCTCTATTGCACAAGATCGTGCAGGTGGCAGCCAAACTGACCGGCGGCGAAGAGGCCTCCATTTTGTTGTTGAACCGTGCCGGCGATCTGCGCTTTCAGGCTGCAAGTGGCGATCCTGCCGGGCAGCTACGTGATATTCCCGTCCCCGTCGATGATAGCATCGCTGGGGCGGTGCTCCTCTCGGGAGAGTCGGCCATCATCTCCGACACTCTCTCCGAACCTCGGCATTACAAGGTGGTAGGACAGCGGATTGGGCTTGAGACTTATTCCCTGCTGGCTGTGCCTTTGCAGATCAAAGACCGGCGCATCGGGGTCCTGGAGGTGATTAACAAGCAGGGGGGCGGGCAGTTTAGCCAGGAGGATGTTGAGACGTTGACGACGCTAGCTGCCCAGGCTGCGGTTGCCATTGAAAACGCGCGATTGGTGGGTGATCTGAGGAGGGCGTATGAGCAACTCGGGGAGCTGGATAAGCTAAAGTCCGACTTTATCGCTATTGCTTCCCACGAACTGCGCACGCCCTTGAGCTTGATTCTGCTCTATGCGGCCATGATTCGCGAACAGATAGGGGACGCCGAGGGACAGCAACTGGATGCGGTGCTGCGGGCCGCGATGCGCCTCAGGCATATCATCGAGACGATGCTCAATTTGCGTTATCTGGAGACCGGTCAGATGGAGCTTGTCCTTGAGCGCTTTGATCTGCGGGCCGAGGTGCGGGATGCCTGTGAGGAGTACGAGGCTATCGCCGGGTCGAGTGGGCTGGTGCTGGCAGCCGATTTGCCGGGCAAGGAAGTCAACATCCTGGCCGATAGGGAAAAAGTGCGGGTGGTGCTGGATAACTTGATCTCCAACGCGGTCAAGTTCACTCCCTCCGGTGGGCAAGTACAAATATCGTTGGCTTGCCAGAGCGATAGCGTGGAGATTGCGGTGGCGGATACGGGTATCGGCATCCCTCTGGAAGAGCTGAACTATATTTTTGACCGCTTCTATCAAGTCGAGGATCATATGACGCGCCGCCATGGGGGTATGGGGTTGGGTCTTTCCATCGTCAAGGGAGTGGTCGAGTTGCATGGAGGGCGGGTATCTGTCGAGAGCGTACCTGATCGTGGCAGTCGGTTCATGGTGTTGTTGCCGTTGAGTGTTTCTGGGGAACAGGCGGCGATGTCTGCGGTAGGCCAGCAGGCTGTTAGCTAGAAAAGACTCTAAGGGAGAATAAGGGAATGGCAGGATTCTCTTGTCGTCATTGTGGTCGCCCTATTGCCGTGCCGGCATCCAAGTGTCCCTGGTGCAATGAAACGATCATGGTTATCTGTGCTAACTGCAAAGCATATACAGATGACCAAGAGTCGCATTGCGGGCAGTGTGGCGCACCGCTCCAAGCGGACACGCGGGAACGCCTCGTGCTGCAAGCGCGCAACCCAGAGTTGGCGCGGTTGGTAAAGGATCAGGAGCAATCCCAGTTGGTCGCCAGTGCGGTCGTTATTGCACACATTGATGATTTTTTCTATAGGAGCGAGGGGCATCAGGCGGTTTTGGCAAAGCTGCTTGGTTCTGCCGGTGAGCCACGCGTCATCTCTGCCGCTGTGATCTTTTCTGCTTATGCTTATCTGGTCCAGAAGGGATACTGCGCGGTACGCGTGAAGAGTGGGGATGAGGGCGAGTCGCTGACCGCGATCGCTCGGCTGCGGATCTGGGATGGCCAGCGGAGTGTCGAAGGGGCGTTAGCCGAGCGCACAGGACGGGCTTTTACGACCCGTGAAGTCACCGAGAAGACGCTTAGAGAATTGATGGCGTTCCGGGTAATGTCTGTGAGCACGGGCAGTTTGCGAGCGCCCAAGAAACGAGCTGCCCCGGAGCGCTCTGTCTTTGCCGCCATCGATACGATGGTGCGCGTGACGGCCCTCCCCGATCACGATCCTGTAGATGCCTGCCGGGCCACTTACCGTCTGCTTACGGCTTTTGTCGATCAAGATCCGGCGCGCGCTCATCTGCTGGCTTCAGAGACGATGTTCATCTTGCGCGAGTTTGAGAGTTACACGTGAATAGTGCTCGACAGTTAAAGCCTGTGAGTGGTGGCGAAGTGAGGCCACGGGGTGTATATCCCTGGCCTTTTTTCGTCGCCATGGTGTCCGCCTTTTTCCTTTTCTTCAGCCTGCAGGCAATTTTCCCCGTGTCGCCTCTTTACATCGTCGAGGTGGGTGGCTCATCCGCCGATAATGGCCTGGCGACATGGGTCTTTACGTTAGCCGCTTTGCTCATTCGTCCTCTGGCTGGTATCCTGTCCGATCGCTGGGGGCGCAAACCGATCTTGGTGTTGGGGGCCGTCCTTTTCAGCGGCGGGCCGGTGTTTCACGCTTTTGCTTCCAACGTGCCTCTTTTGCTCGTGGCGAAGGCTCTGCACGGCGCTGGATTGGGCTGCTTCTCGACGGCTAATCAGGCTTTTGTCGCCGATTTGCTAACGTCCGATCGCTACGGGGAGGGATTGGGCGTGGCCAGTATCGCTCCTTCACTGGCAATGGTGATCGCGCCGCTTTTTGGCGAATCGATGGTTGGGGCGTTCGATTTCAGAAGGTCTTTTTTTGCCTTCGGCGCGATTGGCGGACTGGGATTGTTGACAACATTTGTTTTGCCTAGCCGGAGCGCGGGTTTTGTGCAGTCTTCATCTGCTGAAGGCGGAAGCCTGCGGGAGGCGCTGCGACGGCAAGGAGTGCGCGCCGGTTCATTGGGGATGGCTTTGCTAGGGGTGCCTTTTGGCACGTTTATCAGTTTCCTTCCATTGCTGGCAAGCGCGCGTGGCTTGGGTGGGACAGGGCTAGTCTTTGCCATCTATGCACTAACCGGCGCGATGGTACGTCCGGTTGCTGGGCGTGCCGTCGATCGGTGGGGAGCTCGGTGGGTGGTTTTGCTGGGGTTGCTGGTGGTTGGCCTCACTATGACCGGCCTGTCGGCCGTCCTCGGAAGGTGGGCGCTGATGGGGCTCTCGGCCATTATGGGAATAGGGAGCGCCGCTGCGAGCGCTGCGCTAGATGCCAAGGTTCAGATGAGTGTTGGGCGCTCTCTGCGAGGAAGCGCCTCGGCCCTTCAGTACGCAGTTTTTGATACACTGGTGGGTTTTGGCAGCCTGGGGTTTGGTTTCCTGGCCGAAGCGACGGATTACGGCGTGATGTATGCCGTCGTCGGTGCTGTGGTGTTGCTGGGCGTGCTGGTTGGCGGCCTGGGTTGGCGGAGCATCAGGCAGCGAATCTAGCGATGATTTGCCCGTATCCTGGTTCTGCTATAACCTCCTCATTAGCGCATACCTCTCGTCCGCGCAGGAACACGCGGGCTGCTCTCCCCCTTACTTTGCGTCCCTGGAAAGGCGACCACCCGCATTTGGTCTGTAGGGATCGTGTGCCGATGGCCCACTCGGCGCCGACGTCTACCAGCGTCAAGTCGGCATCGTAGCCAGGAGCGATGCGGCCCTTGCGCTGCAGTCCAAAGATGCGAGCCGGGCCCTCGGCCATCAATCTCGAGATTTCTGGCAGGGACAGTTTCCCCTCGCGAACGGCTGTCAGGAGCAGCGGCAGCGCAGTCTCGAGGCCCGGCACGCCAGAGGGTGGGGTGGAACTGCGTTTCTCCTCGAGAGTGTGCGGCGCGTGGTCTGTGGCGATGCAGTCCGCGGTTCTCAGATTTTCCCACAGCGCGTCGACGTCCTTCTGCGGGCGCAACGGCGGATTCATTTGCCCCAAGGGGCCTAGGCGTGTTTCATCCTCAGCGGTGAGGAACAGGTGATGGGGTGTTACCTCGCAAGTGACCTTTACTCCTCGCGCCTTGGCGTCGCGGATGAGGGCCAGCTCGTGGGCTGTGGAAACGTGGCAGACGTGCAGCCGGGCCTGGAAGCGTTCGGCCAGGGCGAGCGCGCGCGATACGGCCAGGGCGGCGCAGATCGGCGGGCGGCGCTGGCCCAGCTTGGCAAAATGAACGACCGCTTCCTCGTCCTCGGCGTGGACGGCGATCACGCCCGGGTAGCGTTCAAAGTGGGCTGCCTGCCCCGCCAGATCGGCCACCAGCAGGCTGCCGGTGCTGGAGCCCATGTAGAGCTTGAGGCCCACGACGGCCTCCAGGCCGGCGGCCTGCTCGGCGTTTTCTGCCGTCGCACCGACGAAGAACCCGACGTCGCAGACGGCCTTTGACTTTGCCAGGGCTTTTGTCTGTGCCAGCGCCTCGCAGCCGGTGAGCGGCGGACTGGTGTTGGGCATTGCGAGTACGGTGGTGAACCCTCCAGCCAGCGCCGCGCGCGTGCCGCTGAGAAAATCCTCTTTGTGCTCGCCGCCGGGCTCGCGCAGATGGACGTGGGCATCGATCAGGCCGGGAAAGATCAGCACATCTTCTGCGTTCACGATGCGTGTGTTGTGTGGCGCGCTCAGTCCTTCCCCGACGGCGGCGATGACCTCACCCGCGATCAGGATATCCTTTGGGGCGATTCCCTGGGGCGTTACCAATGTGCCGCTTTTGATCAGGATGGTTTCCATTCCATTCTCCCACAGTCGATCATCTTACTCTGCGTCGCTACCCAGTCCATGCGCTGATCGTGCTCGCCGCGAGGGAGCTGCCTTGCCAGACATTGGTCGAAGGCGATCCCTATGCGTAGGGCGGGTGTGGTGGATAGGAAGCAGTCGTAGTAGCCGCCGCCAAATCCCAACCTCCCACCTTGCCGGTCGAAGGCCACGCCGGGGACCAGCGCCGCGTCGATCCCGGCAGGGTCGACCGTAGGTAGATCTGCCGCCGGCTCCAACATACCAAAGCGATGGCGCACCAGGCGGCTGGGATCGTAGGAGTGGAGCGCCATGTGGCGGCCCTCCATGATGCGCGGGACGATCCAGCGGGCGTCCGGCAAGAGCTCAAACAGCAAGCTCAGGTCGGGCTCGTTGCGAAAGGCGAGATAGGTGAGGATAGTCGGTTGGTTGGGTAGTTGGTCTGCAAGCCAGCGAGCCAGCCCTCGGCAGATGGCGACAGAGGCCGCGGCGACTTCCTCAGCAGGCAGGCCCTCGCGCAGGCTGCAAAAGTGAGCGCGGAGTTCCGATTTATCCATTGCGCAGTGGGAGCCTTCTCCCGGTGGCGGTGCGCCGAGTTTTGCCAAAATCGCGCAGGCCATCCAATTGCTCGGCATCGAACACCGGTCCGTCCTGGCAGACCAGGAAACCATTTAGCGAGCACTGCCCGCAGACGCCAAAACCGCACTTCATGTACCGCTCCAGGCTCAGTTGGCCGGGGATGCCCTGCTCGCGGCACAGCTTGTGGATGGCGACGAGCATCGGTTCGGGGCCGCAGGCGTAGACCGCGAACTTTTGGTGATCCGCCGCGAACATCGAGATAGCCTGGGTGACGTATCCCATGTGACCGCGAGAGCCGTCGTCGGTGGTGAGGATGAGGTTTACACCTAGCGCTTCAAAATCTCCCACGCAGGCGAGCTCGCTCTCGGTGCGTGCGCCGATGGCGACCGTGACTGGGATAGAGCGCTCGGCGGCGTAGGTGGCGAGAAAGCGCATCGGCCCCACGCCACAACCGCCGCCCAGGAGTAGCGCAGGCACATCCTCACGTAGAGAGAAACCACGCCCGTAAGGGCCGCGCCAGCCGATCACGTCGCCCACCTTTTTCTCGTGCAGCTTCATGGTGAACGGCCCGACGCTGGCGACGGTCACCGTGAGTGGGGCAGGGTGGGCGATGGACATTGGTTTTTCATCTATCCCGGGCAGCCAGACCATGACGAACTGGCCGGGCTCGGCTCCTGATACCTCGCCATCCAACACAAAGGTGCGGATAGAGTGCGTGTCTTCTCGGATTTCACGAATGCGGATGGTTTGTGGCAGGCTCACAATCGATGGCTCCTAAAGGAACGCGAGGGCTTTTCCTCGCAGCTCGTCCAAGCTTTTGTACCTGTGCCGTTCCAGGTATGCTTGAATTTCATCGCACGCTTCTTGAAATACCCCGATGCCTCGATAGGCCACGGCGGAGCCAATCCCAACCGCCGTGGCTCCCACGAGGATCATTTCTATCACGTCCCGTCCCGTCGTCACACCGCCCACGGCCAACACTGGCACGTCTACGGCCCGGCAGATATCGCGCACGCAGCGGACGGCGATAGGGCGTATGCTCGGCCCGCTCACGCCGCCCGTGCCGTGCGCCAGAACGGGACGGCGCGTCTCGATATCGAGGATGATGCCGGGCCCCAGGCTGTTGATGGCGGTGATGCCGTCGGCGCCAGCTTCGGCCACCGTCCTGGCGATCTCGACGACGTTGGTTACGTTGGGCGAGAGTTTGATCAACACCGGGATATCGGTGTTCAACTTGACCCGGCGCGTGACCTGGGCCGCGACGTAGGGGTCGGCAGCGAACATCTGCAGGTATTGGGCGTCCACGTTGGGACAGGAGATGTTGACTTCGATCAGGTCAGGCTGGGCTTCGGAGATGAAGCGAGCTGCAGTGCCAAAATCATAGATGGTATCGGCAAAGATGCTGGCGATGAGGGGCACTCCTAGCGAGGCTAGGAGTGCCTTAGCAGCACGAATCTCCTCTACCATCACCTCGATGCCAGGGTTGGAAAGCCCTACCGCGTTGATCAACCCAGCTTCCCATTGGAGGATTGTCGGGTTGTGGTGGCCGGGTCGCGGCCTGATGCTGCACGACTTGGTAGTGACGGCCCCAGCTCCGCTGCGGGCTACACGCGCCATCACTTCGTAGCTCAATCCCAGGACGCCCGAAGCCAGGACGGTCGGGTTGGGCAGGCGGATGCCGCACAGGGTGGTGGATAGATCGACAGACATGATGGTTTCAGGTTTTGGGTTTCAGGTAATCGAGCACTTCTGTGTGTTGTTCGGCTGTGATACGCCCGGATTCTTTCAGGGTGTCCAGGATATCGGTGAACTTGAGAATAGCGTGCAAGCGGTAGCCGTGCTGCGCTAGGTCCTCGACGCCGCCTTGTTCTCTATCTATCAATACTAGCACGTCTTTTACGACAAGTCCAGCTTCCTTCAACGGCTCGATAGCCTCGATCTTGCTTGTCCCCCTGGTGATCAGGTCGTCGACCACGAGCGCCGTCTCTCCTGGGGAGAACTCTCCCTCGATACTGCGTTGCCTGCCGTGGGTCTTGACCTCCGGCCGCGGGTAGATCATGGGCCGGTCCATCTCCAGCGCCAGCGCCGTGCCGATGGGCAGTCCCGCCAGCGGGATGGCGGCGATGCGGTCGAATGCGAGTTCCCGGGCGGATGCGGCCATCGCGCGCGCTACGTCTCGCAGCAGGGCCGGGTAACTGGCCAGCAGCCGCAGGTCGATGTAGACGGGTGAGGTCAGGCCGGACTTGAGCGTGAACGCGCCGAACTTGATGCAGCCGGCCTCGAACAGTAGATTGGCCAATTGGCTCATTGTGCGGCCTCCCGAATTCGATTGATGTTATCGCGCAGCTCGATCGCGGCGGCGCGGGAAGCCTCGGCAAAATCTGAACCGGACGGGGCGCTTGACCAAGCGTAGATGATGCCGCGCGACGAGTTGATAACCGGGCCGACCTCTGCGTGAGTTGGGCCGTGCGCAACCGCCGCCTCCAGGTTTCCCCCCTGCGACCCGATGCCAGGGATGAGAAACGGCAGCTCTGGGGCGATCTGGCGCAACCGTGCCAGTTCCTCTGGATAAGTCGCGCCCGCGACCAGCCCGCAGGTGCCCGGCAGGTCGGCATTCCACTGGGCCGCCAACTGCGCGACCTCCTCGTACAGCGGGTGCCCTTTCACCACGTGATCTTGCAAGTCTGGCGCGGAGGCATTGGAGGTGCGCGCCAGGAGAAAGATGGAGCGCTCGGCATGGTTGAGGAAAGGCTCTGCCCCATCGCGCCCCAGATAGGGGCTAACTGTGACGGCGTCTGCACGGAGCGTCTCGAAGGCCACGCGGGCGTATGCCTTGGCCGAGTTTCCGATGTCGTTGAACTTGGCGTCGAGGATGACGGGGATGTTTTCGGGAATCACGGCGACGAGTTGTTGGAGCGCGCTCAGGCCTGCCGGGCCCTCGGTCAGCCAGAAGCCCAGGTTGGGCTTGTAGGCGCTGACCACGTCGGCAGTGGCCTCGACGATGGCCCGGCTGAAGGAGAGAAACGGGCTTTTAGAACTCCTCACGGATTCGGGCAGCCGCTCCATTACCAGGTCGAGGCCTATGCACACCCACGAGTTGTTGGCTTTTTGAGAGGCGACTAGTTTGTTGGTGAAGGTCATTGTATCACTCCGCCGCATCCAGTATCAGTGCCATCAGTGCCATGCGCGCCCACACGCCGTTATCGGCCTGGCGAAAGTACGCCGCGCCCGGCAGGCTGTCTACGTCGGTCGCGATCTCGTTGACGCGTGGCAGGGGGTGCATGATGGTCATGTCGGGGTTGGTGCTTTCGACCAGTTGTCGGGTGATGACGTAGCTATCCTTGACCTTTTCATAGTCGGCGGGATCGCTGAAACGCTCGCGCTGGATGCGCGTGACGTAGAGCACGTCGCACGTTTTCATCGCCGTCGCCAGGTCCTCGGTCTCTTCGAGCGCGATCTTTTGCTTCAGGTCATCGACGATTGGAGATGCCAACCTCAGCGCCGGAGGCGAGACCAGAGTGAGCGTGACGTCCCAATGGGCGAACGCCTGGCTGAGCGAGTGAACGGTGCGCCCGTACAAGAGGTCTCCGACCATCACGACGTTCAACCCATCGATCTGCCCGCGTTCTTTTCTGATGGTGTAGAGATCGAGCAGCGCCTGGGTGGGGTGTTCGTTCGAGCCATCTCCGGCGTTGATGACAGGAACCGTCGCGCCCTCGGCGGCCTCCTTGGCCGAGCCGATCTGCGGGTGGCGTTGGACGACGATGTGGGCGTAGCCAGATATGACGCGCGTGGCGTCTGCCAGCGTCTCGCCCTTGGCCGCCGAGGTGGTCTTGGCCGCCGAGGCAGCGGAGAGCACGTCGCCGCCCAGGCGGTGCATCGCGCTCTCAAAACTGAGGCGCGTGCGCGTGCTGGGCTCGTAGAACAGCGCGGCGAGTATGCGCCCGTTCAGTAGATTCAGCTTTGGTTGCCTCTGACACTGCTCCTCGAGCCGGGCGGCCTGCTCGAGGACTCGAAGGATTTCTTCTTTGTTGAGGTCCTTGATGGAGACAAGATCCCGTCCTGCAAGCGTGTTAGACATAAAACCTCCTTAAAATTTCCCTCTTTATCCGCCCTCGAACCCCTATCTCTCCCTTTTTTGAGCGAGGGCCACTGCTCGGGCGAACAGCCTGAGTAGATACATGAGAATTTCGAAAGGGCCACAGGATACATAAAAAAGACCTTTGGATGGATATCCAAAGGTCGTGGGAAACATTTTGACTGAGGAAGGCAGTGATGCCTTCCCTTGTGTGTGGCACCTGATTACCGGCGGTTGTTCTTTTACCGGACATCGCGCGCGAGTATACCGCAATCGCCTCAAGATGTCAAGTTGTCCGGTGGGCTTGCCGGTGTTAAAATCATCCTGTGATGAAGTGGTTCCCTATCCGAATTTTGCTCCTGTTTCTGTTGCTCCTGGCGGCGGCTTTGCGCTTCCGCGGTCTCGACTGGGACGGCGGCATTGGCGCGCATCCAGACGAGCGGTACATCGTGGGGGTGGCGGAGGCCCTGCGCTGGCCCGATCGGCTGAACCCGTTCGAAGTCTCGACCGATTTCGCCTACGGGCACCTGCCGCTGTACCTGCTGGCGCTTTCGCGAGCGCTGGATGCAAGTGCAGACCCGTTGTTCGTAGGGCGGGGGTTGGCAGCGCTGTTTGATTTGGGGACCGTGGCATTGACTTTTGCGTTAGGTCGACAGGTTTGGGGAAGGCGTGCTGGCCTGCTGGCGGCGGCCTTTGTAGCGCTGATGGTCTTGCATGTGCAGCAGGCGCACTTTTACACCGCCGACGTGCCCCAGGCCTTTTTTAGCGTCGGGGCGCTCCTGTTTGCCGTTCGCTTGGCTGCGAGGGGCCAGATGCAGGATGCTCGGCTGGCCGGCGCGTGGGCAGGACTGGCCGTGGGCGCCAAGTTTGGCTCTGCCCTGTTGGCAATTCCGCTGGGGGCGGCCTGCTTCGCCGCCCCTGTACGGCGGGGCCTGCGTTGGCGGTGCGCTCTACAGGTTGGGGTGGTGGGGGGGGTGGCTTTTGCGCTGGCCAATCCGTTTGCGCTGCTTTCGTTTCCTATCTTCTGGCGCAACGTGGCGCGAGAATCGGCCATCGCGCGCGGTTTGCTGGACGTGCCGTACACGCGCCAGTTCCACGCTGCCTGGCCCTACGTGTATCCTGTGTTGCAGCAGTTACGCTGGGGGATGGGGTGGCCCTTGGGCGTGGTCGTTTTTGGCGGATGGGCCTTTTTTGTGTGGCGGGCGGCGCGGAGGCTGTTGCCCTCGCCGGGGTGGGCGGTGTTGGCCTGGACGGTGCCCTTTGTCGCATTTGTGGGGGCGCTTTACGCCAAGTTCCCTCGCTACTGGCTGCCGGTGACGCCGGCGCTGGCGGTCTGCGCTGCGGGGACCATCGTCTCCTTACACGGACGTATCCGGAATGTGGTTTCGGGCTTGGCTTATTTAGCACTCGTTTGCTCCCTGCTTTTCTGCCTCGCCTTTGTCAATCTGTACGACGCTCCGCACCCCTGGCTGGCTGCCTCTGAGTGGATTGGCGATTATGTGCCGCGTGGCTCTACTTTAGCCGTCGAGCACTGGGATCATCCGCTGCCGGTGGGCCTGATCGGCGGCTATGATTACGACGTGCGCGAGCTGCCCTTGTTTGACGAGGACTCGGAGGCCAAGTGGGTGGAGATTGAGGCGGCCCTGGCCGAGGCCGACTATGTCATCCTCGCCAGCAGGCGGGGCTATGCGACGCTGGCGCGCTGGTCGGAGCGATATCCGTTGGCGGCGCGCTACTACCGACGGCTTTTCGAAGGCGAGTTGGGTTTTGAGCCAGTAGCTTGTTTTGGGCGCTATCCTCATCTTGGGCCGGTGGTGCTGCGGGATGACCCCGCCGCCGGCTTGGGTTTCGCTTTGCCCGGCGTGTGCCAAACTCGCGCTGCCGTCCTGCTGCGTTCCGGGCGACTGGATGAGAGCTTTGTCGTCTACGATCACCCGCAGGTGGTGATTTTCCGCCGGCGATTTGACTGAGAAATAACCACTTCGCATAGTCACTATAGCATAAAATCCACCATGCTGGGGCCTCTTGAGGGAAAACAGGCTACGCGAATGGCCAGCCCTTTGGCAAGTCCAAAGAGTTGGTGCCTGCGGGGAAGGGTGGAGGGGTGGACTGGACTCTTTGCGAGACTGGCATCCCAATGGTATAATCCCATCTTGTGAAAAAGAACCGTTGGCAATTGTGGCTTGGCATCGTCGTCAGCGTGGTGGCTTTGGCCTTGGCCCTGCTGGGCATTGACCCGCGCCAGGTCGCGGAGAATCTGGCCGGGGCGAGGTATGGCTACCTGATCCCTGCTGCCGTGGCGTTGCTGGCCTACGAAGCCGCGCGCTCTTTCCGCTGGCGGCTGCTTTTGGGGCCGGAGGTGAGCCTGGCCCGCTGCTTTTGGATCACCAACGTTGGTTACCTGGTCAGCAACATCCTCCCTTTGCGCTTGGGAGATCCCGCACGGGCGGTGGCCATCGGGATCGAGGGCAAGGTGAAGGTGAGCGCGGCGCTTTCCACCGTCGTCGTCGAACGCGTGCTCGATATGCTGATGGTGGTGCTGTTGCTGCTGATCTCGTTGCCCTTTGTGGCGCAGGCAGGCCTGTTGCAGAGTGTAGGTGTATTGGCCGGGCTCGTGGCGTTTATCGTGCTGGCTGCGATGGTCTTGATCGCGCTGCGACCCGAGTGGGTGCGTGGTTTCGCGCGTTGGATTCTGGCGCACCTACCGCGCCTCAATGCCGCTCGCTGGCTGGGTATGCTCGATGGGTTGCTTGATGGGTTGGCGGCGCTACGCTCGCCGCGGCGTTTTGCCGAAACACTGGTCTGGTCAGTCGTGGCTTGGGTTTTCGTCGTCGGCTTTTATTGGGGCATGTTGTGGGTGTTTCGCGACCAGCCGCCGCTGGTGCAGGGCAGCTTTCTCACGTGCGGTATTGGACTCGGGATGGCGCTTCCCTCAGCCCCCGGTGCGGTTGGCGTTTTCCATTCAGCCGCCGAATACGCACTGCATTTGCCCTTTGGCATATCAAAAGAGGAGGCATTCACGATAGCCTTTGTCTCTCACGCTTTCCAGTACGCCTTTTCGAGCATTCTGGGGTTGATCGGCTTGGCTCAACTGGGACTCTCGTTGGGGCAGCTAGGGGCCGATGCGGCTGCGACCGCGGCCGTGGCGGAGGAGAGCGAGTGATGTGTGCTTTGGAGGTTTGTGTAGCTTAATGAAGATTCTTTCTATTCTCTCGTATTACTACCCTCACTGGACCGGACTGACGGCCTATGCCCAGCGCCTGGCCGAAGGCCTGGCCGAGCGCGGCCACGAGGTCACGGTCCTGACGTCGCGCCACAATCCAACGTTGCCCCGCGAGGAGGTGTACAATGGCGTGCGCGTCGTGCGCCTGCCCGTGCTGTTTCGGCTTAGTCGGGGACCGGTGCAGCCTACATTCCCTTTTGCCGCGTACCGCTTGATCCGCGAGCACGACGTGGTCCAGATTCACACGGTGCTGATGGAGTCGCTGCTGGTGACGATCCTGGCGCGCCTGGCCGGTCGCAAGGTGCTGTTTACCCACCATGGCGATCTGGTGATGCCTACCGGTTTCCTCAACCGCGTCATCGAGCGGTCGGTGACCTGGATGATGACCCAGGCCGAAAAGGCGTCGGCGCGGATCTCGATTCACAGCGAGGATTACGCGCGCCACTCGGGTTTTCTGAGCCCGTTCCTGGCCAAGATGGCTTTTATCTACCCGCCGATCATCATCCCAGAACCCGATCAGCAGGCGGTCGCAGCCTGGCGCTCCAAGCTGGGGCTCGACAGCAATCCCTTGGTCGGCTTTGCCGGAAGGTTCGTCGAGGAAAAAGGGTTCGATTATTTGTTCAAGGCCATTCCCCATATTCTGGAATCCCGGCCCAATGCCAGGTTCGTCTACGCGGGGGAATTCCCGGTCTATGAGAACTTTTATGGGCAGTGCGAGCAACTGCTTGACGGCTGCAGCGATCACGTGACGTTCCTGGGCCTGATCCGGGACCGGCAAAAGCTGGCCGATTTCTATCGCATGTGTGACGTGTTCGTGCTGCCCAGCCGTAGCGATTGTTTCCCCAGCACGCAGATCGAGGCCATGTTCTGCGGCACGCCGGTGGTGTGCACCGATATCCCCGGCGCGCGAGAGGCGGTAAAGGCCACGGGCATGGGGATCATCGTGCCGCCTCGTGATGAAAGGGCATTGGCTGAAGGTGTCGTCCACATGCTGGATAGCGCCGCTTCTTACTGCAAGACGCGGGAAGAGGTTGCCAGCGTGTTCGATTTGGAGAGAACGGTGGATCAATACGAGGCGCTTTTGGCAGAGCTGGCGGACGTTTCGCCGGGCACTATGGGCGAGGTAAAGGCGTGATGCTGAGCGAGGAACGACTTTCCCGCCTGGTGGCTAACGAGGCCGACATGGCCTACAAGCGCCGGGTGAAGCTGTTCCTTCGCTGGCTCGATCCCGGGCCGGACGAGCGTGTCCTCGACGCGGCCTGCGGGCGAGGGTTCGTGTTGAACTTTTTGCGGGAGGTAAGCAAGTGCAATCTGGTTGGCCAGGACTTGGAATACCAGTACGTCCGCCTGGCCCACGAGCACTTGGCCGACCGCGCTTTGCGTCTGCTCAATGGAGACCTCTGCCACCTTCCCTTTCCCGATCACACCTTTGACAAGGTCGTCCTGGCGGAGGTATTGGAGCACCTGCCCGATGACCGGACCGGGTTGGCGGAGGCGGTGCGCGTGACGCGTCCCGGGGGGATGATCGTCATCAGCGTTCCCAACGCCAACTATCCATTCTGTTGGGACCCGATCAACAAAACTCTGGAGACGGTGTTCGGCACACACATTGCCAGGGGGCCGCTGGCCGGCATCTGGGCGCTGCACGTCCGGTTGTACACCTTGGAGGAAGTGGAGGCGTTGGTCAGGGACGCCGGCCTCCAGATCGAGGAAACGCGTTTGCTGGTGCACTACTGTTTTCCATTCATCCACAACCTGGTCTATGGCCTGGGAAACCCCTTGCTGGAATCGGGGGCGCTGCCCTCACAGGTGACCGACGCCGCCTCGCGCTACCGCGTGGACGGGCGGACGAATGGACGCTTGAACCCGGTGAATGTGGGGCTGCGGCTGTTTAACTGGGTGGATCGCTGGAACGATCGTTTGGGCGAGGATGCTCGCGACATCTCGGCGATGAATATCTGCATGAAGGTTCGCGTGCCCGGTTAGCGCGGAAGTGGGTTCAGCTGTAATGTCTTCGATGGAAGAAGGCCTGCGGTGAGTCGAAATCGGATCGTATCGGGGGTGTTTCTGGTCGCCGGGCTCGCGCTTGCGTTCCTGGGCCAGTTTTACTTTACTTACCGCCGCGAGTTCTGGCGGGACGGTATCCTCTTCTGGTGCGCTTCTCTGATCCTATTCTGGATACTGTGGAGGCGGTTGAGGCAGCGGGGGCCGGCGCGTCGGGGAAGCGGCAATCGGCAGAGGCTTTCCCGGTGGCTGTCGTGGGCTGTGAAGAACCCGTGGCGCGTGTTGGCTTCGCTGGGAGGGTCAGGGCTGTCTTTGGTGGTGGGCTGGTGGGCGCGAGGGATCTCCCCAAGGGCTGGGTTTGCGGGCGCTTTCTGGGCCTGGGTGATTGGCGTGGCTTGGTTCTTGATGGCGTTTGTCCCGTCCGTGTCGGTCAAGCAGACGCTGCTGAACCTGGGCTGGCGGCTCCGTAGGCGGCGTCTCGAGTTAGCGGGCTTGGCCGCGCTCTTGCTCGCCGCATTGCTCGTGCGGGCCGTCGACCTTGAGCACATCCCTGCCAACCTGGGCGGTGACGAAGGGACGCAGGGATTGGCGGCGCTTGAACTGGTGGGGCCGCCGATGGGCAATCCCTTTTCGACCGGCTGGTACAGCGTCCCCACGATGTCGTTCCTGGCCTACGGCTCGGCGATGAAAGTCTTTGGGGCCACGATAGCGGGCGCGCGGACGCTCTCGGCGTTGGTGGGCACGCTCACAGTATTGACTACATTTTTGTTTGCGCGGCAGCTTTGGGGCTGGCGGGCTGCGTGGATCGCGGCGACGCTGCTCGCCTTTGGCCACTATCACATCCACTTTAGCCGCCTGGCGTCCAACCAGATTGGTGACGGGTTTGTCGTCACGCTGGCGCTGTGGTTGTTTGTACGCGGAATGCAGTCGAGACGATCACTCCACTTTGCCATGGCGGGGACGGTAGTAGGCCTGGGCTGGTACGGGTACTTTGGTGCGCGGTTGGTCGGCGTCATCTTGGCGGCCTATGTGGCCTGGCTGTTCGCGAGCAAATACCGTTTTCATCTGCAGGCCATGTCCAGGCGCTACGGGCGTCTGTTGCTCATTTTTCTGCTTGCCGCGTTGGTCGCCGCTGCGCCGCTTTTGCTGTATTACATCGCACATCAAGACACGATGGCCGCACGGGCCTCTCAGATCACCATCCTCTCTCCCGGCTGGTTGGCGCGCGAGCAGGAATACAGCGGGTTAAGCGGTACCAGAATCCTTCTGCGGCAGTTTCTCAAGTCGGTCACCGCCTTTCACTATACGCTCGATCCCACTTTCTGGTATCGCCCTTCTATCCCGCTGCTCGATTTCCTCAGCGGCGTTTTGTTTCTCTTTGGGATGGTGTGGAGCTTGGCGCGCCGGCGCGAGCCTGGCTTTGCCCTGGTATTAATCTGGTTCTGGTTGGCCCTGATCACGGGCTGGGTGCTGACGGAGAATCCCCCCAGCAGCCAGCGCATGGTCATCATCGCGCCGGCCTTGGCCCTGCTGGTCGGTCTGGGGATGCGCTGGTTGATGAGCATGGGCGAGCGCGTGTTTGGCAAGGGGCAGCTCTTACACTGGAGGGACATAGCCATCCTGGGGCTCGTGTTGATATCCATCCTGAACCTTTACTATTACTTCGTCGTCTATACCCCTACGCGGATTTACGGGAACCCCACCGCCGAGATTGCCACCAACCTGGGGCGTTATCTGGGGCAGCAGGATGACGATTACGTCGTGTATTTCTACGGCCCGACGGTGATGTACTTTGACATCGGAAACCTGAGTTTTCTGGCGCGGGACGTCGTGGGCGTGAACGTGTATCCTCCGGATGAGGATCGTCCTCCTGTTGACCTTGTTTCCGGCGGCGCGCGGTTTGTTTTTCTCCCGCAACGCCTGGGCGAGTTAGAGACCGTCCGCGAACAATTCCCTGGGGGAGAGAGGATGGACGTGCATTCTATGGCCGATGGGCGGCTGCTGTACGTGGTGTACGAGGTGGGACCGCGCTAGATGAAACCCAAGCTGCATCTGGAGGTTGATTCTTTGGAACAGACGCAAGCGAGATCTACAGAATCTACAGAGGAGCGTGTGAGGGAGGGTGATGTGTGGTGGGCGGTTCCACTGCTGATCGTCATCATGGTGATCGGGGGCTATCTGCGCTTCACCGACCTGGATTGGGACGATTACAAGTGGATTCATCCCGATGAATCCCACATGCAGCAGATGTTGGGAAAAATCCACACGCCGGATGGCGGCTCTCTCTTTGAGAATATCGCCATCTATTTTGATACGCATCGCTCGCCGCTCAACGAGCGCAACTCTGGCGACCGGTACAGCTATGGCACCTTGCCTCTCTTTCTGGTGCGCTTCACGGCTGAAGGGCTCGACCAGATGTGCGCTAGCCTGCGCGAAGGGCCTTCTGAAACCGGAGATGCAGCCGCTGGCGTGCGCGGCGAGGCTTACGATCTAATTTGCCATGGCGACCGGTTCACCGGCTACCGCAGCAAGCTGGTGGGCCGGCTGCTCTCGGCGACCGCCGATATGGGGACGATCCTGGCCGTGTTCTTCATCGGGCGGCGTTTGGGCGGCGCCCTCACCGGGGTGCTGGCGGCGAACCTGACCGCGGTGACGGCGTTCCTGATTCAGCAGGCCCACTTTTTCACCGTCGACAGCACGATGTGCTTCTTTATGACGTTGGCGGCCTATTTCGCCGTACGGGCGAGCCGCACCGGTGAGTGGACCAGTTTCGCGCTGGGCGGGCTGTCTAGCGGCCTGGCGGCTGCGTGCAAGATCAGCGGCGGCTTGGTCTCGTTGATGGTCGCCATCGCGGCGGCGGTGTGGCTCTGGTCGCAGTCGCCCGCGCGACGCTGGTGGGGGCTGTGGAACGCCATCCTGCGGCTCGCGGTGGCAGGTGTGTTGTGCCTGATCGCCTTCCGTGTGACCAATCCTTACGCTTTCGAGGGCCCGGGTTTCTTTGGCGTGAAAATCAGCCCCGAGTGGCGGGCCAATATGGAGACGCTGCTGCACATCCAGACCAGCGATTGGGACGGGCCGCCCGCTCAGCAGTGGACGGATCGCACGCCGCTGCTGTTCCCCTGGAACAACATCGTCTTTTGGGGGATGGGGGTGCCCCTGGGGTTGGCGGCCTGGGTCGGGTGGGCGGTGATGGGGTTCGGCCTGTGGCGAGGAAAGCGCGTGCGCGAGCATTTGCTCCTGTGGGTGTGGACTACGCTGATGTTCCTCTACCTCGGCACCCGCTGGGTCAAATCCATGCGCTACTTTATTTTCCTCTATCCACTGCTCATCCTCATGGGAGCCTGGTTTTTGGTGCGCCTGTGTCGCTCTTCGGCGCGCTGGTGGCGCGCGGTGGGCTACGCCCTCTCGGTCGTCGTCGTCCTGGGATCTACTATGTGGGGCTGCGCGGTGTTCTCTATCTACGAGCGGGAGCACACCCGCTTGGCCGCCGGGCAGTGGATCTATGACAATATCCCGGCGTATTCCGTCATGGCCCAGGAACACTGGGACTGGGGGCCGCATATTCCCGGCGGAAAGCAGTACACAATTTTCGAGATGCTCAACTATCACGAGGATACGCTGGAAAAGCGCGGCCAGTTGTTCGACTGGCTCGACCAGGCGGATTATATCGTCACGTCCAGCAACCGCATCTACGCCTCGGTCGCACGCCTGGAGCCGCGCTATCCACTGACGACCGAGTACTACCGGGCGCTCTTTGCCGGCGAGTTGGGATTCGAGCTGGCGGCCGATTTCACCTCCCGCCCGGCGCTTTTCGGTTGGTTCCAGTTTCCCGACCAAGAGACGCCCTACCCGTTGATGGAAGCGACGGACTATGTCTACCAGCAAGAGCCGGTCGTGATACACCTGCCTCCAGCAGAGGAGGCTTTCAGCGTCTATGATCATCCGCGCGTGTTGATCTTTCGCAAGACCGATAGCTACTCCCGCGAGCGGGTGCTGCAAGTGCTGGGCGGGATCGACGTGGAAAAAGCCTACAACAACCTCAAGCCGGTCGAGCTCACCGCCGTCCCCGACCTGATGAAGTTCGACGAGCAGACTTGGGCGGAGCAGCAGGCCGGCGGCACGTGGTCGGAGATGTTCAACAGCGATGGGCTGTTCAACCGCTCCCCCGGCTTGGCGGCGTTCGCTTGGTGGCTCGCCGTGACGCTCCTGGGCTTGCTGGCCTTTCCGGTCCTGTTCGTGTCGCTCCCGCGCCTGCGTGACCGTGGCTACGGGCTGGCGCGCGTGTTGGCCTTGCTGGCGCTGGCCTATCTGACCTGGATAGCGGCCAGCCTGCACGTGCTGCCCAATACTCGCGGGACGATCCTGCGCATGTTGGGTTTACTGATCCTGGTGGGCGGAGGGGTGGGGTGGCTCAAGCGGTTCGAGTTGCTGGCATTTGTGCGCCGCCAGTGGCGGCTGCTTCTCGTGACCGAGGGCCTCTTTGCGCTGCTGTACGTGCTGTGGATCGGCGTGCGGCTCTTGCAGCCCGATCTGTGGCATCCACACATGGGAGGCGAGAAGCCGATGGACTTTGCCTACCTCAACGCGGTGATCAAGTCCACCTGGTTCCCGCCGTACAACCCCTGGCTCTCCGGCACTTATATCAACTATTACTACTTTGGATTCGTCATCGTCGGCACGCTGACCAAGTTGCTTGGCACGGTGCCTGCCGTCGCTTACAACTTGATGGTGCCGCTGCTCTACGCGCTGACCGGCGTGGGCGCTTTCTCCGTCGCTTGCAACCTGATGGGCAGGCGCAGGCGCGCGGCGCTCGTGGCGGGCATCTTGGCGCTCGTTTTCACCATCGTATTGGGCAATCTGGGCGTGGTGCACCTTGTCTATACCAAGCTGATCGAATTGGGAGGAGAGCCTTTCGAGAGCACCATCCCCGGATACCCCGAGTTGGCGTCGATTTTCGAGGGGATATGGAAGGTCGTTTTCGAGGGGCACAAACTTTCGATAGGCAACACCTCTTGGTACTGGCAACCGACGCGCATCATCCCCTCAGAGACGGGGAACCCGATCGCCGAGTTCCCGGCCTTTACCTTCCTGTACGCCGACCTGCATGCCCATTTGATCGCTTTCCCGCTGACGCTTCTGGCGCTGGCCCTGGCGCTTTACTGGGTGCTCGATTCGCGTCCTCGTTGGTGGAGCCTCGTCATCGGCGGGCTGGTCGTCGGTTCCCTCCGCCCAACCAACACCTGGGATTACCCCTCGTATCTCCTATTAGGGTTGGCTGCCCTGGTGGTGGGTGCCTGGGAAGGGTGGCGCGCCGAGCGTCGTCGCCACGCCGAAGTCGTCGGCGGCGCGGTCGTGTGGCGTCACGTGAGGCAACTCATCTTGCGCGCCGCGCTGTTCGCTGGCCTGACGTTCGTGCTGTTCCAGCCCTACATTCAGCATTATTCCGGCTACAGCTCGCTGGAGCGCTGGAATGGGTTGCGCACGCCGGCGGATATCTACTTGTGGATTCACACCGCCTTGCTCTTCCCCGTGGTAACGCGCCTGTTGATCGAGGTGTGGCGGGTTCTCAAGTGGAGGAAGGGCGGCCGCTGTGAGTTTGCGCCTCGCTCGCCAGGTTCCATCCTGTTGGCGGGAGGCGTCGGCCTGCTACTTGCGTTGTTCCTGATCGTTTGCCTGGCCGGCGCGATCGTGGTCTGGAAACAGTTGGGCGAGATAGAGGCGAGCATCTTGGATGAAATAGTGCCGGTTTCGCTCGTGGCGCTGCCAATAGCCTTGCTGGCGGCAGTGCTGCTGTTCGTACCGGGGATGCCGGCCAATCGCCGCCTGCTGTGGCTGGTGATCGGGCTGGTGATGGCGATCTCTGTCGCCGTCGAGGTCGTCGTGGTCAAGGGTGACGTGGGGCGGCAGAACACCGTCTTCAAGTTCTACTTGCAAGTGTGGATCATGCTGTCGGTTGCAGCGGGGGTGAGCCTCGTTTGGCTGTTCGAGCGTTCAAAACGCTGGCGATCTAAACTGTGTTATGCCTGGTGGGCGGTGATGGCAGTGCTCGTCCTCGGCGGTACGCTGTTCTTGCCCTTTGGCATCTATGCCCGCGCCAGCGACCGTATGTCGCCGGATACCGGCCTGACGCTCGATGGGATGGCGTTCATGAAATACAGCAAGATCCAGGATGGCCCAGAGGGCGACCCCAAGGAGATTTTCCTTTACGGCGATTATGCCGCCATTCGCTGGATGCAGGACAACATCGAGGGCTCGCCGGTGATCCTGGAAGGGCTGGGGTGGCGGGAGTATCTGTGGGCCAATCGCGTCTCCATCTACACCGGCCTGCCGGCGGTGGTGGGCTGGCGCTGGCACGAAGTTCAGCAGCGTCCCTTGCTGCCCGCGGACGAGGTAAATCAGCGTCGTGAAGACGTGCGTGTGTGTTATGAAACGCGGGACGTCAACTACGCGATGAGCATTTTGGGCCGTTATGGCGTGCGCTATATCTACGTGGGAGGCTACGAGCAGGCTTATTACGAACCGGCGGGCTTGGCCAAGTTCGACACGATGGCCGAGCAGGGATTGCTGCGCGTGGTGTACGACTCTCACGGGGTCAAGATATACGAGGTGTCTTCCGAATACGAGATGAGTTTGCAGTAGGTATTGTTTCTGTGTTATAGTGCCTGCGGAGGTAATGGCGATGAAGAAATGGTGGTGGCGTATCGCTTTGCTCGTCATCGGTCTGGCGATCATTTCCTGCTCGCTTTGCTTGATGGCCTACTCTCACTTGCAGATCAGGCGGGAGGTGGAGCAGGAGGTGGTGCCGATCGAGGTGCCGCCAGTCGAGCCGGATCCATCGTCGCGCTGGATGGGAATGGGGGTGGTGTGATGAGACGGCGCAGCTTTTACATCCTCTTGGCATTGGCGATGCTGGTGATAGCCGTGACGGCTTGTTTGAGTGCCGCGGAGCCGGTTGAGGAGGCCACTCCTATAGAGGAGCCTGGGGCGACAGAGCCTGCCGTGAAAACTCCAACTTTGACGCCGGTAGGCCCGCCCTCAACCCCCGAGCCCACGCCGGAGATCGAGGAGCGCCTGGCCGAGATGGAGTGGCCCGCTGCCATGCGCGTGGGCGATAATGACGTACTGCGCCTCTCTCTCATCCCCACACCTGGTGGGACCTACGTGCCAACTCCGGAGATTGGCGGGCACGAGGTAGGTGCGACGCCGATCCCGGTCACCGTGGCGCGGCCTGGTTACACAGGGTACGCGCGGGCTGTCCTGAGCGCCTCTGGGCTGAATGCCGAGCTGGCCAGTCCAGAGGAACAGCTCCTTGTTCCCGGACAGCCCAATACCTGGCGTTGGACGATCTCACCTGACGAGGCCGGTACATACCGTGTCGTGCTCAGTCTATCGGTGCGTTGGGCGCCGGAGGAAGGTTCCGGTTTACCCGAGCCGTTTGAGGATGCGCTCTGGGAGCGCGTCTTGACAATCGAGGCGCGCAGCACGCTTGGGCTTTCTGGCATACAGGCCGACCTCGTGGGGGCGGGCGGTTCGGTGCTGGGCCTTGTCACGGGTATACCGTTTGCCGAGAAAGGGTTGGAGATGTTGCTCAAGCGGTTTAAACAGTGGCGAGGAAAGGCGCGGAAGGTTGGGGAAAGCAAATAGGTAGGGCTACGAAAGTATACGATGGGATCTCTTGAGAGCGTTGACGTTGCCTTCGAACCGCGGGGGCATCCCTTGCGGGTGTTGCTGGCCATGCCGCGGCCGTTGCTCACTCTGTTGGATGATGAACAGGGTGAATGGGTGCCTATCACCGACTGGGATGCGGCGGAGGGGTCGAGTGAAGTTTTGCCACTGCATCGTATTTGGAAGATCGAAGTGGTCGAGGCCGCGCTGCAGGGAAGCGGCGCGCCGATGGCAGTGCACGTTCTATATCATCCCACTTACGACAACCTGCGCCTGGCCTTGGGTGAGGAGTATGATGTCGTGGTCATCGATACGCACGGCGATGCGAGTGGCGCGCTCTATTTTGAGGGTCCCTATGGCGAGAGTCGCCCCGTCTCCCTAGAGGAGATCGGTGGGCTGTTGGCGATGGGGGGCGTGCGCCTCGTCGTTCTTTCGGCTTGTTATTCTGCCGCTGCCTGCCAAGCTCTGCACGAAGCGGGCGTTCCCGCCGTTGCGGGGCTGTCTGAGACGGTGCGGGAGGATGCTGCGCGAGCGTACCTGAGCACGTTTCTGGGCCGCTTGGCGCGGGGCCATCGGCTAGATGATGCGCACGAGCAAGGACGCGATGTTTTGTGCGAGCGTTGGGGAGAGCGCCTGGGTGAGGACGAGCTGCCGCGGCTCGCGGCCGAGATCGAACG
>JAFGED010000046.1 GCA_016931785.1 Anaerolineae bacterium
ATGATCATCGGCATGGCGCTGCTGGAAACGTCGGCCATCTACGTCATCCTGGTGATCACTCTGCTGATGGGCCGCTTCTTCCCAGGGGAATAGCGGTGCTAGACCTAGATCTCAACACGGTCATCTTCCAATTAGTCAACTTCCTGGTCCTGGCAACGGCGCTTTACTTTCTCCTCTTCCGACCCGGAATGCGCAAGATGAAAGAGCGCAAGGTCGAGGAAGAGCACATCGCGCAGGACATCGCCCGCGATCGCCAAGAAGCAGAACGGTTGCGCGCCACACTGGAAAATCGCCTGGCCGGCGTTGAGGAAGAAGCGACCGCCATCTTCGCACGGGCCAAGGAGCAGGCCGAGGTCGAGCGGACGGCCCTCCTGGAAGAGGCAGAGGCCGAGGCCGAGCGCATCCTGGCCCAGGCCCACACCAACGCCGACCGCCTGGGAAGCCAGACGATCGACGAATTCCAGGACGATCTCCTGGGCACGATCCTGGCCATCAGCGGCCAGATCATCGGCCAGGCAGCACCGCCAGAGGTGCACGACGCGTTGATCCAGCAGCTCAACGACCGCATCTGGGAGATGGGCCGCAGCGAGATGGGGCAGGTGGAGACGTTGCGCCGCGCGCTGGGCGACCGCGAGCCCACCGTCTATGTGACGACGGCGCAGCCGCTCACCCCAGAACAACAAGGGCTGCTGGCCCGTACCTTCACTGCGTTGGCCGACCGGCACGTCAGTATCGAAGTGGCGATAGATCCCACCCTGGCCGCCGGCGTGCGCGCTCGCCTGGGCGACATGGTGATCGATAACTCCATCGCCGACCGGCTGGAATCATTGCGCGAATCGGTTGCGCAGACGCTCAAGGAGCAAGTGGCCGGTGGGTAAAGGACCCGACATCCCCTCGTTACTCCAGACGCTGCATGAGCAAGCCGATCAGCTCGGCGACGACGCGCGCACTCGCGAGGTGCACATCCGCGAGACCAGCCTGATCAAGCGGATCAGCGACCGCGCACGCGCGCGCGTAGCTTCAGAACGCCTACAGGCCCAGATACCTACCATCTTGCAAACGCTGCGTGAACAAACGGGAAAATTGGAAAGCGGCGTACGCTTCCACGATGTGGGCACCGTGCAACACATCGGAAACGGCGTAGCCACCCTGTCGGGCTTGCCCAACGCCCGCACCGACGAATTGGTCGATTTCTCCACTGGCGTGCAGGGAATGATCCTCAACCTGGATCACGCCCGCCTCGACGTGATCCTGCTGGGCCCCGAGAGGGGCATTCAAGGTGGCGATCTGGTGACGGCGACCGGCGAGCGGCTGCGCATCCCGGTAGGCGAAAATCTGCTGGGCCGGGTGGTAAACCCGCTGGGAGAACCCCTGGATGGGCGCAGCCCGGTAGAGGCAGCTGACCTGCGCTACCTGGAGCGCGACGCGCCATCTATCGCCGAACGTGCGCCGGTGAACGAGCCACTGCACACCGGGTGGAAGATCGTGGACGCGCTGGTGCCCGTTGGACGCGGTCAGCGGGAGCTGATCGTCGGCGACCGCCAGACCGGCAAGACGACGCTGGCCGTGGATGCCATCCTCAACCAGCGTGACGAGGAAATGGCCTGCGTCTATGTCGCGATCGGGCAAAAGAAATCCTCCACGCTGGCCGTTATCGAGATCCTGCGCCGCAGCGGTGCGATGGACCATACCATCGTCGTCACGGCCAGCCCAGATGATCCGTCTGCCCTGCGCTACCTGGCACCCTACGCCGGCTGCACGATGGCCGAATACCTGATGCGCCAGGGTCGAGACGTGCTCATCGTCTACGACGACCTGAGCAAGCACGCCGACGCCTACCGCGAGCTGAGCCTGCTGCTGCGCCGCCCGCCGGGCCGCGAAGCCTACCCCGGCGATATCTTTTACCTCCACTCGCGGTTGCTGGAGCGGGCATGCAAATTGCTCTCCCTCCCCTTACATCCCCCCCCTCTGGGGGGGAAAAGGGGGGGGGGCGGAGGCTCTCTCACCGCCTTACCCATCGTAGAGACGAAACAGGGCAACCTGTCCGCCTACATCCCCACCAACCTGATCTCTATCACCGACGGGCAGATCATGCTAGATGCCGACCTGTTCAGCCGTGGCGTCAAGCCCGCCGTCAACGCCGGGCTTTCGGTATCGCGCGTAGGCGGCGCCGCGCAAACACAGGCGATGCGCGCCGTGGTCGGCAACCTGCGCCTGGAACTGGCGCAGTTCGAGGAAGTGGCGCGCTTTGCCCGCTTCGGCACCGAGGTCGGCGAGGCCACCAAACAGCAGATTCGGCGCGGCGAGCGGCTGCAAGCCGTGCTCACCCAGCCGGCCCACCGCCCGCTCTCCCTGGCCGCACAGGTCGTGATCCTGCTGGCCGCCATCGAAGGACTGCTCGACAACGTCCCGCCGGGAAATGTGCCAACCTTTGAAACCGCGCTGCTGGTACGGATCGAAGTAGAGCACCCCGGCCTGCTGCAACAGATCAACCGCACGGGCGAGCTGACCGAAGAAACGCGCCAGCTTTTGCGCACGCTTTTCGAGGACGCAAGAGATAAAGGAGCAGGCGGATGAAAATGGTGATGGCCGTAGTACAACGGGACGAGGCAGAGAACGTCCTGCAAGCGTTGATCGCCGCCGGTCACACAGCGACCCTGGTCGAGAGCCGTGGCGGCATGCTGCGCCAGGCTTGGACGACGATGTTCGTCGCCGTGAAGAAAGATGATGTGGAGCCCGTTCTGCAAATCATCAAAGATGGCTGCACCTCGGACATCAGCGTAGAGTCCGGTGAACAAAGCGCCTTCTTCTCAGATCGCCTCTCATCGGCAAAGGCCAAGGTAGGCGGGGCGGTCGTATTCGTCTGGGATCTGGACAAGTTTGAGGTTTATTGATAATGATCGAACTGGATCGCGCCCAGGCCCGCCTGCAAAATATTCGCAGCGTGCAACCCATTCTCAGCGCCCTGCATACTATCTCACTGGGAAGCTGGCAGGCTGCGCTGAACCGGCAGAGCCGGGTGCAGCGGTATATGGAGCGCCTGGAAACCCTGCTGCCAGTGGTGGCGGCGCATGTACCTTTCCCTCACCCCCTCTTTCCCCTCCGCATCCCTCGGCACGAACCTGCGGTTCGACGCTCGGGACAAGCGCGGGGGGGAGAGGCCCGGCGCGGCAGCGTCGCGTCGACAGGGGAGGTAAAAACTGTAGCTCTCGTCATCGGCAGCGAGCGCGGGCTGTGCGGGCGGTTTAACACGGCAGTCGTCGAGCGAGCCGAGGCTCACCTGACCGGTCAGAAAGACGACGTAGAGCTGATGGCGCTGGGCGGCCGCGTGCGCCGCGTCCTCGAACGTCATGGCCGTCAGGTCGCCTGGTCGGGCTCGCTCTCCATCACCGCCCTGCCGCCCTTCGAATTGGCGAGCCATCTCTCCCACCGCTGGCTCACACGCTACGAAGCGCGCGAACTGGACGCGGTCGACTTAATCTACAATGCGTACCGCGGTATGGGCAGCTACGAGCCGGTGGTAATGCGATTGATCCCGCCCTCCCCCCCTCTATCCCCCCCGCAAGCGGGGGGGATGAAAGGGGAGGAGATTCCCACCATCATAGAAACCGACCCTCTAAGTCTCTACACCCACGTGATCGAGCAGTGGACGGCGACCCGCCTGTACGAGCTATTGCTGGAATCGGCCGCTGCCGAACACTCCGCCCGCTACGAACTGATGGGCTCAGCCACGCAAAACACAGATCGTCTAGTCGCCGAGCTGACGCTGGCGATCCAGACGGCGCGCCAGCAGGCCATCACGCAGGAGATGCAAGAGTTGGCCGCCGGCGCCGGGATGATCGGAATGAGAAATCGTTAGAAAAGGAGCAAGCACATGCTATTCGACATGCCACTTCAAGAACTGGAAACCTACCTGCCGGATCGAGAAGAACCATCCGATTTCGATGCCTTCTGGAAAATGACGCTATCCGAGGCGCGAGAGTTCCCCCTGAACGCCGCCTTCGAGCCGGCAAACTGCGGGCTCGAGACGCTCGACGCCTTCGACGTCACCTTCAACGGCTACGGCGGCCAGCCCATCAAGGGCTGGTTCCTGATGCCCCGCCAGCGTCGGGAGCCGCTGCCCTGCGTGGTCGAATTCATCGGCTACGGCGGCGGGCGCGGCTTTGCCACCGACTGGCTGCTGTGGGCCAGCGCCGGCTTTGCCCACCTGGTGATGGACACCCGCGGCCAGGGCAGCTCGTGGCAAAAGGGCGACACGCCCGATCCAGAGCCTGAAGGCGCCAATCCCCACTACCCCGGCTTTATGACCCGCGGCGTGCTGGCCCCCAAGACCTACTACTACCGCCGCGTTTTCACCGACGGCGTGCGGGCTGTCGAGGCAGCCAAGACAAACCCGGCGGTGGATGTCGAACACATCGCCGTCACCGGCGGCAGCCAGGGCGGCGGCATCACGCTAGCCGTCGGCGGGCTGGATCCCAGCGTCAAGGTCGTCATGCCCGACGTGCCCTTCCTGTGCCACTATCGCCGCGCCACGGAAATCGTCGACTCGTACCCCTACCAGGAGATCGCCCTGTTCTGCAAGACGCACCGGGACAAGATCGATACCGTGTTCAACACGCTCTCCTACTTCGACGGGGTCAACTTTGCGGCGCGCACCAAGGCCCACGCGCTCTTTTCCACCGGGCTGATGGATCAGACCTGCCCCCCCTCCACCGTATTTGCCGCCTACAACCACTTTGCCGGTCCCAAGGAGATCCGGGTCTGGCGGTACAACCAACATGAGGGTGGCGGCAACTACCAGGGAGTCGAGAAGCTGAACTATTTGCGCGGGTTGTGGAAGTAAATCTCCCCGGTCAGGCCTGGCAGGTCTTTGAAGACCTGCCTGGCCTACAAAACCATGCGAAAACACCACCACATTCGTCCCATTCTAGCCCTCCTCGCCATCCTGGCCTGCCTGGGCGCGCTCGCCGGGCTGTACGCCTGGCGGCGGTTTGGCCGCGGGCTGATCCCGCCGCCGCTGCCCTTCATCCCCACGGCCCTACCCTACGCCCTCTGGCCCACGCCGCCCGCCGCCGACGGGTTCGACTATCCCCTGCTGCCCGCCGAATCGTACGGGCCCTACGTGCAGGGCATCACCGGGCCGCTGGCGGTCGATACCCGCTACGGCGCGCAAAACCCGGCGCAGGGCGACCGCGCCAACTGCTTCCGCGACGCTGGCGGCGACAGCGTGCCCTTCAGCCAGCTCTACCACGCGGGAATTGATCTGTTCGCCCTGGATGGAGCGGGGCAGCTCGCCTGGGGAGAGGCCGCTCACGCGCCCGTGCACGCCGTGGCCGACGGCGTGGTCGTCGCCACGCTGAACGCCGGGAGCGAGGGGCACATCGTCATCATCGAGCACCTGCTGGCCGACGCAAGCAACGGGTATTCCGTCTACTGGCACGTGGACCACGTGCAGGTGCAGCCAGGCCAGCCGGTGACGCGCGGGCAGATCGTGGCCGTGGTCAAGGACATGGGGCTCAACAGCCACCTGCACTGGGAGACGCGCGCCTTCCGGGATGGATCGGACCTGTTCCCGGCGGGCACGGCGGGCGCCGAGCGCTGCAACGGCCACGAGGCGGGCGTGGGCTATACCTGGGACGACGACCCCGCCCGCGCCCACCCGGATTTCTACGGCTACCTCGATCCCATCGCTTTTGTGGAAGCGCGCCGGCCATGAAAAAAAGGCGGCGCAAATCACGCGCCGCCTACAGTTGACTGATAATCACCAAACGCTAACCGCTCCGCGCCTCCCCCTTGGTCACCCCCAGCATGCACAGGATCGCCAGCGCGAAAAAGGCGGGGGTCGCCAAAAAGATCAGATTATAGTCGCCGCCGCCCAACTTGACGATATACCCATTGACGATAGGCCCAACCACGGCGGCCAACTGCGAGGCGATGTAGTACATGCCTGTGTAGGTACCCAGGTCAGCGGCAGAAACGGCGATATCGACCACCATCGGCAACGAGTTGATATTGACCAACGCCCACCCCATGCCGCCGATGGCCATGATCGGCCATATCAGGGTCGCATTGCGCAGGAAAAAGTTAGCCGCCAGCAAAATTCCAAAGACGGTCAGTCCTGTGATGATCGTCCGCCGCCGGCCAACGCGGGCCGCGATATAGCCCGAAGGAACGGCAAAGATCAAAAACGCCAGCGATGCGACGCCCATCAGTAGCGGCGCTTGGCCGGTACTCATTCCCAGCTCGCTGACGCCGTAGGAGGAGAGAAATGTCTCGACGGCATTGTAGCCGACGAACCAGCAAAAGATCGCGCCCATCAAAAAGCCCAGGCTGCGCCGGGCTGCCGGCGAGACACGCCTGATACCACGCAGCGCGCCTAATCGCTCGTCCTCATGCGCAGCTACCTCGAACTCTTTCGGCTCCCTGACGAAAAAGTACAGCATCAACACGGCAGCCACCATCAGTATTCCACCAAAGACGAAAGGTACGATGCGTCCCATTCCGTAGAGAATCCCACTGCCCAGGGTGGCAATCAGCGTCCCTACACCGCCCATCAGGTTGATGATGCCATTGGCTTGCGAGCGCAGCGGGCTGGGCGTCAGGTCGGGCATCAGAGCGATCACGGGCGTGCGAAAACTGGCCATAGCCGCGAGAAAGACGCCGATGGCGACCATGAAGAACGCCAGCGGCACTCCCAGTTCGCCGATCTGGCCGCTCAACTCTGGCGGGATCATGCGCACCGCAATCGGAATAAGGACAAATGCGGCAATAGAGACGGGGGCCAGCACGAGAATGAAAGGCATCCGCCGCCCAAAGCGGGTCCACACTCGATCGGACCAGACGCCGATCAATGGCAGCAGGAAGAAAGCAGCGACGTTATCGAGCGTCATGATCACGCCCGTCCAAAATGAGTCTAGGCCAAAGCCGACCTCTCCAGGTGCATCAAAGGTAGGGTTGCCCGCCTGCAAATAGATCGGCACATATGCGTTGTATAGCGTCCACAACACGCTGATGCCAAAGAATCCAAATCCAATCAGGAACGTGAACCCCCAGTTCAGCTTGGGGGATTGGGTCGCCTCCGCGTTTGCGCTCATCGCTTCCTCCTAATCATAATGATTGCCAAGCTCCGCATCCGCACATTACTTTACAGCACGGCGCGGACAATGTCAAACGTAAAAACAGAAACCGGGTTTTTCGGAAAAACCCGCTTTCTAGAACTTTTGCACCTACCGGAACTGGAAGCGCTTGAACTCCTCGGCGTATTCGTACCCCTCCTCCTGCTCGAGCTTCTCGCGGGCCAGTGCGCCCGCCTCGCTGGCGCGCTGGCGCATGCGTTCGGCCAGCCGCTCGTTGTTCTCGCCCACCTGGCTGGCGTGGCGCGCCAGCGCCGAGATGCGCGTATCGATGCAGCAGGTGATGTCCTCCCAGTAGTCGGCGTTGTCCGTCCAGAACAGGTACGCCTCCTTGACCCGCCAGGGCTCTACGTCACCGACCAACTGCTCGGGGAAGATGGTCCACTCGCGAGCGGCGTAGATGGCATCCAACGCCGCCTGGCCCGCCGCGCGGTGGTCGGGGTGCAACTGGTAGGGCCGCCACGGATCGATGGTCATCACGATGTGAGGTCGATGCTGGCGCAAAATCCCGCACAGCCGGCGGCGCAGGTCGAGTGTGTTCTCCAGCAGGCCGTCGGGATAGCGTAAAAAGATCGCCTGCTCGACGCCAATCTCTTCCGCCGCGGCGCGCTGCTCGTCCTCCCGCATCGCCGCGAGCTGGCCGGGGCGCACGTTGGGATCACGGCTGCCCTTGTCGCCGCTGGTCAGCAGCACGTACGTGATCGACTTGCCCGCGCGCGCCCACTTGACCACCGTCCCGGCGCAGCCGAACTCGGGGTCATCGGGATGGGCGCCGATGACCATCACGCGATCGAGGGATTCCGTTGTTTCATCCATAGTGGGTCAATCGATCTCCTTCCCGTCGTCTGACAAAAGATAGTACCGCGCATCGCGCGACCTGTCAAGCCCCTGGGTACGGGCACCCGGCAGTTTTGGCTGCGCCAAAACTGCTAAGGCGCATTTCAGTCCCCACCGATCGGGATCGTGAGTACTTGTACGATGTATCGGCTGAAAAGAACCAATGGTTGCGCCAGGACTGTGAAATGCGCCCCCTTGCCAAAAGCCCCGTCTTGCGGTACACTGAGCGCCCTCTGAGCGCGTTGGCGCCTGTATAGGAGGTAACATGCAATCCCGTTCAAAGCTCACCATCGGAGCACTCGTCGTCGTCGCCCTCATCGCAATCGCGCTCATCGGCCGCGTCACCTTCCTCGCGCCGATGTTCATCACGCCTACGCCGACGCCCACCCGCACCCGGATACCCACGCCGACTCACACCGCCACACCCACCCACACGCCGACGCACACCCCCACATCGACGAACACACCCACGCCGACAAACACCCCGACGCCCACTTTTACGCCCACGCCGACGTTCACCCCAACGCCGCCGCCCATCGCGACGTCCTCCATCACCACCACCACGAAATGGAGCGGCGTCGAGGCCACGCCGGTGACCGACTGCTCCGCCCCGCGCTCGCCCCATTCGGCCATCCGCGGGCGGCGCTTTATCGCATTCTACGGCACCGTGGGGCCGGGCTTGGGCATCCTGGGACGCCACTCCATCGAGGAGACGCTGGCCATGCTCGAAGAACAGGTCCAGCCCTACCGCGAGCTCGACCCTTGCGTGGAGACGGTGCCCGCCTTTCACATCATCATCACCGTGGCCGACGCCAACCCCGGCGAGGATGGCGACTATAACCACCGCATGGAATACGAGGACGTCCAACTGTGGGTAGACAGCGTGGCCGCCGTGGGGGGCGTATCCGTGCTCGACATCCAGATCGCCCGCAGCACCGTGATCACGGAGCTGCTCTACGCCGAACCGCTGCTGCGGCAGACAGGCGTCCACCTGGCGGTCGACCCCGAGTTCCTCGTCGGAGAAGGCGAGGTTCCCGGCACCGACCTGGGCACCATCGACGGGGAGACGATCAACGAGATACAGGCGTGGCTGAACGGGGTCGCCGAGGAGGTGGGCGAGAACAAGATGCTCGTCATCCACCAGTTCGACGACCGCATGGCGTCGAACAAGCACCTCATCCAGGATTACCCGCTGGTCGACCTGGTGTGGGACGCCGATGGCTACGGCGGCCCGGGGGCCAAGGTGGGCGATTATCACCAGTACCGGGGCGAAGGCGGCTTTGAGTACGGCGGGTTCAAGATATTCTACGTCTACGATAACCCGGTCATGACGCCGGGGCAGGTCATGGCGCTCGACCCGCCCCCGGCTTACATCATTTACCAATGAGATCGAGACCTGCCAGGTTTTTGAAGCCTGGCAGGTCTTTTTTTCAACCTTTCTCTCCAAACTTGGGACTTTATAGTAGGCGCGCTTGGAAAGCGCGCCCAAGCGTAGCGCGGATTGATAGACATTAAGAAATTACTTCGGCAACGTAACTACTCAGCCTTGCTTCGCAGTTGCCTTTCGCGTGTGAAAAGAGAGGGGGCGGGGGCTTGGAGAGCGGCTTCGCCGCTCTCCAAACCCCCATCTCTCCCTTTTTCGAGC
>JAFGED010000352.1 GCA_016931785.1 Anaerolineae bacterium
CCGGGAGCGTATCAAGTTGGGGACAAAGCCAACCTCATCGTAGGGCAGGTTGGCGGCGGTGAGACGCCTGGAGCATTGTTCACCCCCGCCATCCCGACGCAGTTCAGCTACCTCGACGAAGCCTGCCGGCCGGCCGCCGGCCGGCCGCTCGGAGCCACAAGACGGTAGGTGGGCCGCTCTCTCGCTTCTTCGCCACGATCCACTTCTCTTGCTATGCGGTGAAACAACGGTCTCTCTCCCAATCGCGGCCAACCTGCCCTACAACTGCGGTGAAAAAACACTTCGCCCCCACAAGAAAAAGACCCGGTTTCCACTTGACCGGAAACCGGGTCTGAGCAATTGGCGTTTGCACTATACTGCGGTCTGCAGCCTGGCACGCTCCAGATACCACCCGGCTCCCTCAAGGCGCCACTGCAACTGGCGCTGGTAGGTGGGATGGGGCTTGAAGGAACGCCGCGCCTGCCCAGGCGTGACGTTGCCCACCACGTCGATCTGGTCCGGCGCGCCCACGCCCAACCCCATCTGGGCGCAGTATTGCAAGTACCCCACCCGTCCGGGCTCAAAGCCCATCAGGTGCGCCGTGAGTACGTCCACCGCCAGCGGATCGGTCCCCGCCAGCGCCACCCGCCAGTCGACCGGGTCCCCCGCCCCGGGGCCATTCCCCTCCCTCCCCTGCCAGCCATCGATCACCGCCAGGTGCGGCCAGACGAGGGCGGCCACCAGCGCCAGGTTCAAGTTCATGGCCGGAAAGCCCTGATGCATGGCCATCTTGCTCGACCCGCCCTGCCGGCCCAGCAGCGCGCCCTTGGCCCACTCGGCCAACCGCGAGCGCCACACGGACCTAGGGATAAGGTGCGCTACCCGCCGCGCCCCCCCTGGCATGCCGCCATCCCCCCGCACCGCTTTGGGGTTCACCAGCGCCCCCATCACCATGTTCTTGATAGCCAGCGTCACGATGACGCAGTCGTGCGTCTTGGGCGGGCCGACGGAGATGCGGTAGACACCAGCCTCGGCGGCGGTGCGCGCCAGGCGCACCGCCAACGGACGCAGCCGCCGGTCGTAAACCTGCACCGGCACCGTCTCCTCGGCGTTGAGGTCCAGCAGCTCGACGCCCGCACCAGCGGCGTACTCGTCGACCAGCGCTTCGTAGCCAAAATTGCGGAAGCCGTCAAAAGTGGGAGAAATCGCCGCCCCCTCGGCCACGACGATGGGACCATCGTAGCGAGCGCGGATGAAATCTAGCACGGCGCGAACGGCATCGACGTGCGTCGATGCCGCCTGGTCGCTGGTCGAAACAAAGTTCGGCTTGACCAGCACGCGGCGAACGCCCTCCAGGCTCACCCGGGCGGAGATAGCCTCAAGAGCCGCCGCAATGTTATCGCGGCGACTATGTCCCTGCACCAGCGATACGCGACTTTTATCCATAAACTCAGAACTCGAACCGCCTGTGCCGCATGACAACGTTCTCCGCAATGCCGATACCGACCAACGTCGTCAGGAGCGCGGTGGCACCGTAGCTGATAAAAGGCAGCGGAAGGCCGGCAACGGGCAACACGCCCAGGTTCATACCGATGTTGACGACGAACTGGAACAGGATCATCGCCAGCACGCCGGTCGCCAGCAGCCGTCCATACGTATCTGATGCGATCATTATGACGCGCAACAGGCGCAAGAACAGCACCGCATAGAGAACGAACAGCAACATGATGCCCGCAAAGCCAAGCTCCTCGGCGGTGACGGCAAATATGAAATCGGTGTGGCGCGCCGGCAGGTAGCGGAGCTGGCTCTGCGTGCCCTGGCCCAGACCCTTGCCCAAGAATCCTCCCGATCCGATAGCGATCAGCGCCTGCCCGACCTGATAACTGGGCTCAGGGTTGAAAAAGCCCAACACCCGGTCGCGCATGTATCCAAACTCCAGCACCTCGGTCAGCTTCCACACCGGATAGAGCCCAGCCAAACCTAGAATGATCGTCAGGAACATATAGCGCACCGGCATGTCCGACTCGAACACCATCGCCAGCCACATGGAGATGAGCACCGCCGCGGTGGCCATGTCCGGCTGCAAAAAGATCAGGGCCACCATCACGAGCATCATCCCGGCAGACACGAGGTAATTGACGAGACCCGGACGCTCGACCGGCTCCTCCATCAACTGCGTCTTGGGCGCTCCGAACAACGGTGTGGCAGCGCCGCGCCTGCGCCGCCGTCGCCGGCTAAGCATGGCCCCTATGGAAATGGCCAGCAGGATCATCGCCAGGTACGAGGGTTGGACGGTGAACACGCCCAGGTCGAACCACGTTTTGACGTCGGCGATGTCGCTGCCGCCAAAGGGGAACAAGAGCACCAGCAGCACGACGGCGACAAGAAAAGCCAGCCACCAAAAGTCGCCGAACCACTGGTAATCGCGCGGAAAGGCAGCCAGCAAAAAAACCAGCCCCACCCCGGCAGCCCCGACGATCGCCTGCCTCCGCCACAGGCCAAGCACGTTTTCGTCGAGACTGCCCTTGGTGGCGCTGTGCACCATCACCACACCAAAGACGGTCAGCAGAACAGCTACAAGCAGCAGCACGTAATCAAAGTGCCGCCAGATACGAGCCCCTGTCATGGTGTGCCCATCAAGCCCCCCTGCGTCGCCTCTGTCCGGACAAGAGGGGGATATCGGCAACCAGACGCGACTCGCGCGCGCTTTGAGAAATGGTCACCTGAACGCTGTCTGCATCGATATCGATGTGACGGGATATGACCGAGATGATCTCATCCTTGAGCGTATCCAACAGCCCGGGCGAGATGTGCGCACGATCGTGGGCCAGCACCAGCCGCAGACGCTCCTTGGCGACCTTTCCACTCGACGGTTTACGACCTCTTCTCAGGCGTTCAAGGATTTTCATGGCTAATCTCCCCCAGAGCGCATAAAACCGAAAATACGTCCAAGCACACCCTGCTCGCGCAAGGTCAAGAACGGCACGTCCTCACCCTGCATCCGCCGCGCGATATTGTGAAACGCCCGACCGGCCAGTGACCCGTCAGGCGAAAGAGCGACGGGCTTTCCCCGATTCGCAGAGACCAGGATCTCGGGCTCCTCCGGCACGATCCCAATCAGGTCGATCGCCAGCAGCTCGACGACGTCGGCGATGTCGAGCATCTCGCCTCGTTTGACCATGTCCGGCCTGACCCGATTGACGATCAGCCGCGCGGGACCTTTCTCCTCCGCCTCGACCAGACCGACGACCCTATCTGCATCGCGCACGGCAGCGACCTCGGGATTGGTGACGATGAGCACCTCGTCGGCCGGGGCGACGGCGTAACGGAACCCCTGCTCGATGCCAGCGGGCGAGTCGACCAAGATAAAGTCGTGCTGCTCCCGCAATTGGTCGCAGATGCGCACCATGTCGTCGGGCTTGACCGCGCTCTTGTCGCGGGTCTGTGCTGCCGGCAGCAGAAACAGCTCCGCAAGACGCTTGTCGTGCACGAGCGCTTGCCGCAGCCTGCAGCGTCCCTCGATCACGTCCACCAGGTCGTAGACGATGCGATTCTCCAGACCCAGCATCATGTCGAGGTTGCGCAGGCCAACGTCAGCATCGATGACCACCACGCTTTTCCCGGTCATCGACAGGGCAACGCCCAGGTTGGCAGAGAGGGTCGTCTTGCCAACCCCGCCTTTGCCCGAAGTGACTGTGAATATTCTTGCCGCCATCAGATCTCCTTACCCCGCCAGAAATCGTAAAGCGCAAAGGACAAAGTTTACAGAACCATACGCTTGATACCCTGCTTGAGAAGCTTGGTCTTGAAGTTGATAATAAAACCTATTTGTCCTTCGTGCGCTTTGGTTCAAATTCACCGGCCTTGCCAGGGCACCGCGATAATCTGTCCATCGTGCACCGACGCCATTTCCGGCACGGGTTTGCGTCGCTTGTCCTCCGGTGAGCGCGCGATGTGCCCGGCGATGCGAAGCTGCGTGGGAGCCAAGTCGAGCGCGCAGATCACCGCATCTTCGTCCCCCAACGCACCGGCGTGCACCACCCCACGCACCCGGCCCCACACCAGGATATTCCCGCCGGCTACCACCTCTGCGCCGGGATTGACGTCGCCGATGACCACGATGTGCCCCGGGTGGCGCAGACTCTGCCCGGAACGGAGCGTACGCTGCACGACCAGGCCGTCCAAAGCGGGCGGCTCCTCGCCGCTCTCGGGTTCGGGCTCTGGCGCGCGCGGGCGGGCCGGGCCTAGATCGATGACCAACCCCAGTTCCTGTGCCACCGCCTCCGTGACCGGGCTTCCACTGACCATCGCCCACAGGTCAACCTGGTGACGGGCCAACAGCGCCCGCGCCTTCTCAATCTCGGGGCGACTCAACTCCCGCTGCCCAACGTCAAGCGCGACGCGCCCTCCCCGAAAGAAAGCGGGGTTCGCGCCAAGACGGGTCTCAAGCGCGAGCAGATCCTCGCGCCAATCCGGGTTGGCCGATGGCGGCAGCGTGATGAGCAGCCCCTGGCGGATGCCTTTGATGGTGATCGCCTCTGGATTCACACGCGCTCTCCGGCGTCTGACTAGGGGCCTGTAAAAGAATAAATTTCCGCAGCGGTGCGATAAAAATCGCAATTGCACAACGAAAAGCGCCTTTGAGCCCTTCAAACGGTGATCAGGGCGAGCTTTTACAGGCCTGAATTGGCAAGATTTGGCATATCGTCACGCGATCTGGATGAGAGCACAGGAATTCTTTTAGCAAATCCTGGGCAACATTATAGCATAGGAAATGGGATTACGGAAACCGCACCCTACTCAAGGCTCGGCCGCGGGATCCAGACCCGCATCGTTCCTATCTCGCGATTGGCCCAGGCGTAGTATGGCACCGCCGTCAACGTCGCCGCGCGATGCACTATCTTCCGCTCGGCCGCGGGCAGATAGAGCGCACCATCCCACTCGCCCGGCTCAGCGACCATACCCTGCACCTCTATCGCTACGACACCGCCCAGCAGGTCCTCACGCCGTTGGGCCTGCATCGGCGCATCGGGTGCGACGCGCACATCCAACAGGTCCAGATCGGGCTGATCGACCTCCTCCAGGCAGTAGACCATCGGGCCGCGCTGAATGCACAGGTTGCCGCGAATGGCATCCACACGGGGGTGCGCCTCAACGAACACAGGCTCCATCGCCAGCTCCAGCTCGACCACGTCGTCCGCCTGCCACGCCCGGCGGACACTCGCGTACCGCCCGCCGGTCACGGGTTGCTGCAGCTCGCCATTCACCTTCAGTGCCGCCTCCGCGCACCACCCCGGCACTCGCAGCGCCAGCTCCCAGGCCGAGCCGTCTGTCTCGCCCACGGTCACGTGCACTGTGCCGTCCCACGGATAGTCGGTCTCCAAATGGAGCTTTGCAGCCGGTCCGATCTCTCCGTCGGCCTCGAGAGCGAGGGGCATATACTGGTGGATCTGCACGCCTTCCTTGCCCACAGTCGCCGCATAGTGCGCCACCATCGCAATCTGGCGCATCACATTCGGCGGGCAGCAGGCGCAGCCGTACCACTCCGGGCGCTCGATCCCACCCCGGCTTTGAAGGACGTTGACGTAGAAATAGCGCCGCCCATCCAGCGCCACGCCGCTCAGGAACCCGTTGTAGAGCGAGCGCTCCAGCAGGTCGGCGTAACGCGCCTCGCCCGTGGCCAGCAGCAGGCGCCAGTTCCACATCATCCCGGCGATAGCGGCACACGTCTCGCAATAACAGTGATCGGAGGTAAGATCGTAAGCCGGGCCAAAGGCCTCGCCGCGGGGCTGCGCGCCGAAACCGGCGATGACGTGCGTCTTGTGCGCGGTCATATCGCGCCACAGCCGCTCCATCGCATCAAACAATGCCTGCTCGCCAGTCTCCAGGTAGATATCGGTCACGCCGGCGGTCAGGTACAGTTGGCGCACGGCGTGGCCTTCGACGACGGTGGCATCGCGCGCCGGCACGCGGTCCTGGTGATACTCGGGGCCAAAGTGGCCGTACCCGCGCATCTTGCCGGTGCCGCGCTTGTCGACAAAGAAGGATGCCAGGTCGAGGTAACGGCGCTCGCCCGTCTCGCGGTACAGCTCCACCAGCGCCATCTCGATCTCGGGATGGCCGGGGGCGCCATCACGCTTGCCAGGGCCAAAGATGGAATCGATGTGGTCGGCAAAGCGGCGGGCCACGTTCAGCAGCCGCCCGTCACCGGTGGCGCGGTGCATCGCCACCGCCGCCTCGAAAAAGTGCCCGGCGCAGTACAGCTCGTGGTCGTGATCCAGGTCGGTCCAGCGCTCCTCCGGCTTGACCACCTGGTAGTAGGAGTTGAGGTATCCATCCTCCTGCTGGGCAGCGACGATCAGCTGGGTGGCCTCATCGGCCATGCGTTCGACCTCCGGATCGCGGACGTCGACCAGGTCGTAGGCCACGGCCTCCAACCACTTGTAGACGTCCGAGTCCATAAACACGGGCGTTTTGTACTCCCCTTCGCCGCCGCCTGCCGCCAGCTTGAGGTTGTTGAAATTGCCCGATTTTTCCAACTGCGCGTAACCGTGGCGCAGGCTGACCTGCCGGTTGATGGTCTGCTTGTTCAGCCAAAAGCCTCCCGTGACGGAGACCTTGCCCAGCGGCAGCGAG
>JAFGED010000353.1 GCA_016931785.1 Anaerolineae bacterium
GCCGCTCTCCAAACCCCCATCTCTCCCTTTTTCGAGCGAGGGAGACTGCTCGGGCGAATAGCCTGAGTAGTTACGATCATTCTACAACAAGTCGTGCGCCATGACAACAGAGCTGATGGGTGCATTTGCCGCCTGGGGCGGCGGGCAATCGGCTTCCAGCGAAATAGGCACAACACACGCTTCAGCATTCGCCGAGCAAGGGCAAATGCACACGCTTGCGAATCTCGTTTTTGTGCAGCGAGCTTGGATGCCCCAAAGTACAAACACACCCGAGCTGATTAGCGTGTACTTCCAGCTTGACCATAGACGCCATCTCGGCTACAATCCAGGACGGAAGCGACAATGAAGAAACCCACCAAGCTCCAGACATTGATCCTATTAGGCATCGCCGTAGCTGCGACCATCATATTGGCAGCCGGCCTCTCCAACCTGAAACTGCTCCCAGGCCAGCCCTTCTCCTTACCCTTTTTTGGAGAACAAGCGCCGAGCGAGCCAGGGACGCGCGGGCTGTTACCCGGAGGCGAGTTCCTCCTGAGCCTGGTCAGAGGCATCCTCATCCTGCTCGCACTGCTCGTACCCGTAATCTTCATCCTGGCGATCGTCTATCCCGAATTCAGAAAACGCATATTGCGGAGGCTCATATCCTTGGCCCTGCTTCTCTTGAGCCTGTACGCGCTGATGCGCATGCGCCCCGACGTATTCGGCATCGCAGAGGAGATACCAATCCCTGACCAGGCCGCGCAAAGCGAGCAACTGTCTCCGATGCCCGTCGCCGAGATCATGACCGAGCCGCCCCCTTGGCTCACGCCAGTAGCCAGCCTGTGCCTCGCCCTGCCCTTTGCCGCGCTGCTCACCGGCCTTGCGGTCCGGCTTCTCTCGCATCGTGCTCGACGCCCAGTAAGACCCCTGGAACAACTGGCCCAAGAGGCCGAGGAGGCAATCGAGCAACTGCGCGCCGGGAGCGATCTGAGGGACACGGTGATACGCTGCTATGCAGAAATGGCCCGCGTCCTGGCCGAGCAGCGGGGAGTCAAACGACAGGAAAGCATGACGACGCGCGAGTTCGAAGCCCACCTGCAGACCCTGGGCCTCCCGGACGAGCCCATAAAACGCCTCACGCGCCTTTTCGAGGATGTGCGCTACGGGACCCTGGCCCCTGGCGAGCGCGAAGAGCAGCAGGCGATTGCAAGCCTCGGAGCGATTGCCGAGGCTTGCAAAAATCCAACGTGATCATGGAAACAAAGCCAAGTTTGCGAGTTCGCCTACTGCTTGCCGGAGGCCTGTCACTGCTAGCAACCCTGCTGGTCATCGTCTTCCGGGATGCCGTACACGAGATCGTCGTGGAGCCACTGTGGAATATCGTCGTGGTCGTACACCTCTTGCTCGGCTATCTCCCCCAGGGGTTATTCTGGACCCTGTTCATCCTCGCGGCCCTCTACCTGGCCGCCAAAAGCCTGGCCGGGCAGGGGCGACCCAGCCGATCGCGCCCAACAGAGGTGCAGTACCCCGGGCAAGTGGGAGCCTGGGCCAGACGAATCCATCTCGTCGCGCGCGGCGATTATTCCAGGTGGTATTTTCTGCAGTACCTGGGGAAACTGACCGTGAGCGTGCTGGCCGACCGGGAGCGGCTCGATCCCCGGGAAATCCGGCGGCGCTTGAAGGCCAGAGAGCTAGACGTGCCGCCTGAAGTACAGGCCTGCATTCAGGCCGAGATGGCAGTCAGCGTTCCCCGGCGTCTCCCAGACGTTATTCTGAGGCTCTGGCAGCGCGTCAAAACGCGCCCCCAGAGAGACTCGTCCGACTCAGACTTGGAAACGATCGTCCAATTCCTGGAACATCAACTGGAGGTATCTTCTCAATAAGTAGGAGAAGACGGGGGATGAGCGGGCGGCTCCGCCGCCCGCTCATCCCCCGCCCCCGATTTATTTAGATGGTACAACTGGAGGTATCCCATGACCGTCGAGATCTCTGACGTATCTCGCCTGACCAATAAAGTGATCCGCGAAGTCGAGCGGGCCATCGTGGGCAAGAGACCGCTGCTGGAAAAGATCATGGCAGCGGTGCTGACCACCGGCGGCCACGTGCTGCTGGAGGACTATCCCGGCCTGGCCAAGACCCTCGTCGCCAAGAGCTTTGCCTCCGCGCTCGGCCTGGAGTTCAAGCGCATCCAGTTCACACCCGACCTGCTGCCCGGCGACATCACCGGGGGGTACGTCTACGACGCGACTGGAGACGCACAGACCTATCGCTTTCAACTGCGCAAGGGGCCGCTGTTTGCCAACATCGTCCTGGCCGACGAGATCAACCGCGCCTCGCCCAAGACCCAGTCCGCCCTCCTGGAGGCGATGCAAGAGGTGCAGGTAACCCTGGAAGGCGAGACGATGCCACTGCCGGAGCCGTTCGTCGTGCTCGCCACTCAGAACCCGATCGAGTACGAGGGCACTTTCCCGCTGCCCGAAGCACAGCTCGACCGGTTCATCATGAAACTCTCGGTCGGCTATCCCACGCCGAAGGAGGAGCAGGAAATTCTGCGGCAGCGGCGCGAGCGGCAACACGACGCGTTCGATCTGGAACAGGTGACCAGCGACGACGAGTTGCTGGACATGCGTCAGGCGGTGGAGAAAGTGCACGTCAACCCAGACGTCGAGGAATACATCGTCACCCTGGTCAACGAAACCCGCCGCCACAGGCAGGTGGCGGTAGGGGCCAGCCCCAGAGGCTCGCTGGCGCTGCTAAAGCTGGCCCGTGCCTGGGCCGCCATGCGCGGCCGCAGCTACGTGCTCCCCGACGACGTCAAATCGTTCGCCGAGCCGGCGCTCGTCCACCGGCTGATACTGGAACCCGACTTGTGGATGCAGCCGCACGCAGCGGACGACGTGATCGCCGACGTCGTGCGCCTGGTGCCCGTGCCGGTCATCAAAGAGGGCTGATGGGAAGGCGCCTGCTGCTGGTAGTGCTTGTTTACGCCCTGTTCCTGTGGGGATTGGTCTCCCTGAACGGTGCGCTTCTCGCGCTGGCCGTGCCCCTGATCGTCTGGCTGGGGGCAGCACTGCTGTGGGGAACTCCAAAACCCCGGCTGCGGGTCAGCCGCAGCCTGAGCGCCAGTCGCGCCCCAAAAGGAACGCCCGTGAGCGTGAAACTCTCAATCGCCAACGAAGGCCCGCTGCTGGAGGAAATTTTGATCGAGGATATGCTGCCCCCCGGGATCGAGCTGGTCGCCGGCGAGCCACGGGCGCTGGCATCACTCGGCCCCGACGAGAAGGTCGACTTGGAATACGCCGCCGCTGGAAAACAACGGGGAATTTTTATCTTTCGCGGCGTCGAGGTGACGACGGGCGACCACCTGGGCATCTTTCGCCGCCGGACGACGCTCCCGGCCCCGGCCCAACTCGCCGTCGCGCCGGAAAGCCTCAAGCTGCGCCGGCTGGCGATCCGCCCTCTGCGCACGCGCGCGACCGCCGGTCCCATCCCGGCCCGACAAGGAGGCTCAGGGGTCGATTTCTTCGGGGTGCGAGAGTACCAGCCTGGAGACCCCCTGCGCTGGGTCAACTGGCGGGTGAGCGCCCGCTACCGCCAAACGCTGTTCACCAACGAGTTCGAGCAGGAGCGCATCGCCGATGTGGGATTGATCTTGGACGCCCGTCGGCGGACCGACATTCGACTGAACGAGCACGCGCTCTTCGAAAGAGCCGTGAGCGCCTCAGCCTCGCTGGCAGAGACGTTCCTGAGCGACGGCAACCGGGTCGGGCTGCTGGTCTATGGCGGATTCCTGGACTGGACCTTTCCCGGCTACGGCAGGGTGCAGCGCGAGCGCATCCTACAGGCACTGGCCAAGGCCAGGACGGGCGACAGCCTGGTTTTTGACAGCCTGGACTATATCCCCACCCGCTTCTTCCCCGCCAAGTCGCAGATCGTGTTGATCAGCCCTCTCTGCCCGGACGACCCGCCGATGCTCACCCGGCTGCGGGCACGCGGCTACCAACTCATGGTCGTCAGTCCTGATCCGATCTCTTTCGAGGCCCGGCTGCTCAAGCCCGACAAGGCCGTCGATCTGGCCGTGCGCATCGCGCGCCTCGAGCGGCTGCTGCTGCTGCGCCAATTGCGGCGGGCCGGCATCCAGGTCGTGGATTGGCAAGTCGATAGACCCTTCGACCAGGCAATCCACACCTCCCTCAGCCGGACGGCCCACTGGTTCCGCACCATCGGAGTCGCGCCGTGAACGAGACGCCATCACTGACTGCCAGGGCCCTGCCTGCCAGCATCGCGCTGACTGCGGGCGCGCTGGCCCTGGCATACGGCCTGAACGGCTCCTGGAGTATTGTGATCGCTATCGCAGTTCTAGGGGGCCTGTGGCTGCTGGGCCTGTGGCGCGGCTGGGGTTGGACGGCCTCCGTAGGGCTGGCCTGCTTTGTGATCATCGCCGCCGTCGGCCTGGGGATGAGCCTGCGAGGCATCTGGATGCTCGCCGGCGTAGTGGGGGCGCTCTCTGCCTGGGATCTGGATCACTTTGCCCACCAACTGCGCAAGTCGGGGCAGGTCAAAGGCGCACGCACGTTAGAGCGCCGCCACCTCCAACGGCTGCTGATCGTCGACGGTGCAAGCCTGCTGCTCGGCGCAGTCGCGCTGGGAGCGAGGATCGAGTTTAGCTTTGGCGCAGCACTGCTGCTCGGCGCGCTGGCCACCCTGGGACTGACGCGGGCGATCGGCTTTCTGAGGCGCCAAGGCGAAGGCTCTGCCGACCCACGGCGAACGGGCGACCAGCGGATAGACTCGCAAGAATGAGACCATCTGCGAATATGATAGAACCTTGAAGGCTGGTTGACAAAAATCATTCGGGTGCGTTTCAAATGAGTTGTAAGGATGGGGGGAGCGGGCGGCTTCGCCGCCCGCTCCCCCCGTTCTCTAACTGAGATGAAACACA
>JAFGED010000354.1 GCA_016931785.1 Anaerolineae bacterium
AATCCGCCGACAGAAATTGCTCAACATCTTTTTGGCGATTATGCTGGCGACTATACTCATCCAAGAAGTGGTTTTTCTCCTCCTCATGACCAGCGGGCATCCACCAGCCCCGATATCATCCGATGATCCCAGCGCTTTTTGGATAGGCGAGATCAATACCTGGGCCGCTGTACTGTTCGTCGTCATCGTCTTCATCATCAATCGCTATTGGTCAGAGCGTGTGGCTACATACCTGTTTGTGGTATTGCTCGCAGGCAGCGTTTATGCCAACATGCCAGATAACTGGCTGCTGGCCGCTTTGACATCTGGAGTGGCCATCTCGGCATTCCTCTCAAGCTTCTTACTACGTCCCGATGCCAGCTTTATAATTGCCGGTTTAGGAAGTGTAGCCACTATAGTGGCCGGCATCTTGCTAGGTACCGGCGTCTATGTGACGCCGATCTTTAATCTCTTCTCAATCGCAGCCATATCGCAGTTGGTGGCGCGCGACCTGGAACAGGTATTGCACAACATGCGCACTCTCAACCTGGAGCTCGACCAGCGCGTCGAGCAGCGCACGGGCGAGCTGCGCGCCATCCTCGACTCCACCGCCGATGGCATCGTCGTCTTTGACACCGACGGTCGCGCCGCCATCGCCAATCCCGCCACAGAGCGCCTGCTAGGCCATCCCCCCCATGAGATCATAGGTCGCGCCATAGATGCGTGGGTGAGCGATAACGTCAGCACGCACGACCAAGAAGTGATCGCCGCTATCCTGAAAGACAGATCCACTCACTACCCCAGCATCAAGGTGCAGTGGGATGAAAAGACCCTCTCGATGAGTGCGGCACCCGTCAAACTCGGCTCCAGTGAGGAGATCGGCACCGTGGCCGTCTTTCGCGATTTCACCCGGGAAGCCGAGGTCGACCGCATGAAGTCCACCTTCCTCTCCATCGCCTCCCACGACCTGCGCTCTCCCCTCGGCGCCATCCTGGGCCTGACCGAACTGATCCGCGAAGACGTCTACACCTCACCGGAGGAACAACGCCACGCTATCGATCGCATCTACGCCAATACCCAGTACATGCTCAGCCTGGCCAACAGCCTCCTGGGGCAGGCGCAGATCGAGGCGGGCATCCTCCAGTTGCGCCTTGCCCCACTCTCCCCATCCGGCCTCGTCGAGGAGGTGACCAACGCCATGGGCGTGCTGGCACAGGATAGAGGGCTGGAGCTGACCGGATTTGTCGGCGACGACATACCCCAAATCGTCACAGGCGACCGGGAGAAGCTGAGCCAGGTGCTCTTCAACCTGGTGGGCAATGCCATCAAGTTCACCGAGGAGGGATCGGTGCAGGTGCGCGCCTTCGCCGCCGACGAGGCCCACTGGGCGCTGGCGGTCTCCGATACCGGCCGCGGCATCCCCGAGGACGCCCAAGACGTCATCTTTGAGCCCTTCCGCCAGGTAGAGGGCACCTCCGCTGCCGGCGTGGGCCTGGGCCTCACCATCGTCAAGCAGTTGGTCGACCTCATGGAGGGCGAGATCCGCCTGGAGAGCGCGGTCGGGAAGGGCAGCACCTTCACCGTCGTGCTGCCAATCACGGCGGATTGAAAAATCTGCCAAAGGTGCAAACCTGCACCTCGTCCGCCCAAGTCTCCAACCTGCCGCTGCCTGCTTCGAATTACCCAGTTACTCCATACGTTTGCCCTTTCGGCAGACACGTGTACAATCGTGCCTACACAGATGGGAAACAGGTCGTCCTCGCAACGCCCTCTCCCCCACAGTGTTCTTACAGGGTGTACCATCCATCAAGGGGCGGGAATGGAAAAACCTTGGCTTGCCCACTATGAAGAGGGAACGCCGGCAACAGTCGATATCCCAAACTACCCGATCACGCAGGATCTGACCGAGAACGCCAGCCGCTATCCTCACCATCCGGCGCTGATCTATGGCAGCGTGGTCGAGCCGCTGGGGAACCTGCTCCTGGATCGGGCGATCAGCTTCGGACAGCTGTGCGACCTGACGACGCGCTTTGCCGCCGGTCTGCAGGCGCTGGGGGTCAAACAAGGCGACCGCGTCGTCATCCACCTGCCCAACTGCCCCCAGTTCGTCATCGCGTATTATGCCACGCTCATGGTCGGCGGGATCGCCGTGCCCTCCAATCCCGAGTACGTCGCCCGCGAGCTCAAGTACCAGCTCAACGATTCCGGCGCGAAGGTCATCGTCACCCTCAGCCTCACCTACCCCACTGTGAAGCAGGTGCGCGCCGAGACAAAGCTCGAGCACGTCATCGTCGCCAACGTCAAGGAGTACTTTCCCCGGCCGCTCCGGCTTCTCTTCGCCACTTTCCGGGAGAAGAAGGAAGGGCACTTTCAGAATATCTCCGCCGACGCGGACACCATCTGGTTCCAGGACGCCCTAAAATGCAAACCGGCCAAACCGACACCGGTCGAGATCTCTATGGGAGATACCGCCGTGCTGATGTACACCGGCGGCACCACCGGCACCATCAAGGGCGCGCAGCTATCGCATCACAACATCCAGGCCAACGCCGTGCAGATTCGACACTGGTTCCCAGCTCTGAACGAGGGGGAGGAGATGATCTTGGCCGCCCTGCCCTTTTACCACAGCTACGGCATGACCACCTGCATGAACCTGGGCATCCGCACCCGCACGACGATCGTGCTCATCGTCAACCCACGCGTGACGGCGCACATCCTGAAATCGATCGAAAAACACGGCGCCGGCTTTTATCCCGGCGTGCCAGCATTCTACGTCGCCGTCATCAACCACCCCGACATCGATGCGTACGATCTCAGATCCATCAAGGCCTGCATCAGCGGAGCCGCCCCCCTGCCCAAAGAGGTCAAGCAAGCATTCGAGACGATCACCGGCGGGCGGCTGGTGGAGGGATACGGCCTCAGCGAGGCCAGCCCGGTCACGCACGCCAACCCCATCTTTGACGAAAGTCGCATCGGCACGATCGGCCTGCCCTTGCCCAACACCGAGGCCAAGATCGTGGACATGGCCACCGGCACACAGGAACTGGCGCAAGGCGAGGCCGGCGAGCTGATCGTGCGCGGGCCGCAGGTGATGAAGGGCTACTGGCAGAAACCCATCGAAACGGCCTACGCCCTGCACAACGGCTGGCTCCACACCGGCGACATCGCCCGCATGGATGCAGACGGCTACTTTCAGATCGTAGACCGCAAGAAAGACGTGATCGTGGGCGCGAGCGGCCTCAGCATCTACCCCAGCGAGATCGAAAAAGTACTGTGCCAACATCCCAAGGTCAAAGAATGCACCGCCATCGGCGTCCACGTCGGCGTCGAAAAGGGCGAACGCGTCAAAGTCTTTCTCGTCCTCGAAGAGGGCGCGTCCGCCACAGAGGACGAGATCAGGGCGTTCTGCCACGAGAACCTGACCCCGTACAAGATCCCCAAGTTCATCGAGTTCCGCAATGCCCTGCCCCGAACCCCCTTCGGTAAGGTGCTGCGGCGCGTGTTGCTCGAAGGGAACTGACGCGTAACTTTTCCTCCCCGGCAGTGTTCTTTCAGGCAAGAATAGCGCAGGGGGAGAACCACATGAAGCGGTACGGACGTATCACCGGTTGGGGCAAGTCTGTTCCCGCGCGTGTCCTGACCAACTTTGACCTGGAGCAGATGGTCGATACCTCCGACGAATGGATCGTCACCCGCACAGGCATCCGTGAGCGGCACGTCGTCGGACCGGGCGAGACGACGGCCACCATGTCGCTCGAGGCCTGCCGCAAGGCCCTGGAACAGGCGCGCGTTTCCCCAGAAGAAGTCGACCTCATCATCATCGCCACCTCCACTCCCGACTACCTCTGCCCGCCGGTCTCTAGCATGGTGCAGGATCAACTCGGTGCGACCAGAGCAGGAGCCTTTACGTTGGTGGCTGGCTGCACCGGTTTCGTCTATGGCCTGGTGACCGCCAGCCAATTCATCGAGACCGGCCTGTACGAGCGCGTGCTGGTGGTCGGCGTCGAGACCCTCTCCAAAGCCGTCGATTGGACGGATCGCGCCACCTGCGTGCTCTTCGGGGATGGCTGCGGGGCGGTGCTGGTAGAGGCCAGCGACACGCCCACCGGCATCCTGAGCTGCGAGCTCGGATCCGACGGCAGCGACTGGGACGCCCTCATGGCGCCCGGCGGCGGATGCGTCAAGCCTTTCAGCGAGGAGGTGCTGCATAACCGCGAGCACTACCTGCGCATGGATGGCAAGCGCATCTTCAAGTTCGCCACCCGCAAGATGACCGAGGCAGTTACCAACGTCGTGCGGGCCAGCGGGCTATCCTGGGACGACATCGACCTCATCATCCCACACCAGGCCAACGCCCGCATCACCGACCTGGCGATGCGGCGGCTGGGCGTAGAGCCGGAGAAGATGATGGTCAACGTCGAGCGCTACGGCAACACCTCGGCAGCCTCAATCCCCCTGGCGCTGTGCGATGCATTGGAAGAAGGCCGCCTCCAGTCGGGCGATCACGTGGTGCTGATCGGCTTTGGCGCAGGACTCACCTGGGGAGCGGCAGTGCTGCACTGGCAGCCAGAATCAGAAGTTGAGGAACTGATCAACGTCGAGGACTCGCCGCTGCTGGCAAGCCTGTTCAAGCCGGTACGGAATGCCGTGTGGAGCACGCAGGTCGCCGCCCGCGCGCGGCTGCAGGATATGACGATGGCGGCGATGACGCCGATCTATCGCCTGCAGCGCCGCATCATGCGCAAATAGCGGCGCAAATAGCGGCGCAAATAGCGGCGCAGGTAACCCGAACATAATCGCAAGGATTTCCTCCTCTCTTGTGGCACTGCCTGGGCAAACCAGGCAGTGCCTGTTTCGGCAAACGCCATTTCGTCCTACGCCGTATCGTGACGTGATATACTCACAAGCGAGGAGACGCAAATATGAACCGCAAGCCCCTGGCCCTCGCCAACTGGAAAATGGCCATGACGATCCCCGAAAGCCGCGCTTTCGTGTACAAGTTCCGCGCTGCCGTAGGCGATCTGGCTCAAGCAGTCGACATCGTCCTCTGTCCACCACATACGGCACTCCACGCCGTAGCGCAGGCCCTGGCCGACTCCCCCATCGCCCTGGGGGCACAGAACCTCTGCGCCGCGCCGGGCCTGGCCCACACCGGCGAGATCTCTGCCCCGCTGCTGGCCGACGCGGGATGCGAGTGGGTGATGCTGAACCACTGGGAGATCCGCCGCAGCAGGAACGAAACCGACGAGGACATCAACCGCAAGGTGCACGCGGCGTTCGAGGCCGGCCTGCGGCCCATCCTGCTGATCGGCGAAAGCGCCACAGAGCGCGGGCAAGCCCGAGAGATACTGGAGGCGCGCCTGCCCACCATACTGGCCGGCTGTGCCAAGGAACAGGTCAACCGGATGGCATTGCTTTACGAGCCAGAGTGGACGATCGGCGTAAAACAGCCCGCCCCGCCGGAGTACGTTGCGGCAGGCTGCGGCATCGTCCGGCAATGGCTCAACCGCACGTACGGCGCTGGCTGTGCCAGCGCCGTACGCATCATCTACGGCGGCAGCGTCACGCCAGAGTACGCCAGCGGGCTGCTGGCCTCGCCGCAGGTGGACGGCGCCGGGGCGGGCCGCAAAGGGCGCGACCCCACAGCTTTTGCCGAGATCGTGCGCCTGATCGCAGCGGCCAAGGGGTTGGCGCA
>JAFGED010000355.1 GCA_016931785.1 Anaerolineae bacterium
CGAAAGGGCTTTGTACTCGTCGATGTTTTGAATGGCGCAGATGGATAGGGCTTCCACGTCCACGCCATTCAGCGGGTTGTGGCAATCCGTACAGGTACAGTGCTCATCACAAGGCTCGTTGTTTTTGAGACAGGGGCAGCGCCTGTCTCGACAGCCGGACCTGCATTTGCAGTGTGCTTCTTTTTCCATCGTTTGCTCTACCTCCTGCGATCACGAGGCTTTGCCGTCACTCGCCCGGTCGGCGTCCGCGAAAGCCACCTTCAGCGCGCGGTCGGTGACCCCGTCGTACACCCGCTCCATCTGCCCCCAAAAGCTCCGCGCCTCTATTCCCTCGAGATCGGGCACGCCCAGGCGCTTGAGCAGCGCCATCTCCACCTTGGGCTCTCCGATCCTCAGAGCCACCTTCTCCACCTCGATGCCCAACGCCCAGTAGTGATCCAGGCATTCCTCTAGGCCAACCGTCTCGACCGCTTCGACCGCGTCGGGCACGTAGATCGCTTCGTCCACCGCCTCCATCCCCTGGACGCGCCGCTCGCGCAGGGCGGCGACGACCTCGTCCTTGCTCCGCCCGCGCAACTCGAACAGCAGGAACGGGTCCTCGTCGAAGCGCTCCCCCAACAGGTAGTAGACGGCGGCGATGTGCTTGCACGGGTTGGCCCAGTCGGGGCAGGAGCAGTCCGTCTCCAGGTCTCCCCGCGAGGCGGGGAAGAGCGGCACCTTGACCGCGTCGAAGACCTGCTCGATGTCGGGGGGCATCTCGCCGTTGAGCAGTTGAGCGGCGAAGATGGCCTGCTCGGCCAGCGCGTCGAATACCGCGTCCCACTGGTGGTCGCTCAACGGCTGAAGCGCGATGCTGACCTTGTACGGCGTGCGACGAGACCCCTGCACCCGCGCCGAGATATGGCCCGGCTCGACGTCGATCTCCATCACCTGGCCGCGCCGGGCGTAACTGCGCCCGCGGCTCAGCCGCCCGGAGTCCATCAGGACTTTCAGGGCCTTGATCCAGCGGTCGGCCCACCAGTTCTCGATGAATCTGCCCCGCTTGCTCTTGGCCTTGATGCCACCCTCCACCTCGATGGGGCGCGTGGGTGTGTAGCGCGGCCAGTAGCTGTCGTAATAACTAGAACGTCGTCTTGCCATCGTTCTATTCCCTCCGCAATCGTATGATGTCGCGCAGTTCGTCGGTGCTCAACTCGGTCAGCCAACCCTCTCCCGCGCCGACGACGCTTTCGGCCAGCGCCTTCTTGCTCTCGATCAACTCGTCAATCCCTTCCTCCAGCGTGCCGGCGCAGATGTACTTGTGCACTTGTACGTCGCGCGTCTGCCCGATGCGAAAAGCGCGGTCGGTGGCCTGGTCCTCCACGGCCGGGTTCCACCAACGGTCGAAGTGAAAGACGTGATTGGCAGCCGTCAGATTCAGCCCCGTGCCGCCGGCCTTGAGCGAGAGGATAAAGATCGGTGCGTCGCGCCCCTGTTGGAAGCGCGCCACCAGCCGGTCGCGCCGCTTCTGCGGCGTACCGCCGTGCAGAAAGAGCACCTCGACGCCGAACAGCGATCTCAGGTGCGTCTGCAGCATGTGGCCCATCTGGGCGAACTGGGTGAACACCAACGCCTGATCGCCAACGGAGAGCGCTTCCTCCAACATCCCGCCCAGCCGGTCTAGCTTGCCCGAGCGTCCCGGCAGCGCGGAGCCATCGCCCAGGAACTGCGCCGGGTGGTTGCAGACCTGTTTCAACCGCATCAGCGCGCCCAGCACTACGCCGCGTCGCTGGATGCCCTCCTCGTCCGCCGACTCCACCCGCTCCAACGACTCTTTGACCACCGCCTCGTACAACGTCGTCTGTTCGGCGGTCAGGTTGCAGTAGACCTTCATCTCCAGTTTGTCGGGCAGATCCTGGATGACGGTGGGATCGGTCTTGACGCGGCGCAGGACGAACGGCCCCACCAGCCCTTTCAATCGCTTGGTGGCATCCTCGTCCTGGTACCGTTCGATGGGCAGCGCGAACGCCTGGCGAAACCCTGTCCGCGACCCCAGGAAGCCCGGGTTGAGAAACTGCATGATGGACCACAGCTCGGACAGCCGGTTCTCGACCGGCGTGCCCGTCAGCGCGACGCGGTTGGCGGCCGGGAGGCTGCGAACGGCCTGCGTCTGTTTGGCGCTGGGATTCTTGATGTTCTGCGCCTCGTCGAGGATCACGTCGCTCCACGGCACCTGTCTCATGTCGTCCGCGTCGCGTCGCGCCAGGCCGTAGGTGCTGATGACCACGTCGTGTGCTTGCGCTGCCGCGACGAAATCCTCGCCCTTGGCGCGTTCGCTCCCGTGATGCACCATCACGCGCAAGCCCGGCCCGAAGCGCACGATCTCGCGCTTCCAGATGCCGACGACGGAGGTGGGGCAGATCACCAGCGCCGGCCCGACGCCATCCTCGGCCTGCTCGCGCTCGCGCAGCAGCAGGGCGATAGCCTGGATCGTCTTGCCCAGCCCCATGTCGTCGGCCAGGCAAGCGCCCAGGCCCCACTTGCGTAGGAAGGCCAGCCAGGAATAACCGAGCACCTGGTAGGGCCGCAACTGGCCCACGAAACCGCGCGGGGAAGGCAGTTCGCGTAGTTGCTCGTCCTCCTGCAGTTGCCTCAACAGGTCGTCCAGCCAGCCGGACGCTTCGACGCCGTGCAGCGGCAGCCCGCCGACCTCCTGGGTGGCCCCCAGCGCCATCCCCAGCGCATCGCGCAGCGTCATCTGATCCTGCTGCTTCTTTTCCCAGAAGGCGATGGCAGCCTCGATCTCGTCGGGCTGCAGCATCACCCATTGACCGCGCACCCGCACCAGGGGCATCTTGAGCGCGGCCAGCCGTTCGAACTCCTCGCGCGATAGCAGCTCGTTGCCCAGGGCCAGTTCCCACTCGAACTGTACCAGCGCGTTCAGGTTGAGGATGCCCTTGCCGACGATGTTCGCGTCCGCCTTGAGCTTGGCCCGCACCCCAAGCCGGGCGCCGGGCTTGTTCCACCAGGGCGGCACCAACACGCCCAAACCGCTTCCCTCTAACAGCGGTCCCACCTCTCGCAGGAAGGCATACGCTTCGTCTACCGTCAACTTGCAGGATTGCGGGCGGGCCGTGCGCAGGCTGGCCATGATCGGCGGAAAGATGCGCGCCGCCAGGCCCAACCCGGCCAGCAGCCGCTCCTGGGCCCCTTCGAACTTCTGGTTGAGGGTGCGCAGGGTGCCGCCCCGCGCGCTCCACGCCTTTTCGGCCGGCACCAGTAGACTGGGATCGTCGTTGGCCTGGAGCATGTAACGCAAGGCCCAGTCGGGCGAGGTCACCTGCCCGCTCTCCGGGTCCACCTCCGGCGGTTCCAGCCGGAAGCAAAGACGGAACGTCGCCTCGGCCGCGCCCTGCAATTGTCCGACCCACCCCTGCCAGGCGTCGAACAGGCGCACCAACTCGCGGCGCTGCGCCAATGGCACCTCGATTTGCCCGCCCTCGTCCCACAGCGCCGACCACCACGCGCCGGCGACGCCCTGGGGCGGTTTGCGCCGCCGGTTCAGCCGCCCGCGGCCCCAGCCGCGCACGGCCTGGTCCACCAATCGTTTGACGAAGCTGTCCAGCAACGCGTGCGGCGCGGGGGCTCGGTCGGCCTCGGGGTGATCACCTGCGCTTCGTCCTGAGCCTGACTTCGAACTCAGTCGAGCCGTCGAAGGAGCAAACAGCGCCCGGCAGACGGGTGGCATCGCCTGGGCCATGGCGCGCAGTCGCGCCCGGTCGTGGGGGTCGTCCATCATCGGCAGCCAGACGGCCCGATACTGCCCCCCGCTCTCTGCAATGCCGGGCAGATACTTGTGGTGCGCCAGGAGTTCTAACCCCAGCTTGGCGACGAGGCCCCAGTAGCGCAAGTCGGCGCCCCACCATCGCTCCCCCGTCTCGCCCAACGGCAGCGTGACCAGAAAATCCAGGGCGGCGACGACGTCCAGCGCCAGGCCGGTCACTTTCCAGGGGGTAAGGCGTGGTTCAGACTCTGCTTCGGTGCCTGTCGCGACGGTGTCTGCTTCGGGGACCAGCCATGGTGGCAGGAGTGGCCCGTCCGTGCCTGACGGCAACAGGATCACCCGCGTTGCCGTGGGCGCGTCTGCCCACGTGCCGAGCGGAGCCAACCTCTCCAGGGTCTCGCGCAGGCGATCCGGCGGCGCGGCGTGGGGGTGCGGCCGCACGCGGGGGCGGCGTCCGCGCGGCTTTGGTGCGGGTTCCGACGACTCGCCCCAGGCAAAGAAGACGCCGTCCGACCAACTGCCGTGCAGGACTGACGTCAGATTGGCTCTCTCATCTTGATCTCTCATCTCGTCTTTTCCGCTCGCTGCATCCTATTCGGCTGTGTTGTTCGTATCGACGGTATAGTATACTACTTTCGGCAGATTGCAACATGACTGGCAGCCACTTTCGCTTCCCGTCATTTTGTCTTCCATCTCGCCCATCATCGGCATACCCTCGCCCTGTCCCTGCTCCAACGGTAGTCGTCGCCGCTGTTTTGCCTGCTATCTTCCTGTCGATCCAGTGGTCGCCTGCAATCTACCTTCATCTGTTTCCGCACCGCCGATAATCCTCCCCGCCATTCGGCACCACCTGGCACACCGCGACGTCGAGGAACCGTGAGCGCAGCCTCGCCTCCGGCGCCTCCTCCGGTCGCACGTTGCTCACCACGAGCGTGTGCGCCCTGGCCGTGTAGCGCATGTTGAACACGCGGAACAGCACCTCGGCGGCCCAGTCGGTCAGACGCTCCGCCCCCAGGTCGTCCACCACCAGCCACGGCACGCGCTGGCGCAGGCCGATCAGGTCCTCGGCCTGCTCGGCGTCGAACCCGTCCCGGATCATCGCCAGGAGCTCCGGAGCGGTGGCGAAGAGCACCGCCCGGCCCCGGGCGACCAGCGTGTTGGTCGCCGCTGCCGCCAAATGGGTCTTGCCGTTGCCCGGCGGCCCGTACAGGTACACCCAGGGGATCTCCCCCTGCACGAAGCGGATGACGGCGTTGCGCACGTTCACCAGCCGCCTGTCCCGCTGCGCGTCGAAATTCTCGAAAGTGCATGCCTGCAGATCCCCCACTAACGCCGTGTAGCGGCTGATGGGCTCCCGCAGGCGTTCCATCAAGCGCATCTCGTGCAGCTCGCGCACCGCCGGCCCGCAGGCAGGGCAGGGGACCAGCTTGCCGAAGCGCGGGTCGGCCGGGTCGTGGATGTCCAGCTTGGTCAGTCCCAGCCCGCCGCACACGGAGCAGTTGGCGATGGTCTGCTCCAGTTCCTGTACCCTGTGGATCCGTGCTTGATCGTCCATCGGTCGTCACCTCACTTGTGGCAGGGGGAGCGGTTCCTCCGGCTCGACCTGCGGCATCTCCTCGGGGGAGACGACGCGCCCGCGCAGTCCTCCCCCGAGTCCCGCGTTGGCCGCCGGTCGGCGCTGGCGACCGGCTCGCGGCCGGGCGCGTTTGCCCCTGGTTGGGCTGGCCCGGGCGTCAGGCTTCGGCTGGCCATCGTTCTCCAGACAGGTCTCCAGGTAGTCCAGGCGGCGCACGTTCGATCCCACCACGGCGTCGAACGCCCGCTGCCACACGTCCAGGTCACCGTGTTCCTCGACCAGCGCCAGGAGCCTCTGCATCACCCCCTCGGTCACCGCGCCGATCTCCGCCTCGTAGAGTCGCACCACCTCGCCCAGCACGGGGTCACCGCCAGTTGGGGCAGGCCGGGCGCGCCTGGTGGGACGCGGTGGTTTGGCGGGCAGGTCCGGCGCCGACGTCTCATCCTGGCTGTCGTCGTCTGTGCCCTGTTCGGGTGAGGTGAGATCGCTCGCGGGCCGGTGGCCGTCATCATTATCATCATCTTCTGGTTTATCATGGTTCTTCTTCGTGGTGGGGTTTTCCGACGATGGTTTTTCCCACCACGGTGGCCGTGGTGGGGTTTTGCCACCACGGTCGTCGAAGCCCCCACCGGTCTCCGCCCCCAGGTGAGACACGCCCTGTCCCTCGTAACGGGCGACCTCCTCGGCGCTGGGGAACAGGAGATAGCGGTTGCTCTGGAAGGCGCCCTCCTGGCCCTTGGACTGGTAGCGCAGCAGGACGCGGTGGCCGTCGATCTCCAGCTTGCACAGGTGGGCCAGCGCCCGCCGGATGGTGTCCTCGCTGTAGCCGGTCTCCCGCGCCAGCGTGGCGTAGGAGGGCCAGGCCCACCCGTCCTCGTTGGCCGTGCAGGGTGATGGCCAGTGTAGAGTCTCATAAAATCGTGCCGGTTGAGCACAATGAGCTATCCGAGTACACTTGACCTTGTAAAAGGTCAGGAGGTGAAGATGGCTCAA